>JBFIHF010000396.1:0-5792 GCA_041601915.1 Bradymonadaceae bacterium
CTGGACATCTTCCGGAGCAAGCCCCGCGACCTGCAGGTCGTGACGGTGCGCATGCTCGACAGCGGCGAGAGCCGCGTCTTCAACTACTCGATCTAAGACCCCGCAACAGCTACGGGATCGTCCCGACGACGTCCGCGCCGACCTGGCGCACGTGCGGGTGCGGATCCAGTGGGTGCGCGACGAGTGCCGCGCCAGCCGCGGCCGCGGTGGCGGCGAGGTCCCCGCTGACGGCATCGAAGGTGTGGACGACCGGTGGATCGGCGTCGAGCAAGACCGCGAGCTGGTGTTCATCGCAGCGGAAGTCCAGAATCTTGTCCGCCGAGTCGCCAAACTCGCGCAGCCACGTCTGTTTGCCGAGCCAGTTCACGGCGCGCGCCGGATCGGGCGACGGCGGGACGAGGACGACCCCGACAGCAGTTGCGCAAGATCGCACGGGCCGCTCGTAGGCGAGCTCGAGCGTCCAGGTTTCCTCGAGCGTCGCGCTGTCCAGGCCGACGAGGGTCGTCGCCGCCGAGTCAGTCCCGCGTATGAAGACGACGCTTTCGCCACCGACGTAGATCGGCGCGTCCTCGAGTCGATCGACCGCGATGCCGGGACGTTCATCATCGCCCAGACGCGGTAGGTGCCGCTCGAACGACGGGACCGGGTCGCGCGCCGGCGTCGTCGCGGTCGCCACGAGGGCGCCGGTCTCGATGTCGAGCGAGACGATCTGGTCGGTCAGCACGACCACATGCGCCTCGGTCACACCCAACAACTGTCCGGTGAAGTGCCACGGGTCGGGGCGCGCGGCGTCGGGCGCGGCGCTTGGCGCGACGGGCAGCTCCACGGGCGCTGCGGCGGGTGGTTCATCGGGCGGAGGCGCATTGCGACAGCCGACGCAGAGAGCGACGCCCGCGAAAAGGGCAAGACGGTGAGGATGCACCCGGTTCTCCTATTCCGCCGCAGCTCCGGAACGCACGTTGTGGAGCTCTTTGGCGAGAATCTCGACCGTCTGGCGCAGGTTGTCTTCGGTATGAACCGCGCTGAGGAAGAATCGCAGGCGTGACGACTCGTCGTCGACGGCCGGGTACACGATCGGTTGCACGTTCACGCCGCGATCAGCGAGGCGCGCCGACAACTTCAGGCAGTCGATCGAGTTGCCCACGATCGCGGGCACCACCGCGGAGTCCTTCGACATCCCGGTGTCGATGCCGTTCTGCTGGCACAGCTCGACGAAGTAGTTCGCCCGCGCCTGCAAGGTCTGCGGGATCTCGGGGTGCGCGGCGAGGAGCTGACAGGCCGCGAGCGCTGCGGCGGCGTTCGCGGGGCTGATTCCGGCCGAAAACACGAACGCGGGCGTCGTGTACTTCAGGTACGTCACGAGCTGGCTCGACGAGCTGATAAACCCGCCGCAGCTCGCGAACGACTTCGACAGGGTCCCCATCCAGATGTCGACGTCCATCGCGTCGATGCCGAAATAGTCGCTGATCCCAGCTCCGCGCGGGCCGATCACGCCCATCGAATGCGCCTCGTCCACGTAGAGCAACGCGCGGTGCTTGCGTTTGACCTCGATGAACTTGGGCAGGTTCGGGATGTCGCCATCCATCGAGTAGACGCCCTCGATGAAGATGCCGACCTTCTCGTAACTGCCACGCAGCTTCGTCAGCGTCCGATCGAGGGCCTCCCAGTCCGAATGGGGGAACGACATCCGCTTCGCCCCGGAGAGCTCCGCGCCGGTCAAGATCGAGTTGTGCGCCAGCGAATCGTGCACGATCAGATCGTTCTTGCCGAACAGATGACCGATGACCGTCTCGTTCGTCATGTGGCCGGCTGCGAACACGAGCGTCGCTTCGGTGCCCATGAAGCCCGAGATCGCGTCCTCGAGCTCCTGGTGCAGCGGAATCTGTCCGGACGCGATGCGACTGGCGGAGACCGACGTGCCGTACCGCGTGATCGCGTCCTGCGCGGCTTTGGAGACGACCGGGTGCCCGGAAAACCCGCAGTAGTTGTAGCTCGAGAAGTTGATCATCTCGCGCCCGTCCACCATCGCCGTGTTCCGCGCCGGGCCGTCATGCGGCCAGAAGTACGGATTGCGAATCCCGATCAGATCCGCCATCTGAAGGCGCTGCTCGAGCTCCTGGACTTCGGTCCACTGCGAGACATCCCAATGCCGCGGATCGATGTCGGGCGCGACGTCGACATCGCGCTCGCCGTCGTGGAACTCCTTCGCACGCAGACGCGTCATGACGGCCGCGAGGCCCTTTTCATCCTCGAATGCGATCGTCCCCACGATCACGCCGTCGCTCATGTCGTCGAGCGCCATCGAACACCGCACCCAACTCCCGGAGAACGGCCGGATCTGCGCGTACTCGTCGATGGCGAACGGGATGGCGCCGAACCCGTGCAGCGATTGCAGGTGGTACAGCACGAGCTGCATCGACGCGTCGATCACCAGCGGATCGACCTGCCACGAGTCGCGGCCGGTCACGCCGAGGCTGCCGGGCGTGGACGTCTTCACGAGGCCCACCACCCAGTGCGGAGCGATGCCCTCGACCTTCGTGATCCCGTGAATGCGCGGGCCGTGGAAGGCGACATCCGCGTAGAAATGCGGCAGATCGAGGGTCGGCGTCACCGCCGAACCTTCGAGTTGCGGCATCCGCGCCTGAAGGTCGGGTGTCGTGTTGGTATCGAACTTGGTTCGATAGGCGAGAGCGCCGTCGGCCCAGATCTCCGCCGTGCCGCGGCCGCGCTCGACGTCCGCTCGCAGTTGCAGCGCCACAGGGGCCGACAAGTCGAGGCCCTTGAACAGCGTGACATCGCGCAATACCAGCGCCGCGTCGGAATCCGTGGCCGCCGAGGCCGCCGCGGACAGAAAGTCGAGCGCGCCGGCGAACGGCACAATCGGTGCGCCGCGCACGACGTGATCTGCGACGTAGGGCATCGACGCCAGCGAAGCCTCGTAGCGGGCGACGACCGCCGCCTCTCTTCCGGGCACCGTCCGACCGTAGAGCACCTCACCGCTGGTGCTTGCCCCAAGCTCGGCGAGGAACGCCGCCGTGCCTTCGGCGGGCTCCAGGAACGTCACGCCGCGAGTGAGCATCGCCTCACGCAGCGACTTCGGGATCGAGGTCGCCATCGCGGAGTCGTCCCAGACCGGCCAGTCCACGTTCACCGTCCGCAGGCTGTCCGTCGCGAGGTCGGCGAGGATCTCGGTCATCGCGTCGTTGGCCGCCGCATAGTCGCATTGATGGGCGTTGCCGAACCGCCCCGCCCATGACCCGAATCCGAGCACGGTGTGCACGGAGTCGCCGGCCGCGGCCAGCACGTTGAGGAGGCCGTCGACCTTGACGGACGCCACCGCGCGAACGTCTTCGTCCGTCTTGGTCTGCACCGCCGCGTCGCGAATGATGCCCGCTGCGTGCACGATGACCGTCGGCTTGAGCCCCGCCAACGCCGCGGGATTGGGCGTCGAGACGTCCCAGGAGATGTACTTCGCGCGCGATCCCAGCGCACCCAGATCCACATCGGGAGTGCGTCCAATGAGGACAATCTGCGCCTTGGTTTTGTCGGCGAGCGCTTCCGCACACAGCCGCGCGATGCCGCGTGCGCCACCGGTAATGACGACCGTGTCCTTCTTGCTCAGCCCGAGCGCCGTGGACGTCAGGCGCGCCTCCACCGAGACCGGAACAAGGCGTTCGCCGGCCCGCCACGCGACCTCGGCGACACGACGTGCATCATCGAGTTCATCGATAAGGGTTGCCGCGACGTCGCCGTCGATGTGGGCGGCGAGAACGCGAGCGCTGGGCCACTCCCGACCGATCGACTTCGCAAATCCGCGCAGCGCACCGCGCATCGCTGCGTCGGCGTTCGCGGACGTCACCGTCACGAACGCTTCGGCGCCATTGGCGAAGAGCTGCGCCGCCAGGCGGCGTAGGGTCTGCAGATGAGCGACGTCCCACGTCGCACCACGATGGGCGAGGTGGATCAGCGCCGTTGCACCCTGGAGGTCCTCGCCGGCCGCAAGGTCGACGACCACCGCCGCGACGCCGCGCCCCACCAGCGTGCGGGCGAGCACGTTGGCGTCGACGTCCGCGCCATGGGTCGTGATCGCCACTGCCCCGTTTGGCGCAAAGGGCACGCCCTCAAGCCCGAAGCGCGCCATCTTTCGCCACTCGATGCCGAAGCGCCGCAGCTCTCCGACTTCGGTCGCGGGAGCGTCGTGGTGCTCACCGGTGCTCGCATTCGCATCGAGGAACGCGATGACGCCGCCAATCGTGGTCGACTGGTCGAACGCGGCCTGTGGAATCTCGAGCCCCGGCACGCGCTTCTGAAGGTCCGCCGCGAGATCGACGAACATCAGCGAATCGAAGCCGAGATCCATCGCCAGCTGCTGTTCGTCCTGCAGGGCGTCGGGCGGGAACGCGCTGACCGCCGCGACGGCCTCGCGCACGATGTCGCTGTGGCTCGCTTTCGGTGCCTCGCTGGGCACGGCTGGAGCCACCGGCTGGGCGGCGACCGGTGCCGCGACCGCCACTGGCACGACCTGCGCCGCGGCGGGGGCGGGCGCCGCGACAAGTCCGGCCGGAACCCCCGCGCCGCCAAGCGCGGCGTTCTGCGCGGCGATAATCGCCGCGTGTTGCCGGAGGATCTCGTTCTGCTCGCGAAACAGCGCCACGAGCGCGTCGCTCGAACCGCTGGACTTCGAATCGTTGGTCATGTCGGCCCCCCTGGAGGACTCAGGCACGTCGAGGCCGACGGCCTTGTCGCGGACTACCCAGTGTTTGCTTCGCGCAAGTGGCGCGGCGATCAGCGACGTCACGCGTCGCGGGTGCAGCTTCTCGAATGCAACGTCGACGCCGCAGGCCGCCAGCATCGCGAGCGCGCGCTGAAACTCGCGCCCGCCATCTTCGTGGCGCGACCCGAGGCTGCGCACGGCATGAAGCCGCCCGCTCAACGTTCCCTGAGCGAACGCGCAGAGCGCCCCGCCCGACCCCACTTCGACGAACACCGTCGCGGTCTGTGCCGCGACATCCAGCGCGGCCATGAAATCGACGGGCGCCGTGGTGTGGGCGATGAACGTTTGCCGCACCGATTCGACATCGCCGTACGCGGCCCCCGAGATCGCGGAGACGACCATCCGGTCCGGGGCACGCAGCGACAATCCTTGCACGACTGCCGTCAGCGCGGTGCCAACACCCGCCACGATCGGCGAGTGGAATGCGTGGGACACGCGGAGCCGGGTGACCTTCGTGCCGAGCGCCTCGAGCGCGGTGGCGGTCGCGTCGATCGCGGCCGTGGAGCCCGAAACCACCGTCTGCTGGGGATGGTTCAGGTTGGCGATCTGCGCCCCATCGGCCAGGTGCGGACGTACGGCATCAGCAGGGGCCATCACGGCCGCCATCGCCCCCGCGTCGGCGACGTCGAGGTCTGCCATCAGACGCCCGCGCGCCGCGGTAAAGCGTACCGCGT
This sequence comes from Bradymonadaceae bacterium, assembly GCA_041601915.1. GTDB lineage: Bacteria > Myxococcota_A > Bradymonadia > Bradymonadales > Bradymonadaceae > JBFIHF01. The sequence goes on from JBFIHF010000396.1 coordinate 5,449, forward strand.
CCTCGTCGGTCATGATGCCGCCGGCCGCCGCCGCGGCGAACTCGCCGAGCGAATGACCGAGGCTCACGTCGGGGTCGACGCCAAGATCGCGCAGAAACGCCGCGAGCGCCAAGCCTACCGCGGCCATCACCGGCTGACAGACCTCGGTGGCGGTCAGTCGCGCCGCCGCGTCCTCGTCTTCGGTCGCCGGATAGAGCAGCTCACGGATCGGCAGGTCCGCCGCCGCACCGAGGCGGTCGAGATGCGCGGCAAACGCGGGATAGCGCTGCACGAGGTCTCGGAACAGCCCGAGACGCTGTGCCCCCGGGCCGGGGAACATGAACGCGACGCTGGGACGCTCGCCC
>JBFIHF010000397.1:0-5789 GCA_041601915.1 Bradymonadaceae bacterium
AGCGCGATCCCGACGGCGATGAGGGCCAACACGAACGTCGCAACGCGACCGCGCGAGACGAGGCTCTCATCGGTCAGCTCGGGGTGGAGGACCTTCTGGTAGACATCGCGCACCACCGCGCTCGACGCGAGCACGAGCAGCGAGTCCACGGTGGACATGATCGCGCTGAGCACGATCGCGATGAACAGTCCGACGAGGATCGCGGGCAGCAGGCCGTCGACCATCATCGGGAGCACCCCTTCGGCGCCCGTCCCGAGGACGGATTCGGCCTCCACACCCGGTTTGGTCAGCAGCGCGCGACCGACCATGCCCGTGAGCACGGCGCCGCTGTCGGCGAGGATCGTCCAGAAGATCGCGAGGGCGGCACCCTTGCTGATCTCGGATTCGTCGCGCAGCGCGAGGAAGCGCACGAAGATCTGCGGCGAGCCCAGGAATCCCACCCCGATGAGGGCGAACGAGAGCGTCCCGAGGATCACCGTCGGCGTCCACCCGTCCTTCCCCGAGAAGGTGAGCAGCGATGGATCGATGGCGCTCAGCGTCGCGCTGACCTCGCCCCAGCCGCCGAGGTGGACGATGCCGACGATCGGCAACGCGACGAGGCCGAAGAACATCAGCGAGCCCTGGAAGACGTCGGACCACACCACGGCGAGGAAGCCCCCGCTGATGCTGTAGGCCATCACCACGGCGAAGCCGACCGCGATCCCGACGTAGAAATTCCAGCCCAGGAAGTCGCTGAACGCTTGCCCGGTCGCGAAGATCTGCGCCGCAATGTAAATCGGCACGAACACCGCCAGCGCGCCCGCGGCCACGAGCCGAATCTTGTGTGAACTGTCTCCGAACCGCGACTCGAGGTAGTCCGGGATCGTGATCGAGTCGTACTTCATCGTGAGTCGATGAAACCGCCGGCTCATCAAGAGCCACGCGAGGCCGACGCCGATGACTTCCCCCCCGACGACGAAGAACGCCCGGGCGCCGATCATCGCGCCGAGGCCGGTCAAACCCAGCAGCAGCCAGCCGGATTCACCCGTGGCCCGAGCCGAAAACGCGACGGCCCAGAAGCTGAGCTTTTTGCCCGCCGCATAGTAGTCGCGGACATTCTTCATCCGGCGAGATGCAACGGCTCCAATGCCGAGAAGTACGGCGAGATAGACGACTAGACCAAAGACCTTCCAGAACACTGACGGGTACTCGTGAGAGACATTAAATAATAGATTCGCGGCGTTACCCTAACACGGCGACCCGCGCTACGTATCGGGTGCCGGGAGGCGCAAGAATTTCGCGGCACGGCGGCACCAAGACTTGCAGTTCGGTCGCGGACTGATACGCTGTGTTTGCCTCAGCTGCGCGATCGCGCGGGGTCATCTGTAGAGAACGGGAGGGGCACATGTTTGAGTACCGGCGCATTCTTGTCGTGGACCAGGATGCGGATGTCCGTTCACTCATCAGCTCGGGCCTGCGGGACGAGGGCTTTGCGATCGACGAGGCCGTCGATGGTTTCGGCGCCGCCAAACAGTCGTCAGCGAACAACTACAATCTGGTCATTATCAGCGTCGAGTTGCCGGACATGAGCGGGCTCGACCTCGCCCGGCGACTGAGGCGGACCAGCAACGTGCCGGTGATGCTGCTCTCGCAGAGTGGTGAGGTTTCGGAGCGCTTGCGCGGCTTCCGATCGGGCGCCGACGATATCGTCACCAAACCCTTCGACGCCGCGGAGTTGGTCGCTCGCGTGATCGCCATCATGCGCCGGATCGCGCCCCGCGCGTTGGGTGTGGCGGCGTTTCACTTCTACTGCCCCCGGTGCATCACCTGCATCGACCAGAACGCCGAGATCTGCGGGGAGTGCGGGAAAGAAGCACCACGCTTAGGTTGGCGCAGCATCGAAGAGTCGGACTTCGAGTACCTCGGTCGCACGATCGACGAACGCTACGTCCTCGACAAATTCCTCGGCGCCGGTGCGGTGGGTTGGGTGTACCGCGCCCGGGCGAAAGTGCTTCGCCGGTCCTTTGCGTGCAAGATCGTCGACAGCAGTCGCTTCGCTGGCGACGACGTCGCCCAGGAGATCCTCGCCCGCTACGAAGTCGAAGTGGACGCGATGAGCCGACTGCGCAACCCCCACATCGTCTCGGTCTACGAGTCGGTCGTGCTCAGGGAGGGCGTGTTTGCCTTGTTCATGGACCTGATCGAGGGGCAGACCCTGCAGACGCTCGTCGATCAGACCGGACGCATCGCCCCGATTCTTGCGCTGGAGCTGGTCCGGCAGGTCGCCAACGGGCTGCACGAAGCGCACGAGATCGGCATTGTTCACCGCGACTTGAAGCCCGCCAACATCATGGTCGAAGCCCTGCCTGCCTCGGGGTTCTTTGTCCTAATCCTCGACTTCGGGGTCGCGCGTGTGATCGGCGGCCTCTCGGCGACGCAGGGGTTTCTGGGGACGCCGCAGTTCGCGTCCCCCGAACAATGCCTTGCCCAGAACATCGACCGCCGCAGCGACATCTACAGCCTTGGCTGCGTGCTCCACACGCTGCTCACCACCGAACCACCGTTCACGGGCCCCACGACGTGGGATGTGCTCGACGGGCACGTGCACCGCAACCCTGCCTCGGTGTCCGTGGTGTTGCCGGGCGTCTCGCTACCGCCGGGCGTCAGCGCGCTGGTCAGCCGGATGCTGCAGAAGCGGCCCGACGACCGGCCCGAAGACATGCGCGCGCTCGTCGACGCGATCGACGTGATTCTAGAGAAGCAGTCCTCTACGGAGACTCAGACGGCGCCGCCGATCGTCGGCCGTCACACGACGAACGACTCGCCGACGGTCGGGTCCGACATCGGGACGTGCGTGGCGTGCCTGGAGCTGCCCGACGATGTGGTGGTGTCCAGCGCTGCGCTCGGCATCACGGGACGCGAGGCCGTCGTCGCAGCGCATGGCGGACCACACAGTATCGCCGACCTCAGCTCGGGCCTGTGGTCGAGCCGCCTGCGCGGCGGGCCGGCGCACCTGACATCCGTCGCCATCGACGAATCGACCAAGCATGTGTTCGGGGCCACCGAGGGTGGCGATCTCTGGGCATGGAATCCCAACCGAGCCGACGCTCCGCGATCGTTCGCGTCGCTCGCGGAGCCTGTGGCGTGCATCTCGCTGGTCAACCTGGGAGCCGCGCTGATCTGTGGAACCGTGAGCGGCCGGGTGGTCTCTGTCCGCCGGGACGGCGACAGTGTGCGCGAGCTCCACCGGACCGACTCGCCGGTGGCCGCCATTGCGTGCGTTCCGGGTGGGGCCGAGGCCATCGTCGGAACGGCCGACGGTCGCGTGCGGATCCTGCCCCTCGCCAGCACCGCGCTGTCGAAGCCCGCTTCGAGCGAGCTGAGTCGCGTCAAGGGGTGCCGAGCGCTCGCCGTGACGCGGGACGGGTATCTCGTCGCGGTGTTGGACGACGCGGGCATGGTGACGATCCTCAACGCCGCGAGCGGCCAACCGATCTTCGCGATCGACACCCGCAACGGGGGATTCACTTCACTGGCGTTCGACGACGACGCTCAACTGGTCGCGCTGGGCGTCGTGGGCGGCACCGTCACGTTGTGGCGACTGGGTCCGCAGTCCCACAAGCGCAAACCCGCCGAACTATCCTCGTAGACCCGCTGCAGCGACCGGTTCCAGGACGCGCCGCCGAGCGGTTAGAGGCTGCTGAGATCGACGTAGACCGGGCTTCGATAGATGCTGTCCAACCCGTCGCCGAGTCGCCCGAACTCGCGGCTTCCCCAGCAGTAGAGCGCGCCTGAGATCGTGACCGCGCAGGTGTGGTCTCCGGTCGGCGCGACGTCGACCACGGCCTCGGGTAGAGCGACCTGTCGGGGGTCGTCCCGACGGAAGATGCCGCCATCGCCGATCTGCCCGAGGCCCCCGCCCCCCCAGCAGAAGAGTTCGCCGGCGAGCGTGATGCCGCAATTGTGGTCTTCGCCGGCGCGAATCCTCGCCCACTGGTGGTTGCCTGAGATCGCGGTTGGCGACGTGTTTCGGGTCGTATTGCCGTCGCCAATCAGGGTCCCCCTGCCCCAGCACAGGCCGGAGTCTGCGCTTGTGACACCGCACGTCACCTGGTCGCCGGCGCTGAGTTCCTTGAACGTCTCGACCGTGTTCACGGACACAGCGACAGTGAGTGCGTCTGTCGTCGTGCCGTTGCCGAGTTCGCCTTGATCGTTGTGGCCAAAGCAGGATGCGTTGCCCGCTGCGTCCAGTCCGCAGGTGTGGTTGCCGCCGGCCGACGTCGCGACGTACGTGGGGTGGTTCGCGGTATTGAGCAACGTCGGTGAATTCACGTCCGCCACGCTTCCCCGGCCGACCTCCGAACCATCGCCCCAACACGCCGTTCCGCCCCCCGCGTACAGCGCGCAGGCGTGGTCCTGCCCGGTGGAGAACGCCAACACCACATCGGCGGTCAGGGTCTGCGTCGGCGTGTTCACGGTGGTCTGGTTGCCGGTTCCGAGCACGCCATCGGTGTTCGAGCCCCAACACCAGAGGTCTCCAGCCGCAGTGCGGCCACAGGTGTGGCTGTCGTCGGCGTCAAGATCCTCGAAGAGCTCCGCCGCGACCAACGTGGGCGTCGCGTAGTGTGCGAAATCGCCGAGGCCCAGGGCGGAGTAGTTGCCTCGCCCCCAACACAACGTCTGCCCGCCCGTCGTGAGCGCGCAGCTGTGGTAGGCCCCCGTGGCCACCTGGACGAATGTCTGGGCCGAAGCCACCAGTTGCGGTTCGGCGACGTAGCCGAGGTTCCCATTGCCGAGCTTGCCGTGCGTGCCCTGGCCCCAGCACTGAATGCGACCGTCGATCGTGAGTGCGCAGCCGAATCCGGCGTACAGCGAGATCTTCTTGAACCGCTGCATCGTGTCGATCGGCGTCCAATCGTTCACGGCGGTCGTGCTTGGGTCCTCGTCACCGCGGCCCATGCGCCCGCGATAGTTGCTGCCGTGGCACTCCGCTGCGCCCTGCGCATCGACGGCGCAGACGAAGCCCTGACCGATGTCCATCGCTGCCGCCAAGGCCGGCGCGGTGACGCTCGCGGCGGTGGTCGCGGCGCCAGCCACGATCACGAACGGCGCGTTGCCCCAACAGTGGACCTCGCCATCGACAGTGAGCCCACAAGCGTCCGCTTCGCTGGCCTCGATCTCGACGAACGGCTTCGACGCTGTGATGGGTTGCACGAGCGAGCGCGCGGCCAGGACGTCGTCCGGCAAGGCGGCGAGGTCTCGCCCGAAGCAAGTCACCGCGCCCTGCAGGTCGAGCGCGCACGTCATCTCGTTTCCGACCGCGACATCCAGTGCCGCGAAGGGTGCTCCGGACAAGTCGACCGGCGCGACCTGACTCCCAAGGTCGGCGACCCCGAGCTGACCCCAGTCGTTCTCGCCCCAGCACTTGACGAGGTCGGTGAGGTCAATCGCGCAAACCGCGTCGTGGCCGGCATCGACGTGCTTGTACTGGCCGGTGTTCGGCTGGAACGGGACCAGTTGGTCGGTGGCGCCGCCGATATGCTCACCCTCGCCCCAGCACCAGATGAAACCGTCGACGTCGAGGGCGCACGTATGCTCATCGCCCGCGTCAATGGCGGCGAAGAGTACCGACGTCTGGACCGCGACGGGCAGGGCCTGGTCGTCGGTGCTGCCGTTCCCCAGTTTGCCGTTCGCGCCGCTGCCCCAGCAGAACGCCGCGCCAAAGCGGTCCAGCGCGCAAGCGTGCTCGGACGAGACGGTGAGATCGACCCAACGGTCCGGGTCCGGCCCAGGCATGTCAGGGTCCGCCA
>JBFIHF010000398.1:0-5771 GCA_041601915.1 Bradymonadaceae bacterium
ACGCGGCGCTGTTGGCGCTGACGCCCGCACAGTTCGGGCGCCCCGGAGCGCGCGACTACATCTTCCACGCCATCGTTGGCCTCGCCGCGAACGCGCCGCCTAACGCGCCGTGGTTGCCCACCGATCCGCTGCTGAACAACAAGTGTCCCGGAGGCGTCGAGCCTGGCCTCGAGTACCAGCGCCTGAGCCTCGTGACCGGCGGCCTGCGGTACCCGGTCTGCAACTTCGATTCGTACGATGCCGTCTTCGTCGCCGCCGCCCAGGGGATCATCACCCAGGCGCGACTGACGTGCGAAATCGCGATCCCAGGCGTGCCCAGCGGGCAGACCGCAGACCCGACGACGATCGGCCTGCAATACATCTCTGCGCCCGGGGCCGCTGCGCGCGCGGTACCGAAGCGCACCGCGACGAACTGCGAGGGCGACGGGTTCATGGTCGTCGGCAATACGATCAAACTGTGCGCCGCGCTGTGCGCGGAGGCCGAAGCGTCGGAGTCCGGCGAACTGTTGGTCGTCGTGGGATGCGGCGGCGAGCCCTGTGTCCCAAGCGGACCGTTCGAGACTCAGTGCTCGGACGGCATCGACGACGACTGCGACGGCTTCATTGATCGCCGGGATGTGGAGTGTCTGCAGTAGCGGTCGACGCCTCCGCCGCCGCGGTAAAGAACGCCCACATCGTCTCCAGATGCGGGAAGTCCGATTCCGGACCATCGCAGTTGAGCACATCGATCGCCCGCGGATGCCCCTTCCAGGAGTGACCGCCCTGGATGTGGCAGCTCACGTAAGGCTGCTCGCAATCCCACGTATAGCATATGCTTTCGCCCTCTCGACCGCGCTCCGTGCGCACGCCCGCGCAGCGGTTGCGGTCGCGCCACAGCTGGTCGTGGGCCTCGAGGGAGATGATCTGTTCGTAGTTCCCGCACGTCGGCCCGCCCTCGATGGGCAGATGCTGGGAGAGTAGTGGCGCGAAGTGCAGATACGGCAGGGGCCGCGCCGGCGAGCACAGAAATCGCGCCGCGTTGTAGCGGAACGACGCGGTCGCCGCCGCGACGAGCCACGGCGAGCAGCTGATCGCATCGACGCCACCACCGCCGGAGCCGACGCCAAACGCGAAAATTCGGCGCGCGTCGACGCAGTAGGTCGCCGCGGTGTTGTCGAGGACCCGGCGCACGAAGCGCGTGTCCACGCCCCTCCCGAACGCGGCGATCTCGCTGCGGTTCGGCGCGACGATCAAGAACTGATGACGGTCCGCGAAGATGCGCAGGTCGGCGTGACGCATCGCTTCCGTCGCCGTACTGCCGTCGGCGTGGAACAACACGAGCACCGGATATCGGTGTTGCGGGTCGTAGCCCGCCGGGATGTAGGTGACCCACTTTTCGCGGCTCAGGCCCATCAGCACCGAGAACCGGCGATGGTCGCCCACGACGTCGGACCGCACGCCGCAACCATCCGCGGGGGCGGCCGCGGGAGAGGCGGCGGCTAAGGGTACGTCGGCAGGCACCGCCGGAGTCGCGCGGGGCGCCACAACGAACCGGCTGGGCGGGCGCACGCTGGTGCCGGTCGTCACGGGGACGGGCTGGAGTCGCGTGGCAATGATCGCGAGCGCCAGCGCGATGCACGTGATCAATGCCACCGCCAGCAGCGCAAGCCGTGGCAGCGGCGTGGGCTCCGGGGTCTGCGCGCGGTCGGGTGGGCGGTGTGGCGGGGCCTTGGGTGCGACGACCTTGTCCGCCGTGTCTTCGAGCGTATCGAGCACGTCCTCGGGCACCGTCGCGACGGGCGGCATCGGGCGTGGCGGCGCGGCGGCGAGCGCGCCGAGTGCTTCCAGCACCGCGGATGCGCTCGGATAGCGATCCGCGGGATCGCGGCTGAGCATGCGCTGGAGGACGTCCGCGAACGGCGCAGAAACCGGAATCTTTAGGGCCCGGTCATCGATCATTTGGACCGCCGGACGCCGATCGGCGGTGAGCATCTCGAACGCGACCGCGCCCAGCGTGAACAGATCCGACGACGCCGTGAGCTCAGCCCCCGTGACCTGCTCGGGGGACATGTACCGAACGGTTCCGATCACGCGACCCGTCGCGGTGATCGACTCGTTGTCGGGCCCCATCGAGCGCGCGATCCCGAAGTCCATCAGCTTCACGCAGAGCGGGTCGCCCATGTACTCGTAAATGCGGATGTTCCCCGGCTTGATGTCGCGGTGGAGAATCTGGACGCGATGCGCCTCGTCGAGCGACCGCAGCAGCTGCTTCAGCACGTGAATAGTGTCCGCTTCGCTCATCGTGCCGACGGCGGCGAGGTGCGCGGACAGGTCGACGCCGCCGATCAGCTCGAACACCATGAACAGGACGCCTTCGTCGGTCCGACCGTAGTCGAACATCCGGATCGTGTGCCGGTCGTTCAGTTGCGCCAGCGCCTTCGCCTCGCGCGCAAAGCGGGACGCGACGGACAGCGGATAACCCTCGGCCCCCGGCGTCAGGACTTTGAGAGCCACGTGCCGCTGGATATGCGGATCAATCGCCTCATACACCGTCGCGAAGCCGCCGCGACCGATCACTCGGTCAAGCCGATACTTCGATGCGACAATGTCGCCGATGCGAGGCAGCTTCATGCCTTCGCCGGGGGTCGAGGTGCGTGAGACTCCAGACTAGTCTTGCCCGAGGTCCGGTTCAACTCGGCGAGCCAGGATCAGAGTCGCTCGAGGAAGCGCCAAATCTCGCGCTGATAGTCGTATTCGGGCGCTTGGCCGTCACACCGCAACACGTCGAACTTCCGACCGTCATTGCCCGGCCAGTTGTGTCCGCCGTCGATCTCGCAGACCTCCAGCGGCGCCGCGCAGGTCCACGACTCGCAGCGCCCGCCGTCTTGGATCCTGAGCGTCGGCTCCCCCGTACACCGATTGCGTGCGATGAGCGCCTGCCGCTGCTCCTCCATCGAGATCAGCTTCCGGGTATTCGTGCAGTTCGACCCACCGGCGGCCGGGAGGTGCTTGGACCCGTTGGGGTTGAAGAACAACATGGGTTTGGCCACCTCCGGGCACAGCACCTCGCCGCGATTGGAGCGGTGGGACGTGGTGATGACGGCGCGCACCCACGGCTCGCAGGTGAGCATTTCGGCCGCGAGCCCTCCCGATCCGTGACCGAGGACGTCGATGCGTTGCGGGTCGATGCACACATCCTCGCTCAACTCGTCGATGAGGCCGCGAATGACGAACGGATCGATTCTGTGGGACCACGCCACGGCGGCCGTCGAAACCGCGCCTTCCGGCGCGAGCAGCACGATGCCATGACGATCGGCAAAGCGTCGGAGTCGCGTCTCCCCGAACATCTTGCCGGCGGAGCCGAAGTCGGTATGAAAGGCCACCAGCAACCCAGCGGGCACCGTCGAGTCGTGGCCCTCAGGCACGTAGCGCTTCGCACGATGCGAGTCGAGTCCGTCGCGAAACACCAGCGCGCCGTCCCCCGTGGTCGCCGCCTTCGATCCACATCCGCTCCCCACATCCGCGCCGACATCCACGCGATCGCCGGCGATGAGGGCAGGCGCCAGTTCCGGGACCGAAAGCAGTGGAGCCACCGCGGCGGACACGGGAGGCGACACAGCCGACGTGAGCGCAGACGGCGCTGGAGACGGCGTTGGATCGAGGGCCGTCGCGACCCAAGCCACGGCCAGGATGGCGCCGACGATCAGGGACAGCAAGCCAACCAGAGCACCGGCGCGCGGGGGCGCGGCTTGAACGGGCGGCGCCGGCACCGACTGCGGCACGTCGTTGGGGAGCGGCTCGCGCAGGGCAGCCAGCGCCGCGTCCGCGCTGTGGGGGCGGGCTTCGGGCCGGCCGTCCAGCATGGCGCAGATCAGGCGTGCGAGCGGCTCGGCGCACGGCAGCGCTGCGGGGCCGGCGGCCGGGGCGCCGCGCGCGGCACGAAAGTCACCGGTCAACATCTCGAACGCGACGGCGCCCAGACTGTAGATGTCCGCGGCCGGCGTGAGCGGCTCTCCGCGCGCCTGCTCTGGCGCCATGTATGCGATGGTGCCGACTACGTTTCCGGTCTTGGTCAACGACACCGCCTCGGCATCGATGTGGCGCGCGATCCCGAAATCGATGAGCTTCGCGCAGAGGGGATCCCCCATGTACTCGTAGATGCACACGTTGGACGGCTTGATATCGCGGTGGAGGACGCCGCGGCGGTGCGCCTCTCGCAGCGAGGCGAGGACTTGCTCCATGATGTGCTGGACCTCGCCCTCCTGCAGCGTTCCGCGCATCGACAACAGTTCGGCGAGGTCCATCCCGCTGAGCAGCTCGAAGACCATGTACAGCAGCCCGCTGTCGTCCCGACCGAAGTCGAACAGTCGGATCGTGTGCGGATCGATGAGCTCGGCGAGCACTCGCGCCTCGCGAACGAACCGCGAGGCCAGGGTCAGGTCGTAGCCGCCCTCGCCGGGCTTGAGTACTTTGACGGCGACTTCGCGCCCCACCGTCAGGTCGGTGCCCTGAAAGACACGAGCGAACCCCCCGTCGCCAAGGACGCGGTCGAGTCGGTACTTTCCGGCGAGTACAGCGCCGGGTTGTGGGAGGACTAGGGGAAGTCGCACACGACGCCAACTTTCGGCGGGAATCCGTAGAACACCGTGTAGCAACTCTGCGGCGAGTTACACAGCGAGCTGCTCGGGAAGCCGGAAGCGTTCTCACAGTTGCAGGCGTTGAGGCCCATATCGCACACGCCGGACGGACACTCCGCGTGGGTGGTGCAGCGTGACGTTCCGGCGGGATAACACGTGTCCTGGTAGCAGCGGTCGGTGCCGCCGCAGTCGAAATCGCTCAGGCACTCCACGCACCGGTTGCTGGCGCAGAACTCGTTGGCGCCGCAATCGTTGGCGTTGATGCACTCAACGCACGTGCGAGCGGCGCTACAGACGAGGCTGCCGGCGCAGTGGGCGTTGTTCACGCATTGCACGCACAGGTTCTGCGGGGAGCAGACATTGGAGCCGCTGCAATCAGACGTCTGCAGGCACTCCACGCATCGATAATTTGCGGTGCAGACGCCGTTCGGGCAATCCGCGCTATCCGCGCACTCGCGACAGACGCCGGCGGCTTCGTCGCACACCATCGGGCACTGCGTGTCGTCGAGGCAGTCGACACAGACATGGTCGGAGAGGCGACACGACTGCATGCCCGCGGCGCACTGGGTGTCGTTGAGGCAGTCCACGCACAACATGTTGTCGACGTCGCAGACCTTCCCGGCGCCGCAGTCGGCGTCCTGGATGCAGCCGATACACTGATTGCTGGAGCACAGTCCCGCCGGGCAGTCTCCGTTGCCGAGACACTGCACGCACAGGTTCCCGGGTCCGCACAGCTCATCCATCGGGCAGTCGGTGTCCGCGACGCACCGCACGCATTGAAACTGCGGCGAGCAGACCGGATTCTCGGCCGTACAGTCGGCGTTCGTCGTGCAGTCCACGCAGGTGTCGGTCGTCGGATTGCAGCTGCGGCCGGGGCCACAGTCGGGATCGGCGACGCACTCCACGCAGCGCGACAGCGTCTCGTCGCAGACGGCGTCAGTGCAGTCGGAGTCGTTCGAACACTCGACGCATCGACCGAGGTCGTTACAGACCTTGCCGGCGCCGCACTCCGCATCGGCGACGCAGGCGATGCACTTGCCGTTGGTGCAGTCGCGACCCATCTCGCAGTCAGCGGCCGTCGCACAGTCGATGCAGCGCCCCGCGGCCGCGTCGCAGGTCGCGCCATCGCCGCAGTCGGCGTCGAATACGCACTCG
>JBFIHF010000399.1:0-5732 GCA_041601915.1 Bradymonadaceae bacterium
CGTTGTGATCCGGGCGTCGAGGATGTTGAGGCCGAGCGACGAAATCGCGCCGGTAATCTGGGCGAGCACGCCTCGGTTGTCGGGGGCCGACACGATGACCTCCGTGCTCCCGCGCTCGGCATCGGGGGTCGCCATCACGACCGTTTCCCCCTCGACCCCGGCTCGCCACGCCTCGAAAGCGCGCGCGAGGGACTCGGTGCTCGCCTCGATGAGATAGGCGGCCGGGAGGTCGCGGATAAAGGCGTCGACGTAGGTGCGGCCGTCCGGAATGTGGGTCGCCAGCCACCCACGCACGAGATCCACATCGCGCGCAATATGGCGCCATGCCTCTTCGACGCCGTGCCGGATTGTGGTCTCGAGACGCTCGTGGAGCTGCAGCAGCAGCGCGGCGTTCCAATCGGTGATCGGATTGCGCCCCACCGTCGACATGTCGCAGAACGTCAACGCCGTGAGCTGATTGAGGGCTTCCTCAGTGCGGATGCGCGCCGCGAGATCGCGAACGAGGCGGCGATCGGACAGATCGTGGCGGCGCGCGACGTGGCTCAGCACCAGATGCTCCCGCACGAGAAACGACAAGAGATCGGTGCGATCGCGGTTCAGCCCCAAGCGCGGACCGATGTCGAGGACCATCGCGGCCCCGCGCTCGCTGTGGCCCCCGCCGCGGTTCTTTCCGACGTCGTGCAGCAGCGCGGCGAGCAGAAACACCTGCGGATCTTCGATGCGGGCGACGATCTCCGCGAAGTCCGGCCAGCGTTTCGTGACTGCGGAGTCGGGTTGCGCGAGCGAGCGTGCGAACTCCAGACACCTCAGCAGGTGAACGTCCGTCGTGTACACGTGGTAGACGTCGTGCTGCACATGGCAGACCACGGGCTCGAACTCGGGGATCAGCGCCGGCAGCACACCGAGTTCGAGGAGGCGGGTCGACGTCCTGGGGGTGATCGCCAGGTCGGTCAGTAGCCCGCAAAACACGGCGCCGAGCGCGCGATTGGTCCGCGTCTGCTCCGTCCAGCCCGCGACGGCGGTTTCGAAGCGCTCTTCGGACACCGGTTCCAGCAACACATCGTACTCGGAGGCCAACCGCAGCCCCTCGAGGACTTCCTCGGGAACGGGCGGCGCATCGCCGTCGAGCACGAGCTGCGCACCGTCGACGCGGAATCGCTCATCGATGCGACACTCGATCGTACGCGGCGCGGGTGCCCAGCGCCGCAGCGCACGTTCGGTGGCCTTCGCGATGCCGCGCGTCACTTGATAGTGCCGCCGCATCAGCGCCTCCGCGGCGACGGCCGGCGACGCATCAGGGTCCACGAGGACCGCCGCGATCTTCTCTTGATCCGGAAAGTGCAGTCGATCGTGCTTGCGCCCATGAATCGCGTGCAAGAGCCCGCGAACGCCGAGAAGCCACACCTGACCGGCGCGCAGTTCGCGGGCGTCGGCGGCGGTCCAACCACACGCATCGTTCGCGGTGAGCAACGCTTGGAAGTCGCCGCGGACCATGCCGGCCCAGCTCACGACGTGGACATCACGCAGTGCGCCCTTGCCCGACTTCAGATCGGGCTCCAGCAGATAGATGGTCTGTCCGAAGCGCTCGAGGCGAGCGCGGGTGCCGTCGAGCAGCGTACGCACGAAGTCGACACCCAAGTCCGCGCCGCGCAGTTCGGTGCGGGCCTGCGCGGCACCGATCTCGGGCTCCCCGGCCAACGTCCGCGCGTCCAGATACGACACCGCGGTCCGGATATCCTCGCCGAACGCCTCGATCGTCTGCGCGGGCGTGCGCACGGAGTGTGCGACTTTCACGCGCGTCACCCGTGCCCAGGCGATAAAGCGCTCCACGCATTCGAGCAGCTCCGCTGAATCGTCAACGCCTTCGGCGACTTCGATCACCAGATCGACGTCGCTACCGAGGCACAGTTCGCAGCGGCCGAACCCACCCAGCGCTGACAGGGATGCCTCGAAACCGCCCGCCTCTTGCCAGAGCGCGCGAATCCAGACATCCGTCGCCGCCGTCAGGGCCGTCGCAGCGCCCACTCCGTCACCGTCGGAGAGCAACTGCGTGGCCACGGTGGCCCGCGCCTGCAAGAATTCGTCGTTCGCGATGTTCGCGCTGGGGGTGGGATCGAGGTTTCGTTTCATTGCGACCGCGGTAAAGTAGTGCCGCCGGATCGGGGATTGGACCATTGACTGACGAAGAACTCAAACAGCTTGCGGAACGTCTCATCGAGATCGGGTCCGCCTTGTCCAGCGAACGCGAACTGGACGTCCTGCTCGAACGAATCGTGGAGGAGGCGCGTCAGCTGACCCATGCCGACGGCGGCACGCTATTCGTCCGCGATGGTGCGGAGCTGCGCTGGGCGATCGTGCAGAACGACTCGATGAACATCCGTTATGGCGGGGCCACGTCGAGCCCGCTGGACCCCGCGGTCTTTCGGTCGATCCCGTTGTTCACCGGCGAGGAGCCCGCGCTTTCGCAGGTCGCGGCGTACGCCGTGCACCGCCAGGCGACCGTGAACATCGTCGACGTGTACGACGCCGACGACGAGTTCGACTTTGCGGGCCCCCTGGCGTTCGACAAGTCGACCGGGTACCGCACGACGTCGATGCTCGTGGTGCCGCTGGTGCACCACACCTCGGGCGTCGTGGGCGTGCTTCAGCTCATCAATTCCCGGGACCGCGACGGACGCGTCTGCGCGTTTGGCGAGGTGTTTGAGCGGGTGACGACCTCGCTGGCGTCTCAGGCGGCCGTCGCGCTGAAGAACGCGCAGTTGTTCGAATCGCTGGAGCTGCAGTTCGAGGCGTTCACGCAGTCGATCGCGATGGCGATCGACGAGAAGTCGCCGTACACCGCGGGGCATGTGCGCCGCGTCGTCGACATTACGATGCGGATCGCCGAAGCGGTCTCCGCGAGCACCGACGGACACTACGCCGACGTCCATTTCGACCGCGACACGATGAAGACGCTGCGGCTCGCGGCCTGGATGCATGATGTCGGGAAGGTCACGACGCCGGAATGGATCATCGACAAGGCGACGAAGCTGGAGACGCTCTTCGATCGCATCGAGCTCGTACGGATGCGCTATCAGGTGCTGCGCCTGCAGGCGGAGAATCGCGCGCTGGAGGCGAAGCTCAACCTCGCCGAGGCCGTGGTCGCCCCCGAGATCGACGACCGGCTGCGCGAGGAGCTCGCGGAACTGGAGCTCCAGCTGGCGTTTCTCGAACGCAGCAACCGGGGCGTCGAGTTCATGGCCGACGATGACATCGCCCGCGTGCAGGAGATCGCGTCGTCGGACTTCGTCCTCGGCGAGGAACGTACCCCGCGCCTCAGCGCCAACGAGGTGCACAATCTGTCGATCCGACGAGGCACGCTGACGCCCGAAGAGATCCAGAAGATTCGCGACCACGCGATGGTGAGCTACAAGATCCTGTCGCACCTGCCGTTCAGTAACGGCCTCGAGCGCGTGCCCGAGATCGCGGCAGCGCACCACGAAAAGCTGAACGGCAAGGGGTACCCACGGGGCCTCACGGCCGATGAACTCACGCTGGAGGCGCGCATCCTTGCCGTCGCGGACATCTTCGAAGCGCTGACCGCCCCGGACCGCCCGTACAAGACGCCGACCCCGCTGTCGGGGGCGCTGAAGATCCTGGGATTCATGGTCAAGGATGGCGAACTCGACCCCGATCTGGTCGCGTTTGCGATCCGCTCGGGGGTGCTCGATGGCTATGCGCGCGACGAGGTCGGGGAAGCGCAGCGTGACATCGTGCTCGCCGACGCGTACCAGCCGTGATCACGCCTCCCCAGACCCCGCCCTTCACCGCCGATCTGCCAGGAATCGGGGGCCAGACGAAGGCGACGCCCGAGAGCTTCGTCGTCGAAGAGATCCCCGCCTACGAACCGTCGGGCGAGGGGGACCATCTGTATCTGTGGATCGAAAAGCGCGACGTCTCGGCGAGCCAACTGATCCAGATCGTCGCGCACCATTTCCATGTCTCCCGAAACGATGTCGGAGCGGCGGGAAACAAGGACCGGCGAGCGATTACGCGGCAGTGGATCTCGATCCCCGCCCCGAGCGACGCGGTGACCCCCGGCGTGATCGCCGACGGCGTCGAGCTACTCCGCTGCGACCGGCATCGCAACAAGCTGCGCACGAACCACCTGCGCGGGAATCGGTTTGAGATCGAGCTTCACGACGTCGCGCTGGAGCCCGACGCGGCGGTCGAACGGGCGAGCCGGATCTTGGATCAGCTCGCGATCTGCGGGGTCCCCAACTACTTCGGAACCCAGCGGTTTGGACGCGACGGTTCGACCCTGCGCGACGGCGTGCGGCTGCTGCGCGGTGAGATGCCAGCGAAGCTGCGCAAGGACCGCCGGCTACGAAGACTCGCCGCGAGTGCGGTGCAAAGCGCGGTATTCAATGAGGTTTTGCGCGCCCGAATCGCCGATCGAACGACGCATACCGCGTTGTGTGGAGACCGGCTCAACCGTACGACCGAACGTGGCCAACTGCTCGTCACGGCGGACAACATCGTCGACGCTCAGGCCGGGATCGATGCCGGCACGCTTGGGGTCACGGGGCCGATGTGGGGCCCGAAAATGTACGAAGTCGCGGCCGATGCGCTGGAGGTCGAACTCACCGCTCTGTCGCAGTTCGAGCTGACCTCGGGGGACTTCATGGCCCACGCCAAGCTGACGCCAGGCACGCGGCGCGACCTCTTCGCGAGATTTCTCGATCCCCCGCGATGCTCCGCAATCGACGGCGGGGTGCGAGTCGGCTTTTCGCTTCCCTCCGGAGCGTATGCCACGGTAGTATTGGCCGAGCTTACAAAGTTGGATTTCTCCGCATGGGCAGCGCCGTGACGAACGTTTTGCGCCCCCTCCCGGTCGACGAATTCGTTCGACTCGCCGAAAACTCGGGCCTCGAGATCAGCCGCGCTGATCTGGAACAGCTTGCTCGTCGGCGACTCCTACAGCCATTCGAGAGCGGATCGTTCAGTCGTCTGCATCTGTACATCCTCGCGACGTACTTCGATGCGATCCGAGTGCTCCGGCACCCATGGGCGATGCAGGCCTCCGCCCGCACGATCGACGACGTCAAACAGACCGCCGCCGTGGTCCATAGTCTGGCGACGCGCCTCGAAGGCGATGACCTGGAGGACGGGATCGGCGCCGAGGTCGCTCAGCTGGCGATCGACATCGAGCGATTTATCGCGACGATCGATCCATTCGGCCCGATCGCGGACGTGATCGACGTGGCTCGAGTCGACGTGCTGGAGAAGTTGCGCGGCACCGGCCGCCTGTACGTCGAGTTGCGTGCCACGGCGGCGTCGCTGGCCGCTCGCAGCGAGTCGCTCGACGCAACCGAGTTCGCGGGTCCGCATACTCGCGAAGTCCCAGACGACGATCTCGACGAAGACACGGGGCAGTACCCGTTGGGCGATCTGTCCGACCTGACCGATGGACTCGACGACGACCAGTCGGGCTTCGCCGCGCTCTCACGCGGGCCGCACACCCGAGAGATCCCGGAAGACGATGGACTGAACGATCTCAGCGAGCCCAGTGAGCCGAGTGAAGTCAGCGAGCCGAGCGAAGTCAGCGAGCCGAGCGAAGTCAGCGAGCCGAGCGAAGTCAGCGAGCCGAGCGAAGTCAGCGAGCCGAGCGAAGTCAGCGAAGTCAGCGAGCCGAGCGAAGTCAGCGAGCCGAGCGAAGTCAGCGAAGTCAGCGAGCCGAGCGAAGTCAGCGA
>JBFIHF010000400.1:0-5719 GCA_041601915.1 Bradymonadaceae bacterium
CCGCATCCTCGTCCTGACCCTCAAACGCCTCTACGACATCTTCGCCACCTACCTCCTATTCTGGGTGGGATACCTCGCCGCGGTGGCCGTGGGCCTGCACTTCGCGTTCGAAGCGCTGTGGACACATCTGGGCGTCGTGAACCCGGAGCTCGTCTGGACCGAGGTCGCGAGAGGACTTCCGGTCGGCGTCGCGGCGACGAAGCTCGCGGTCGTGTTGGGCCTGCACGCACTCGTGTTCGTGCTGTTGCGACGCCCCATCGCGTGGATGCAGCCGGCGGTGGAGCGGATGTTCGACTCGGCGTCGACATTCTTCGAGCGGATCTCGACCGAGCGGTGGTCGTTGCGGCTGTTCGGCGAGTCGGTGTTCACGGTGACGGTGTCGGCGCTGCTGATCCCGTTCGTGATTCAGCCGACGCTCGTGCGTGGCTGGGACGGCGACGCGTGGCTCGAGCGCGGCGGCAATCTCGTCGACGGCCGCGCGGTGCTGGACCTGCCGGACTCCGTTGTCGGCTACTACCGACGATTCGGCGCGCGCGCCGTGGTCGACGTCGAGTCCGGCGTCAGCTCGGAGCAGCTGCAAGAGACGTTCGCGGATGCCGACGCCAACGAGTTGGCGGTGGTCGAGTCGGTGACCGTGTCTGAGCCGTACGGTCCCTGGATGCCGGAGCCCGACGAGGCGCCGGTGGCCGTGCGGGTGGAGGTGAAGCCGGTTCGGGTGCAGACTCACTCGCATGTGATGGACCGCTGGGACGACCACATCCGCGAGGCCGTGAGCGAGGACGAGGAGCTGTTCTCGTACGTGAAGGCGTTCATGTACGTGGAGTCGGGCGGTCGGCAGTATGCCGTGAGCCGCACCGGTTGCGCAGGCCTGATGCAGTTCTGCGCGGGGACGGCGAAGTCGCAGCCGTACCGCGAGGTCTTCGGGACCGGCCAAGTCTACGCGTGTGGCTGTCGCGGGGACGCGTGCAGCGTCCCGAAGGCCGTCCAGGTCGCGCTGGAGTCCGGCGATGCCAAACGGGTGGAGCAGCAGGAGGACGAGTTCCCGTGCGAGCTCACCGATGCGCGCTTCGACCCGGACCGCGCGCTGACGGCGGGCGGGGTCTACGTGGAGCGCCTCCACGAGGCGTTCGATGGCAACGTGTACCTGATGTACATCGGGTACAACTCGGGGCCCGGCGTGGCGCGGCGCGTGCTGCGCGCGATGGACGGTGACACCGACGCGTCGATCGAGCAGATCGCAGCCCACCTCCCCGACGCGCTGCAGCCGTACTACGGCTCCGGTTCTGCGTCGCGGTCGCGGTCGCTGACGCGCGTGCACCTGCCGAAGATCCAGCGGGCGTTGGTGCGATACGGCGGCCCCACGGCTGACGAGATGCTCGGCATCCTGCCCGCCGGGCACGCGTCGCTGACGGTCGATTCGGCGCACTGATCTGGACCGGATGCACAAAAGCCGGGGGGCCGCGCGACCAACTTTCTGGCTTCGTATTCCTGTCGATGCAAGAATGCGGAAATGAACGCCAATCTATGACACAGGAGACGTAATGAAGATGTCGAACTGGATGCTGATCGGGCTGACGACCGCGATGCTGGCGGGATGTGGGACCGAAGAAGGGTCGAACAACACGACCGCCAACAACACGACCGCCAACAACACCACGCCGGCGAACAACACCACGGCGAACAACACCACGCCCGCCAACAACACGACGGCCAACAACACCACGCCGGCGAACAACACGACGGCCAACAACACCACGCCGACCAACAACGGGACGCCGCTGACGTGTACGGGCGACTTTGGGGCTGCCCAAGCGTGTGGAGGGGACCCCAAAGGCAGCTGGACGGTGACCGAAGGCTGCACGAACTTCGATTACGAGGCGCAGATCCAAGGGGCGTGCGCGAGCATGGTGGTGGATGACGCCGTCGTCACCCTCGCCGGCACGCTGACGGTGGACGCCGCGACGTTTGCTCAGGACGTGAACGGAACGATCAGCCTCACGATGAACACGCCGGACAAGTGTGGCGTGGGCAACTGCAGCTTCGTGCAGTCGGGCCTCGGGGCGGTCGCGACGACCGCGACGTGCGTAGACGCCGGTGCGGGCTGCGATTGCACCGCATCGATCGATTTCGCCAGCGCAAGTGACGGCGCGTACACCACGGCGGGCGGCGTCGCGACGCTGGGGTCCGGCGAGACCTACTACTACTGCGCGTCGGGCGGCACGATGCTGCTGCGCGAGTTCGGAACGAACGCCGACGATGCGCAACCCTCGGTCCTATACTCGCTTTGACGGGTGCCCGGCGGTCATTTGATTGCCTTGGACGGCGCGTCGCGCTTATCATGGCGATATGACAAACCGACACCTGTACTGGGTCATGCTCGCGGCGCTGCTCGCGGGTTGCGCCTACGAGCCTGCCTTCGACGTGACGTGCACCGACGAAGGCGCGCGAGACGGGGACCGCGTCTGTACCGACGGGGTCTGGGTCCGCGCCACGCCCGAGGCGGACATGAGCGCGATCCCCGACGCGATCACAGCCGACGCGGACATCGTCATCGACACGCCGGCCGACTGCGTGCCGGAGCTCGACGCCGCGCTGTGTGCGCGGTTGGGGCTGACGTGCGAAAACGTCACCGCGAATGATAACTGCGGGGTGACGCGCACCGCGAACTGCGGCGTCTGCACCGGGCAACAGAGCTGTGGTGGCGGCGGAACGGCGAATGTTTGCGCGTGCAGCGCCCAGAGCGACATCGATTTCTGCGCCGTCAACGGTGCGGTCTGCGAGCCCTTTACGGGCGTCGACGCGTGCGGCGACATGCGCACCGTGGACTGCGGGACCTGTGGCGGGCTCGAGACCTGCGCCGCCGATAACACCTGTACCTGCGACGTCGCAGCGGCATGTACCGCGCTCAACGCGAACTGCGGGATGGTCGATGTGACGGGGATGTGCGCCGGCGCGACGTCCATTACCTGTGGCAGCTGCGGCGATGCGAATGCGTCCTGCGGGGCCGGCAACAACCGCTGCGGCTGCAACGCCGGCTATGCCGGCAATGGACTGACCTGCGCCGACGTCGACGAGTGCGGCGCGAACACCGACAACTGTGACGCCAACGCGACCTGCACGAACACACCGGGCAGCTTCACTTGCGCCTGCAACGCGGGCTACACGGGCAACGGCGTGACGTGCGCCGCAGTGTCGCTGCTCGTGAACGCCGTCGAGACGGTCGAGATCTCGATGGACGACACCAGCGCCACCGGCACCCTGGGCGGCAACGTGGTCGTCGCGAATTCGGTCCCGTTCATGACGGTGCGCCTCGAAGACACCGACGAGCAGGGCAACCGGCTCCCGGTCGATGTCTGGCTCAGCGCAGATGACGAGGTGATGATCGAGCGCGACAATGCAGCGGGCGTCGCGATCGCGCAGGTTTCGGTGGTCGAGTTCAATCCGGCCCACGCCACGGTCCAGTCTGGCACCTTTAGCCTTGGGGGCCCGCTCACCACCAGCGTGAACCTCACGACCGCGGTCAACCCGGCGAAGAGCTTCGTCGTGTTCTACTTCCAGCGCGACAACGGTTCCGCGAATCGCGACGACTTGTTTGTGGCCGGTGACCTCAACGCGGGCGGCACGGCGGTCACGTTTGCACGCTTGGGCAATGCCGGCACGATCGATGGGCACTTTTGGGTCGTCGAAGCGGTGACGACCGCGTTCTCCGTGCAACACGTCACCGGAAGTCTCACGAGCATCGCGAACAATTTCACCCTGTCGAGCGTCACGACGGCCAAGTCGTTCCTGCTGTACTCGTACTCCTCGGACCACCAGGACAACGACTCGGACCGCTCCCAGGTCTCGTGCGGACTCACGGCCTCGACGAACGTGACCTGTCGACGGGGCAGCGTGACGGACGCGATCCCTGATCTGCGGATTCAGGCCGTGTCCCTGGCCGGCGCCGAGTTCGTGCAACGCGGCGACGCGATGGTCGCCGCGAGCGTCGAGATGATGTCGGTGACACTCGGTGCCGCCGTGGACCGCACATCGACGGCATTCGGCGGCCACCTCGGCGTCGCCGGCGTGGTGCTGCACAACACGGCGAGCGGGGGCGAGACGCCCGGTGGCTTCTTTACCCAGCGATTGAACGCCGGTGGCACGGGGATCGAGTTGAAACGCGGCACACCACGCGCGGCCACGGCCCGCGTGGAGTGGCAGGTCATCGACTGGTAGCGATCGCGCTTGCCGTGCTGAGCGCGCTTCCACTAGGTTGACGCCTGTTGCACTTGTGTCGCGGAGCTCCGAATGAAGACCGAAGTGGCGAGATGTTCATCGTGGACCGTGTTGCTCGCCCTCGTGTGCGCGACGGCGGGCTGTAAGAAGGAAGAAGTCCCCACGTTTCCGCCCGAGATCGTCTCCGCCCAGGTGACATGCGGGGACGCCACCGGCGAGGACTCGCCGGTCGTGCAAGAAATCGGGATCAAGATCACCGATGCCGACCGCGACCTGCTGGCGGCGAGCATCCTCGTCACCGCGAACGGCCTGCCGATCGACGGCCTCGCGGACAATGACGCCGACGACATCTACACGTGGTCACCGCCCACGTCCTGGAATCCACCGATGGTGTGTCGGGGAATCTTCCAGTTCATCATCCAGGTTCGAGACGCAGAAGGCCACGAGGTCAAGACGACCCTCGAGGTCGACAAGTCCTCCTGACAGCCAGCTAGTTCAACCTCGAGGAACCGTATGGCGACCGCCAACTTCGATTTCCAACGTTACGTCGATAAGAAGAAGAGTCCCGGTGGGGGACATGAAGCACGCGGCGGCTTCGGAGACTACGCGTTCTCCGGTGACCTGCGCGTGCTGCGGCGCCTCGATCGCCTCGCGCCGGTGCGGATTGTCGTCGAGTCGACGGTTCGCCTCTGGAAGAACTTCCAGAAGAACGAGCTGTTGGGGACCTCGGTCAAGGTCAGCTCACGCCAGTTCCCGCACCTGCACGCCCAGGTCGTGGCTTGCGCGGAGACGCTCGATATCCCGGTCCCGACGACGTACGTGACCGAGAGCCCCCACATCAACGCGGGGACCTACGGCACGAACAGCGAGGCGTTCATCGTCGTGAACTCCGCGCTCATCGACAAGCTCGACGACCAGGAGGTCAAGTTCGTGCTGGGCCACGAGTGCGGCCACATCCAGAACAATCACGTCGTCTACCACACCGCAGCCCGCTTCATGGCGCAGGGCGCGGGCATCTACCTCAAGTACGCGAGCCTGCCCGCGTCGATGGCGCTCGACGCGTGGGCGCGCCGCGGCGAGGTCACCTGTGACCGCGCGGGCCTCGTGTGTTCGCGCGATCTGGACGCGTCCCTACGGGCGATGATGAAGATCGCGCTCGGCAGCCACAAGCTCTTCGAAGAGATGGACGTCGACGAGTTTCTCGCGCAGTTGGACGGGGTTCAGGAAGGCTGGGGGCGGTTCGCGGAGCTGTTCCGGTCGCACCCCTACGTGCCCAAGCGCGTGCTAGCCCTCAAGATGTTCGCCGAGTCGGCGTACTACCACAATCTCATCGGCGAGAAAGGCGGTCGGCCGCTCGACGAAATTGACAGGGAAGTCGACGAGGTCATACAAGTTCTGTGACCGCGCGTGGCGGCTAGTAGATACGCATGCTTCATCTGCGTGACGTCTCGTTCCGTAGCCCCGACAAGCTTCACCCTAGACGGTCGATAGGAGTGCGAAGAGC
>JBFIHF010000401.1:0-5694 GCA_041601915.1 Bradymonadaceae bacterium
GGACGTGCTGGAGCGCGACCACGGGCAGTACGACGAGGCGCAGGCGCTCCGCGAGCAGATGATGGCGCTCGCCCGCCGGATCGATCACGCGAGGCTTGTGCAGGACATGCACTGCGAACTCGCGTGGGGCGCGTTCTGCGCCGGCGACATTGACGGCGCACGTGCGATGGTCGACGTCGACCATGCGTTGCTGACCGCCGAGGCGCGGCTTCGACACGCCTGCGTGCTCGCGATGCTCGCATGCCTCGACGGTGACGTAGCGGCGGCCCGAAGCGCGCTGGGCGACGCGAACCGGCGCGTTCCGCATGTACCCAGCGTGCTGGGCGTCTTCAACATCATCGACGCGGCCATTGCGCTTCAGTGCGGCGAACCGCTGCCGAACGCCCCACACGCACCATCGATGCAGGCGGCGTTCACCGCCGGAAAACTGGGGCATCGCGAACAACTCGATCTGTACAACGACCTCCGTGAATTACGGGCCGATCCCGACTGGAGCGCCCGGTTTGCGTGCCGCTGGATCGAGGCTCACCGCTCGCCGTTTCTCGAGCGACTCGCCGCCCTCGACCACCGGTCCGAGCGGGTCGTGACGTTATCGGACTGCACGGGATGTCGCGTGGACGGGGCCTGGCATCACGTACCCGAAACCAGCGCCGCGATGCTGCGGCTGCTCGCCACGGGCCGTCAGGTGACGTTCGAGGAGTTCAAGGACGCCGCATGGCCCGGCGAGGTCGTGCCGTGGGACTCGCTCGTCAACCGGATCAACGTCCGCATCTCCAAGCTGCGCGGCCTCGGCCTGAAGGCCGTGCTCCGCAAGACGTCGGACGGGTTCGTGCTCGACTGCTCGATCTACGTCGAGCCCGCCTGAGCCGATCATCGCTCCCGGTACAGCGGCGCGGCCCGACGCGCGAGATCGATGAACTCGAGCTTCGTTGCGTCGGAGCCGCTGGCGGCCGACGCGATCCCGAGGATCTCGTCAAACCGTCCGCGGCCCGACTGACCGCTTGCGCGCAGGGTTTCGGCGTAGTGGGCGACCGCGACGGCGAACTGGAATCCCGGGGTCGTCTCGGCGAGGTCCCGACGCAAGTCCTCCTGATAAATGAAGGTCTGCTGCAGCTGACTCGGCAGGCCGATCTCGGCCTTATGGCGCAGTCGAACGGTGGCGAGCGGCGTGCCCGGCAGCGAACCCTTCAAGATGACGTCGCGGCAATCCCCGGCCGGCTCAACGTCGGTCTCCTCCCAAGGACCCTCCGTTTCGGCGGGTTCCTCGTCGATGACCGGCCCCTCCTCCACGGGCACTTCCTCGCCGGGGTGCTCCTCCAGCGGCGCCTCCGAGCAGCTCCCGACGAGCTCGATCTCATACAGCGCGGTGACGCTGTGCCCTTGGCCGATGTCGCCCGCGTCCTTGGCATCGTCGGCGAACTCCCGGTTCGCCATGACGCGGTTGTCGTACCCGACCAGGCGATAGCGGTGGACGATCGAGGGGTCGAACTCGACCTGGACCTTCACGTCCGTCGCGACCACCTGAAGCGTCGACGCGAGGTTGCGGCCAAAGATCCGTCGCGCTTCCTTGGCGTCGTCCACGTAGAAGTAGTTGCCGTTTCCCTCGCGCGCGATGCCCTCCATGATCGCGTCGTTGAAGTTGCCTCGTCCGTAGCCGACGGTCGTGATCAAGATGTGCTTCTTGCGGTACTCGCGGATCAGCTCCAGCAGCTCTTCGCCGGTTCGTCCGACGTTGAAGTCGCCGTCGGTCGCGAGCACGACGCGGTTGTTTCCGCCCTCGATGCGCCCCTGTTCGGCCAGGCGATACGCGGCCACAATGCCGCCCTCGCCGTAGGTCGATCCACCGGCGGAGAGGCGGTCGATCGCGGACCGAATCTGCTTCGCCTGACGCACGGGCGTCGGCGGGAGCAACACACCGGCCTTGCCAGCGTAGGTGACGATACCGACGGTATCGGTGGGGCGCAGGTGGTCGAGCAGCGTGTTGAGCGACTCCTTCACCATCGGCAGCTTCCGCTTCTGGCCCATCGACCCCGACGTATCGATCAGGAACACGAGGTTCGTCGGCCGCATGTTCGACGCGTCGATGTGTCCCGCCTGTAGCCCGATCTTCAGCATCTGCGCGGCGTCTCCGAACGGGCTCGGGCCGAGTTCCATGTTCACGGAAAACGCGTCGTTGCCGGTTGGCGGCTCGTAGTCGTAATCGAAAAAGTTGATGTACTCCTCGGGCCGCACTCCGTCGGGATGTGGGAGCCGCCCGGCCCGGATGTCGTCGCGCATCAGCGTGTAGGATCCGTTGTCGACGTCGACGCCAAACGTGGACGTTGTCTCCCCCGCCGTCTCGACCCACGGATTCTCAGCGTGCTTCTGGTAGGTCTCGCCGGCCTGCACAGCCGCCGGCGCCTGTCCGTAGCCGGTGCGCTGGACCGGCGTGCCGTCCGGACCGACCTTGCCCTTCGCAAATCCTTGGATGCCATTGTTGGGGGCGAGCATCGAGCGGAGGAACTCCCCGCTCCCGTTGCACGCCGCGAGGCCGAGGATGCTGAGCACGCCGGCCGTCCTCACAGAGGGTTTGATATTCATGGGTCCCGAATCGTCAGAAGGTTTGCTCCAAGACGGGGACTGGGGCGAGGAATTCAACGACAACAAGTTAACGGCCGAGGTCTTGCACACACGCGACCCATGGATACTCACGGGTTCGTGTTCGCCGTACTCTTCTTGGCCGCCTGCGGCTCCGACCGCCATGGCGGGAGCGCCTGGCCCGTCGGCGAGTCCGAGGGAGCGGGCGCCGGCGCGTCGCGACCGATCGATCGCGGCGACGAGTCCGCGCCGACCGAAGTCTCTCGCGTGCACGCAGAGCGCGCGATCGAGGACCACTGCGCCGGCGCCGCCCAGCGGTATTGCGCCATCTTTGCATGCCCCGGCAACGAGGCGTGGCGCGCGCAGCTCGAATTGCTGGGCGCACACGACCTCGCCAGCTGCGTCGTAGCGTACAACGCGATGGGACCATGTGAGCTTGGCGTCGCGTTCGAGCGCGGCAATCTGCAGGTCGACGCCGACGCGTTGCTCGAATGCGGCGCGATCGCAGATGCCGACGCGTGCTCGGGGGCCTGGCGCGACTGCCTGGACGAGGCGGCACGACCGATCGGACCCGATGGGCAAGAGTGTTTCGTGCACAGCGAGTGCGCGGGCGGGATCTGTCACGGCAACTTCGGCGGCGTCGCGGTGTGCTTGCTCGAAAACGGGACCTGCGGCCCACGTTCGAGCGTCGACGGACGGTGTGAGTGGGACTATCAGTGTGTGGACGGGCTCGGATGCGTCGAGGGCGCCTGCGCGATTCGGCAGCCGGAAGGCGGCCGATGTTCGAGCAGCTCCGACTGCGACGATGACCTCGCCTGCATCGACCACGACGAGGACACGCGGGTGGGGCGCTGCGCCCCGGCCGCACCGCTCGGCGCGCCGTGCGCGGATGCGACGCCCTGCGAGATCGGCACCTACTGCGATGACGACACGGCGCGCTGCGCTCCGATGGTCGCGGCCGGTGAGCTCTGCGGCGCCCAGGACGCGTGCCCGTCGTTTCACGGTTGTATCCGGGGCACCTGCCAACCCTATGCGCTGACCGGCGAGGCCTGTCAGTTGCTCGATGTCGCGGACGACTGCCTCGCCTGGGACGCCCGTTGCGTCGAAGGCATCTGTCAGATTCACGCCGGGCGCGCGGGCGAGCCGTGCGACGACCATCCGCGATGCGCGGGTTGGCTCGTCTGCGACGATGGCACATGCGTTACGCCAGCGACCGAAGGCGAGGCATGCATCGACAAGAGGTGCGCGTCGGGAAGGACGTGCGGCGCCGAGGGGCTCTGCATCGGCGATTGGAACGCCCCGACCTGCCGCAACGTCGGCTACACGCCTCCGGGGTGAGACGGTTCGAACCGCGGAGCCGTCAGGCAGTCAGGGCATGCCACGTGTGAACCGCCGACGCGCGATGACGCGGCGGTTTCCGTCGCTGTCCGTGGCGACGACCTCGAGCAGGTGCGCGCACTGGCTCCAGCGCGACAGGTCCACCTCGCCGCTGTAGCCGACGGCGCCGGTCCCGCAGCCCGGGTAGCGCGGCCAAACGACGCAGACATCGGGTCGCGCGGATCCGTAGGCGAGCAGCGTGGGCGCGCCGCCATCGATGATGGCCTCGACGGCGGTGACGCTCTTGTTGTCCAGGGCCCACCCGCGCACGGTCATCGTGTCCCCAACGACCGCGTCCGCAGCGGGCTCGTCGGCCACGCCGAACGGTGACAGGTTCTGATCCAGCCATGCGGCCTCGGCCGCCACGGTGCCCTGGCCGCCGAGGATGAGGTAGGAGCGCGCGCGCACGGTTCCGTTGGCCGGAATCCCGAAGTCGAACACGGGCCGGAAGTTGTTGAACGGCAACGAGCGCAGCTGCCAGCCTTGCCAGTCCGTGAGCCGGTTCTCGGTGTAGTGGCCCACGCCGTAGTCGAGAGTCTGGTTCTGCATCGTGACCCAGCCGCCGGCGCTGGCGAACGGCTTCCACATGAACCCGTCGTTCGCGGGCTGGTTGATGACGACCTCGGTCCCCGCGGAGTCGAAGAGCCGCCACAGGTCTGGGCCGCTCTGGCCGTTCGCGGTGTAGATGGTCGGGAACTCCTGGGCCGTCGGCGCGTGGTTGAGGGCGGCGAGGTTCGTCACCACGTAGTCGAGCTCCACGACGTGCTCACGGACGAAGCGCAGCCGCTGGACGACCCGGACATCGGCGCGACGAGTGTTCAGGGAGGCGTCGTTGCACGCCACACTGGAGCAGTCCTGACGGTCCCAGTTGGGGTTCCAGTGCAGCGGCAGTGTGGTCACCGTGAGCGCACCACCGTTGGCCTCGACGGACTCGACACCGGAGCCGTTGTTGCACCGGTTGCCGCCCTGCACAGGATTCCAGCCGAGGTACGTGATCGAGGTTTCGCACTGCGAGGCGACGGTCGCACAGGACGCGTTCCACGCGCAGTTCTGCAGCCGCCGATCGGGGTCGTAGAACGCGACCTGGACCTCGCGCCCGGTGTCGTTGGCGTCGATCACGTTGGTGGGGTTGCCGCCCGGTTGGCCGTTGCTGATCCCAAAGAAGATGACCGTGCCGCCCCACTCCCGCCGCGTGCCGATCTTGAACGTGTCCGCCGCGTTGTAGATGTAGTCGTCGCGGAAGCCGCCCGCGTTGACGGTCTCGTAGCGGCCCGGTTGCGCCTCGGCGCCCAGCGGCGCGGCGGCCACCGCGGCGGGAACCGCGACGTCAGGACACATCCCGCACACCTCTGTGGGTGCGCAGGCCGCATCGGCTTCGCGGGCGTCGGCTCCGACATCCCTGCGCGGCGCCATGTCTGCGGGAGCGCGACTGTCGGGTTGCTCGTCGTTCATCGCGTCGCTGCGCGCCATGTCGCGCGCGGCCATCTCGCACGCCCCCGTCACGGGGTCGGGCGCCTGGCCGGACGGGCAAAGATCCGACGGCGTGCCATCGGTGGCGCAGCTTGCGAACAGAACGACGATGAGGAGCAGGTGGCGCATGGCTAGGTGACTGGTGTTTTTTGCATGATGCGTCTAGCCACATAGGCGGCACGAGCTCTTTGTCGCTCTCGTTCGACGATACTACAGCATCGCCTCGACTCGACCGACTTCGATCTCGCACCGCCTATGTGGCTAGAGAAC
>JBFIHF010000402.1:0-5685 GCA_041601915.1 Bradymonadaceae bacterium
CAGCTTCAACGCCACGTGCCGGTCGGCGCCGGTGTCGCGTGCCAGCATCACCGTCGCGAACGCTCCTTGTCCCAGCACGGCCTCCACCGTGAATCGTTCTTCGAAAATTTCGCCCGCCGCCGGAGGTCGCATGCCACGAGTCTAAGAGGGGAGCGGCACGTCGCAAACCCGGAAGTGTGCTCCGTCGCCACAAAGGCGTTATGATGCCCCGTCAACGGAGGAATGAATGGACCAGCGATTCTTGATGGTGCTGCTCGTGGCGGCGGCTTCGTGTGCAAATTGCGATGATGATGGTGGTGGGTTGTTGTGCGGCGCCGGTGAGCGTGCCCTCGACGGGCGATGCGTACCGGTCGACGGCGACATCGAAGACGACGACGGCGATGGCATTCCGAACTCGGAAGACAACTGCCCGCAGACGCCGAACCCCGACCAGGCCGACGCAGATGGCGACGGTCGCGGTGACGTGTGTGACGACTGCCCGGCCGTGGCGAACGCATCGCAGGGCGGCTGCCCGGTGGGTTGGGACGGGGGCCGCGATAGCGACGGCGACGGCGTCCCGGACATCTCCGACAACTGTCCCGACGTGCCGAACGCCGACCAGGCGGACGCGGACGGTGACGCGATCGGCGACGCCTGCGACGGCTGTCCCGGCCTCGTCAACCAGTTCGCGGACGACGTCTGCGCCGACAACGTGCTGACCGCAATGGTGAACACCGTCGCTCCCGCGATCTACCTGCTCGTGGACGCTTCGGGGTCGATGGCGAACCAGCTCGACCCAGCGCGAGCCCGGCCGTGGCCGATCGACGAGTTCCAGTCCGCGATCACGATGCTGCCCGATGCGTTGTTGAACGAGTCGCGCGTCGGCATCGGACAGTTCCCGTTCCAGCCGCCGCCGGACACCGCGGCGACGTGTACGTTCGAGAACCTCGTGAACATCGGCCCGGGGCAGGCGACCGAGGTGCGCGCCGCCGCAGATGGCATCGCGCCGTTCGGCGATACGCCCACGGGTTACGCGCTGCAGCAGATTCGGTCGCAGGGGATCCTCGACGATCCGGGCGACCCGCAGAACGCGTCGCGTCCCAAGGTCGTCGTGCTCGTCACCGACGGTGATCCGACGGTGGCGTGCGACAGCGGAACGCCCGTCAACTCCCGGGCGATGGCCCAACCGGAGGCCGTGGCCGGCGCCGAGGCGCTCGCCGCCGACGGGGTCCCGGTGTTCGTGGTCGGCTTCCAGTCCGGCGCGGCGCCCGCAAACCTCGACGCGATCGCGGCCGCGGGTGGCACCGACGCGCCCGATCCCAACCGCCGTCACTTCATCGCCGACAACGCGCAAGAACTTGTGACGGCGCTGCAGAGCATTCGCGAGCTCACCACGAGCTGTAAGTTTGAGGTCATGAACACGACGCCGCAGGCCGACGAGCTCATCGTTTCGGTGGGCGGCACCGCGTTCAACGAGAGTGCCACCAACGGGTACACGTTCGACGCGGGTTCGTCGGTCCTCACGCTGAACGGCAGCGCGTGCGACGCGGTGCAGAACGCCGCGGACCCCGCGTCCGTGGAGATCCTCGCGACGATCGTCGATCGTGGGACCGCGCCGCTGTGTGCGCCCACGGGGGCCGAGCTGTGCGACTACGTCGACAACGACTGCAACGGACAAACCGACGAGGTGTGTCCGGCGCCCGACGAAGTCTGCGACGGTGCCGACAACGACCTCGACGGCCAGATCGACGAGGGGTGTCCCTGAGCGAGTCTCGCGCCCAGAATCTGATGTTCCGCGCTGCGATCGTTCTGTACGTGCTCTGTATCTTCGCGCTCGTGGCGAGCTACTTTGCCGTCTCGGCGGTCGACGTGGGCGCCGCGATGTACCTGCAAGCGCCCCCCACGCTGCAGGCCGACGCGCCCAACGCCGCGCGGGGGATCGTCATGGATGCCCCCACGGGGCGCCTCTATGCGCACGCCAAAACCACGTTTCGCATCGGCTCGACGGTCGTCGGCGAGGCGGAGACGGCCAGTCACGGCTACCTGCACGCCACGTTGCGGCCCCCGGCTTCGCTCGCCGGCGATCAGAAGCTGTCCGTGGTCGTCGATCACCCCGGGGTGGAAGAGCTTGGCGCCGACGTCCCCACGACCATCAACACCGGACCGGAGCGCTTCGTCTGGCCCGCGGGCACCACCCGTGTCACCGACGAGAAAGAGTCGGTGCTCGCGGCGTGGGACGGCGGGCTCAAGGTGTTGATGATCCCCCCGGACGGCCAGATCGCGCGCGGGCTTCCGAGCGTCGCTTACCTGTTGCTTGTCGACGCGGAGACCGAAGCGCCGGTCAGCGGAACCCTCACCGTGACCAAGATCGAGGGGATGCTCGAGAAGGCGCTCCCGACGACGCTCACCACCGATGAGCTGGGGCTCGTCAAGCTCCCCGTGGCCGCGGCGACGTCGGTCCGGCTCACGATCACGGCGACGCAGGGCGAGCGAACCGGCACGGGAACCGTGCGCCTGAACACGGTGCCGTCGCAGTTTTCGATCGATCCCCACCAGTTGCTGGCGATCCCCGGTCAGCCCTACAAAGCCAACGTCTCGACGCTTCATCGCTCGGGTGGCATCCTCGTCGACCTCTACGACGGCGACCGCTGGGCGAACGCCGATGCGTTCGGCATCGGCCCCCAGGGCGCCGGCGTCCAGGTCATCGTTCCCCAGGATGTGCGGGGCCCGATCGTTGCGATCCAAGTCTATCAGGACCTCTTCGACGCCGGCACGGCCTGGGATTCGCGGTGGGTCGCGATCGCGCCCAGCGGCTCGCCGGCGGAGTGCCGCGCCGCGGTCGGGACCGTGCTCGCGCTGCACGAAACGCACAGCAAGCTGTATGCGAAGTGGGCGTCGCACGCGAAGTCGATCCCGGCGCTCGACGCGCAGTTCAAGATCGGGCGATGCGATCATTGGCTCGAAGCGGCGTTGCTCGCGATCCCCCACAGCTTCGTGCCCGCGCCCCTGCTGATGAACACGCAGCGCGACGACCGGGCCGAGCTCGAGGCGTGGCGCGACGGAGTCCAGCGCAAGCTGATGTTCGCGACCGCCGGCGTGCTGCTCGTCGGCTTCGCCTACGTGTTGCTGCTGGTGCTTCAGGGCCTGCGCCGCCGTGAGCACCAATCCCAGACGATGCGCGAGCTGGAACTCGAGACCGCGTCAGCCGACGAGCTCGCCCAACCCGCGCGCATCGACCTCGAGCGATTGGTCCTTGTGGTGCAAACCGTGATCATCGTGCTCACCCTGTTCACGTTCGGCGCGAGCCTGCTCATGCTGCTCAGTTGGATGTAGCCGCCAATGCTCCGCTGGTCCGCTGGTCCGCTGGTCTGCTGGTCAACCTCAACTTCAAACTTGGACCCGCGCTCCGGCCGCAGAGCCACCACGCGAAGCGCCGAGCAGCCCGGATCCGCAAGCCAGCGAGGGCTGCTCGGCGCTTCGCGTGGTGGCTCTGCGGCCGGAGTGTGGGTCCAAGTTTGAAGTTGAGGTTGACCAGCGGACCAGCAGACCAGCGGACCAGCGGAGTCTTTGGCGCACCGGAGTGGTCCCAATGAGCCTAAGGCCGAGCCGCGCCACCACGTGCCTTATCGAGCGCTTCCTGCGCCACGGTGCGGACCGCGGGCGCGGAGTGGGCCTCGGCCACCGCTTCCAGATACGTGATGATCTCGGTCCCACCGAGGTCACTCAAGATATGCAGCATCGGCACGAACTGCGGGTTCCGATCGCGGCTGAAGTCCTCGGCCACGGTCAGGATCTCGGAGGCCGACGCCTTGTCGTCCATGCTCACGAGCGCGGCGCTGGCCGCCAACCGCAGCGTCGGCGGCTGCGCGGGGTCGAGGTAGCCGCGCACAACGTCGAGATGCTGCTTGAGCCGCCGTTCGCGGATCTCCTGGATCGCCATCAACCGGAGGTCCTCCGTTTCGGTGGAGCTCTCCAGGATCGTGCGAAGGTTCGCGTCGTCACCGCCAATCACGCGCGCTTGAGCGCCGATACGACCGGCGAACTGTGCGACGGCCCCGTCGACCATCTCGCGCAGCGACTTGCCCTTCCACGCTTCATCGGTGGCTTGCACGTTGACGCCAGCGTCAAAGTTCGCGCCCGGCGAATTGAGTGAGCCCAGCAGGACGATGTCGTGGCCCCCGTCGTTGGGCAGCGACTTGATGTCGTAATTGACGAGCCCCTTCAATGCGCGCGGGCCGCCCTCCTCGAACGCCTCGGTCTTGTAGAGCGCGGCCTTGAGGGCCGCCTCGACCTCTTCGGGTTTCGGTGCGCCCTCGCTGGTGTACACGTCCTGACTGGCGGAGATCTTCAGCGTGACCGAAAACTTGCCCGTCGTGGCGGCCGTCGCGGCTGTCGTGTCGTTCGGCTGCGGGGTCTCGGGGGTGCTCGCGTTGTACCAGAGCCCGCCGCCCACGAGGATCAGCACACCGAGCGCGATTGCTGCCCCGGTCTGGGACTTCGTCATCTTCGCCATGTTCTCACCCTACGTGCCTAGACGTCGCCACCATAGCGGGGTACCACGCTTTCGTCACTCGCTGGGCCATCGATGAGCGCATCAACCGACAAACTGGGGCCGCCGTGGACGGTGCTGAAGCTGCTCGACTGGTCGCGCGGGTTCTTCACCGAGCGCAGCCTCGAAACACCGCGATTGGACGCCGAGCTGCTGCTCGCCCACGTCCTGAAGATCGACCGTGTGCGGCTGTACATGGAGTTCGACCGACCGCTGTTGGCCGACGAGCTGACCGCCTATCGCGAGCTCGTGAAGCGCCGCGCGAATCGGGAGCCGGTCGCGTACCTCACCGGCACCCGCGGGTTCTGGACCCTCGACCTCGCCACGGACGCACGGGCGCTCGTGCCACGGCCCGACACCGAAGTGCTCGTCGAAGAGGCGCTGTCCCGGATCGCGGCCGAGGGTGTCTCACGGGTGCTCGACATCGGGACCGGGACCGGCGCGATCGCGCTCGCCATCGCCAGTGAGCGCCCCGACGCCGTCGTCGTCGCGACAGACATCGACGCCGCTGCGCTCGACCTCGCCCGCCAGAACGCCGACGCGCTGAACCTCGCCATCGAGCTGCGCCAGAGCGACCTGTTCAGCGACGTGCCGGACACGTTCGACGTCATCGTGAGCAACCCGCCCTACGTCGCCGACGGCGCCGAGGTCGATGCCGGGGTGCGGGCGTTCGAGCCCGCCACGGCGCTGTTCGCCGGGGTCGACGGGCTCGACGTGATCCGTCGACTCGTCGTCGACGCGCATGAACACCTCGCCCCGGGCGGTTGGCTCGTGCTGGAGCACGGCTTCGACCAGGGCGCCGCGGTCCGCGCGTTGCTCGAAGCCGCAGGCTACACTGACGTCAGCCTGCGCAAGGACTACGGCCAGAACGACCGCGTCACGTCCGGTCGACGCGTGTAGCGAAAGCGCCTTCCCGAACTTTGCGCAACGCAGTATGTTCCTCCCGTTCCATTCCACTCCGGAGAAGCCATGACCACGTTTAACGAGACACCCGCGGACTACTTTCCCGGCGACGGCCAGCTGTACGCCACGTTCCACACCTCGATGGGTGACATCAAGATTCAGCTCTTCGAGCACCACACGCCGAAGACCGTCGCCAACTTCGTCGGCCTCGCCACGGGCAAGCGCACGTGGACCGACCCGCGCACGCACAAGCC
>JBFIHF010000403.1:0-5682 GCA_041601915.1 Bradymonadaceae bacterium
GACGCGCTGGGGACGCGAGCAGACAACGCGGCGTTGCTCGACGCCGCGGGTGTGATCGTGGCTCTGTCGACGTTCGACGCCCACTACGTTGGCCAGCTTCGCTACCTCGCCGGCAACGCCGTTCGACAGGGGCTCGACCATGAGCACGCGATCACCGCGGTCACGCTCAACGCCGCCAAGGCTGCGGGCGTCGATGCTTCCGTCGGTACACTTCAGGCCGGCAAAGCCGGCAATGTCGTCGTGTGGTCCGGCGACCCCTTCGAGATATCGACCCGCGTCGAGTCGGTCTGGATCGGCGGGAAGCCCGTGCCGACGAAGACCCGACAGGACGAGCTGTTCGAGCGCTATCGCACTTTGCAGCGTCGCGGCCCCGCGGCGATGAAAATCGAGCCGGTAGCTCCCCCGGAACCCACGAACCAGACAGGAGAAGGCGATGTCGAATCGGACGATTAACCTCGACGAGCGCACCTACGCGTATCTGCTGGACAGCTCCCTGCGGGAGCCGCCCGTGATGACCGAGCTGCGGGAGCGAACGAGCCATCTCGAGATGGCGATGATGCAGATCGCTCCCGAGCAGGGGCAGTTTATGGGATTGCTCGCGCAGCTCGTCGCCGCGTCGCGCCCCGCTGCCCTTGGCGCCCCGCGCTTCATCGAGGTGGGGACCTTCACGGGCTACAGCGCGCTCGCGGTCGCGCTGGCGGTGCCGAATGCGCGCGTCACGGCCTGCGACATCAGCGAGGAGTGGACGTCGATGGCACGCGAGGCGTGGCAAGCGGCGGGCGTCGCCGACCGGATCGAGCTGCACTTGCGGCCCGCCGGCGAGACGATCGCAGCGCTGCTCGCGGACGGTGCGGCCGGCACGTTCGACTTCGCGTTCATCGACGCCGACAAGACCGGCTACCAGGCGTACTACGAGGGCTGTCTCGAGCTGCTGCGACCGGGCGGCGTGATCACGATCGATAATGTACTGTGGTCCGGTAGCGTGGCAGACCCCGACGTCGACACCGACGACACGAACGCCCTGCGCGCGATCAGTCAACACGTGCTCGCGGACGAGCGCGTCGACATCAGCATGCTGCCGCTCGGCGACGGCCTGACGATCGCACGCAAGCGCGGATGAGCAGCAGATGACCGACGTCGAGCCGAGCATACCTGTCGACACGATCGTGGCAGATCGCTATCGGGTCGAAGGCCGGCTCGGAGTCGGCGGGTTCGGCGAGGTCTATCGCGCCGTGGAGCAAGCGCTCGATCGCCCCGTCGCGCTCAAAGTCCTGCACGCCGGCGCATCCAACGACACCCAGCGCACGCGATTCAAGCGCGAGGCCAAGCTCATCGCGCGCCTCAGCTCGCCGAACACGGTGCGGCTGTACGACTTCGGCGAGTGGGACGGGAAGCTGTTCATGGTGCTCGAGCTCGTCGATGGGCGCGATTTGTCCCAGATCGTCGAGCAAGACGGGCCGTTCGACGGGCCGCGGGTGGTCGGCCTGTTGCGCCAGGCGCTGCGGAGCTTGAGCGAAGCCCACGAGATCGGCGTTCTGCATCGGGACATCAAGCTGCAGAATCTCATGGTGTACGGCAGCGCCGACCAGACCGATCTGTTGAAGGTGCTCGATTTTGGGATCGCGCGCATCGTGATCGACGACGACCAGACCGAGGACTCGGACAGCGCCGCGACGATCGGCGCGACGCTCGGTCGGCCGCTCACCTCCGAGGGCGAGCTGATCGGGACCCCGCGCTACATGTCGCCGGAGCAGGCGCGAGGCAAGCCGCTCGACCCTACGTCGGACCTCTACAGCCTCGGAATCGTGGCGCTGGAGCTCGTGACCGGGGAGCCGTGGTTGCTCGGCAGCTCTCCGCTCGAGATCGCACACCACCATCTCGACCCGGCACCCAATCGTGTCCCGCACGGTCTTCAGATCGATGATGACATTGTCGCCATCATCGAGCGACTGGCCCAGAAGCAGACCGAGGCTCGGTACAAGGATGCCGCGGAGGCGCTCGCGGACATCGACCGTTGGGAGCGCCGTGAGCCACTGCAAGTCGTGTCGACCCATGATTCGAGCAGCGACTTCGCGCTCAAGCCATCCGACATCACCGGAAACAACGCCGTGCGTGGGATTCCGACCTGGATGACCACCGTGCCGACCCGGACGGGCAAGTTTCGATACGAGTTCGAGCTGCGGAACTTCGACGAGCAGCGCCTCGACGTCGAGCTGTACGACACGGAGCCGATGTTGCTGCGGATTACGACCGTGCCGAGTCGCCGCGATCTGTGGCTGGTGGTCGCGCCGCTGCTCGCTCTGAGTCTGTTGTTCTCGGGGTCCTACGCGCTGGGCGTGGTGGCGCTGGGCGCGGTGGCGTTTCTGTTTCTGAGTCGCAACAGCCGATACCGCGTGGTGGAACTGACGATCGAGGCGGACCGGTACGAGCTCGAGATTCGCGACGAACCGCCGGTCGCGCTCGTCGGCGACCTCGCCGAGCTCAGGCGCGTCGAGACGCGGGAGCACGAGTTGTGGCTCGCCGCGATCAATCCGGAGAGCGACGCGCTGCTCGCCACGGTCTCCGAGAACGCCCGCAATCGCGCGCGCTGGCTGGAGTCCAAGCTCAATCAGAAGCTCGCCCGCGCTGCGCGCACCGAGGTGAACGCGCACGAGACACCGGTCACGATCGCCGGCGGTTCGGTCCGGTAACTACCACCATGGCAGTGCTCGCGCTTGGCGACGGTGCATGCTAGGTTGCGCGCGTTTCGATGCATGCTTGGAGTGGCAATGTTCAAGAAGGTGATGGTCGCGAACCGCGGCGAGATTGCGGTGCGCGTGATGAGGACCTTGCGCGAGATGGGGATCCGGACCGTCGCGGTCTATTCGGAAGCCGATCGCGAAGCGCTGCACGTGCGAATGGCCGATGAGGCGTACTGCGTCGGCCCGGCCGCATCGGCCCAGAGCTATCTGGTCGTCGACAAGATCATTGAAGTCGCGCTGGCCGCCGGGGTCGACGCGATTCATCCCGGCTACGGGTTCCTCAGCGAGCGAGCGCCGTTCGCGATCGCCTGCGAGAAGGCCGGGATCACGTTCATCGGTCCTCGGCCTCACGCCATCGAAGCGATGGGATCCAAAACCGGGGCGCGAACGCTGATGCAAGCGGCAGGCGTCCCGCTGGTTCCCGGCACCAAGGAAGCGATCGAGGAAGCCGCGGAGGCGCTGAGCATTGCTCAGGAGATGGGGTTTCCCGTCCTGATCAAAGCCTCGGCGGGCGGCGGCGGCAAGGGCATGCGCCGCGTGGACCGCACGGCGGACTTCGTCGCGGCATTCGACGGGGCCAAACGCGAAGCCCTCAACTCGTTTGGCAACGGCGATGTCTACGTCGAGAAGTACGTCCTGAACCCCAAACACGTGGAGTTCCAGGTGCTCGCCGACCAGCATGGCAACTGCGTGCACGTCTTTGAGCGCGATTGCTCCGTTCAGCGGCGCCACCAGAAGATTATCGAAGAGACGCCGTGCCCCACGATCCTCGCCGAAACGCGGGAGAAAATGGGGGCCGTGGCCGTCGCCGCAGCGAAAGCGGTCGACTACGTCGGGGCCGGTACCGTCGAGTTCTTGCTCGATGTGGACCAGAACTTCTACTTCCTCGAGATGAACACCCGGCTGCAGGTCGAACACCCGATCACGGAGATGATCACGGGACTCGACCTCGTCCGCTGGCAAGTCCGCATCGCCGCGGGCGAACACCTCCCGTTCAAGCAAGCGGACATCACGGCGCGGGGCGCGTCGATGCAATGCCGCATCTACGCAGAGGACCCCGAGAACAACTTCATGCCGAGTCCGGGCACGATCGAGTATCTGCACTCACCGGCGGGTCCGTGGGTGCGAGAAGATACCGGCGTGTACTCCGGCGCCGTGGTCCCGGTTCATTACGACCCGATGATCTCGAAGCTGATCGTGTGGGGCGAGGACCGCGAGCACGCGCGTCAGCGCATGAAGCGGGCGCTGCGCGAGTACGTGATTTCCGGCATCGAGACGAACATCGCGTTTCACCTCGAAGCGCTCGATCACCCGACCTTCGCCAGCGGGCGCTACGACACCGACTTCGTGCCGCAGATGTTGGAGGAGCGAGATGGTCCACAGATTGGGCGAGCGCGCGAAATCTCGCGCATCGTCGCCGTACTTGCGCGACACATCCGGGATGAGCAGATTGCACACGCGGGCGGCACCAATGGTGTCGCACGCGCCGGGTCGACGTCAGGCAGCGGTTGGAAACAGGCCGGACGAACGCGCACCCTGCGCCAAAACTAGGAGTCGACGATGCCGAACTACTTCGTGATGAATGGCGAAGACGAGGAGACCTTTCAGGTCGAATCGCTCAAAGATGGGCGTTACCGCATCGTGAAGCCCAGCGGCGACGAAGTGATTGTCGACGCGTTTTCCCCCGAGCGCGGGCGATTGCACCTGCTGACGGAAGGCGGACAGTCTCATGATTTCGCGATCCGCGAGGTGGAGGGCGACTACACGGTGCAGATCAAGGGCGTCGATACCCACGTCGAAGTGCTGAACGAACGCCAACGCCGCATGCGAGCCGCCGGCATCGGTGGTCGCGGAGCGCTGGGCCCCGACCTCGCCAGTCCGATGGCGGGCAAGGTCGTCGCGGTGAGCGCGAAGGTCGGCGACGTCGTCGCCGAAGGTGATGTCGTCGTGATCATCGAAGCGATGAAAATGGAGAACGACCTCAAGGCGCACCTCGCGGGCACGATCGTCGGGGTCTCCGCCGCGCCCGGTCAGGCGGTCGAGGTGGGCGACGTGCTCGTGTCCATCGAAGCATGAGCGAGTTCGACGACGAGCTTCGCGATGCGTACGCCGCGTGGCAGCGCGACGTGCTCGAGCCGCTGCTGGACAAGTACGGCAAGCGCGAGGGCACGTTCGCAGGCACCGACGGGACCGCGACGGCACCGCTCTACGGGCCCTGGAACAGCCCCTCCGATTACGTCAACGACCTCGGGTTTCCCGGCGAGTTCCCCTATACGCGCGGCGTCCAGCCGACGATGTATCGCGGGCGCTTCTGGACGATGCGCCAGTACGCCGGGTTTGGCACCGCGGCGCAGTCCAACGAGCGCTATCGCTATCTGTTGGAGCAAGGCACCACCGGGCTCTCCGTCGCCTTTGATCTGCCGACCCAGATGGGGTTCGACTCCGACTCACCCCGAGCGCACGGCGAAGTCGGGAAGGTCGGTGTGGCGATCGACTCGATCGCGGACATGGAGACGCTGTTCGATCAGATTCCGCTGGATGCCGTCTCCACCTCGATGACGATCAACTCGACGGCCGGCATTCTGCTGGCCCTCTACATTGCGGTCGCGGAGGCACAGGGGGTCGCCCCGGCGAAGCTCGAGGGTACGATTCAGAACGATCTGCTCAAGGAGTACATCGCGCGCGGCACCTACATCTACCCGCCGCGCCCGTCGATGCGGATCATCACCGACATCTTCGCGTTCTGTAAGGAAAACGTCCCGCGGTGGAACACGGTCTCGATTTCGGGCTACCACATTCGCGAGGCGGGCAGCACCGCGGCTCAGGAACTCGCCTTCACGCTCGCTGACGGCATCGCCTACGTCGAGGCGGCACAAACAGCGGGGCTCGAGGTCGACGAGTTCGCGCCGCGCTTGTCGTTCTTTTTCAACGTGCACAACAA
>JBFIHF010000404.1:0-5667 GCA_041601915.1 Bradymonadaceae bacterium
ACGTTCCAGCGCTTCAGCATGCCCCGACGCTCTTGGATCATCAGCGAGTGAATCAGCGCCGTCGCGATCAGCCACGGCATGAACGCGGCGTTCTCGACGGGGTCCCACGCCCAGTAGCCCCCCCAACCGAGTTCTTCGTAGGCCCACATTCCACCGAGCATGTTGCCGATCGACAGGAAGAACCACGGGATCAGGATCCACTTCCGCGCCGCTTCCACCCACGTGTTCGAGAAGTTGCCGGTGATGAGCGCCGCCATCGCGAACGCGTATGGGATCGTCATCGAGGCTAGACCCGTCAGCAGTGCCGGCGGATGGATGACCATTTTCGGGGTTTGAAGCAGTGGCGTCAGACCCTTACCCACGCCGGGGTCATCGATGATGTGGAACAGCTCGAACGGATTGGAGACGAAGCACAGGATCATGAGCAGTCCCAGCATCACGGCCAACGTGATCAGGGTCACCCACGGCATCAACTCGCGGTACTTGTCGCGATTGATGACCAGACAGCCGGCCAAACACGTCGCGACCACGGAGGTCCAGAACAGCAGGCTTCCGGCCTGTCCGCCCCAGAACGCGCCGATCAAGTAGAACAGCGGCATCGAGGCGTCGGAGAACCCTTGGACGTACTGAATCCCGAAGTCATGGGTCAGCAACGCGTGCATCAACACGCTCGATGCGGTGAAGATCAAGCCGCACGTCGCGAAGGCGGAGTAGCGTCCCGCGATCACGAATCGTCGACTGTAGGTGCGCCCGGCGACGAAGTTGAACGCGATTCCTACAACGGCGAGAAACATCGCGCTGTAGATGGCGATCGTACCGATCAGTGACATGCGGATTCCTAGAGTTGGTGAACAGCTACAACGACGCCTGAGGCGCGTCCTGGGCGGTGGGCGGGTTGCCTTCGTAACGACTCGGGCACTTCACCAGCACCTCGTCGGCGACCACGACCATGTCGTCGGTCACGACGCCCTGCACGACGACCTCCATGTTCTC
The DNA here is from genome assembly GCA_041601915.1 of Bradymonadaceae bacterium. Taxonomy (GTDB): domain Bacteria; phylum Myxococcota_A; class Bradymonadia; order Bradymonadales; family Bradymonadaceae; genus JBFIHF01. Next base: position 994 of record JBFIHF010000404.1, read on the forward strand.
GTCGAACGTGTCCGGCATCGCACGGTCGTACGTCACCCGAAGTGACTTGCCGTTCTCCGCGATCCGAAACGTGCGCCCCAGTTCCCCATCCGCCCCGACGATCGAGCCCGGTTCCACGGTCCCCTTGACGCGCACATGGCGGCCGGGCAGCTCCGCTCCCTGCGCCACGGCGGCATCGACGGTGTAGAAGTACGTCTCCGACTCCAGCCCGTCGACGATCACCACACCCACCAGCAGTGCGACGAGCACGATGCCGAGGACCGTCCACCACGCCATTCCAGGCGGATCGGCAGCCTCGAGCAGCGCCTCGGGGCGGCCCTCTTCGGGTTGCGGAACTGATTCCATGAGCGCCTCCAAGTTCGGGGACCAACGCATGACCGGGGCCGGAATTTCCCGAAAACTACATGCCCGCACACTGTAGCGGATCCGTTTGGCGTTGTCGCGCAGTTCGGCGCGGTACTCAGCCGCCGATCGCGGTCATCGCCGTCTGGGTAATCGTGTCGACGTCAAAGGCGTGACTCTCCTTCTTACCGAAGAGCGCGGCGCGGATGAGTCGCTCCGCAGCCAGCAGCCCGGCCTCCCTCGTCGGCGCGAGTCGCATCGCGTCTCGCAAGGTGACCTCGTGGTCGTCCGCCAGGCATGCCCGTAGGCCACCCTGCGGCGTGATTCGCACCCGATTACAGTCTGCGCAGAAACACTCCGTGACGGCGCCGATGATGCCGAACGTCGCGCCCTGGGGCGGTAAGCCCTCGCCGGTCGCTCGCCAATACCGCGCCGGCCCCGTCCCGTACGCCCTGGGGTCCGGCGTCAGCTCCCAGATCGCCGACAGCGTTTCGCGCATCTGCCTGGCGGTCACGCACGCTTCGCGGCCCCAACCCATCTCCCCGCCGATCGGCATGAACTCGATGAACCGCATGATCGCGCCCTCGGCTGCGGCGAAACGTACGAGGTCCACGAGTTCGTGCTCATTCTGGCCGCGGATCACGACCGCGTTGAGCTTGATGCGTTCGAAGCCCGCCTCCCGCGCGGCGCGAATCCCGTCAATCACGCGCTGCATGTCACCGATTCGGGTCAGGCGGGTGAACGTCGTCGCGTCGACGCTATCGAAGCTGATGTTCAAGCCGGTGAGTCCGGCGTCGTGCAGAGCGACGGCGTAGCGGCCCAGCAGATAGGCATTGGTCGTCATCACGACCTCATCGATGCCGTCGACGCCGGCGAGCATCGATACCAGTTCCGGCAGATCCGCGCGCACCAGGGGTTCTCCCCCCGTCAGGCGGACGCGGTGCACGCCGTGGCGGGCGAAGATCCCCACGACATCGGCGATCTCGGCAAACGACAGGAGCTCCGGCCGGGGAACGTGCTCGATCCCATGCTCCGGCATGCAGTAGACGCAGCGGAAGTTACACCGGTCGGTGACCGATACTCGCAAGTAGGTCACCGCGCGCCCGAATCGGTCCGCGAACGGAAGAGGCATGGTTCAGTTGCCGAACAGGTCGATGACGCCCGTTTCCTTTTTGGGCGTCGGGTCGACGAACGCGCCGGGATCCGGGACGTTCCCGGCCTTGGCGTCCTTCTTCTTGCCCCCGGACGGCCGCGCTCTTCGCACCACGGGCTTGGGTTTCGACGGGTCGGTAAACGCCTGCTCGATTCGGTAGACGGTCGACCCGGTATCGAGGGTGAAGCCGTACTTGGGGTTCGACGGCGTGTTGGGCTTCTTCGCGACGATCTCGATCTCGACATCGTTGCGAGGCTGGTCGGTGAACGAGAAGTGCGCGTATCCCAACGCGTTCGTGCGTGCCATCTCCTTGCCGTCCAGCAACACCGGCCAGTCTTTGCATCCGTTATCGCAGTCCGCTTTCACCCACACGAAGTAGTCCTTCTGCAGCGACTCCGCTGCCGCAGACAAGAACACGGGCACGCCCGTCACTTGGCCGCGAACGTTCGTGGTCTTCAAGATCTCCGTCACGGAGTCCGTGTCGGGTGCGAACCGATATCCGCTGGGGGCGACGACGCCAAGGGTGACCGTGTTGCCGGCCAGTTCGTTGAGCACTGCACTGAACTTGCCCTCGGCATCGGTGTGGCCGACGATCTTCTCGTCCACCTTGACGGCGACGTTGGGTAGCATCGTCCCCTGACCGTCCGTCACTTCCACTTCGAGGGTGTAATTGTGGGGCTTGGGCGGCTCCGGAGGAGGCTCATCGCCGCAACCGATCGCCATGTGGGTGCTCATGATCGCGAACAGCGCTGCCAGGTTGCGAACTCTCATTCGTCACTCTCAATCGGGTCGATCGTTACGATGTCGACGGACTTGTTTTGGACGAAGAATTTCAGCTCTTTCGCTTCAGCATCGACGTTCGCGAGCTTCGGGTACGACTGTTTGACGCCGCTGATGCGTTCCGCTTTCAGATCCTTGTCCACTCGGTCGTAGTAGTCCTTTCGGATCTCTGTAACGAACGAGTTCTTGGAAAGATCCGCAAAAAGCTCTTTGTCGGCGGCGGTCATCCCGCCGGACAGGCGGGCCGCGGTCGCCAGCTTGCCGAGCGCCTCCGCATAACGCTCACGTCGCGAGCTCTCCTGCAGGGTCGCGATGTCGACCACGAGTGCACGCGCTTCCTCCCGGTACACCTCGGCCTCGTCGAGATCGTCGGGCGATGGGCCGTCGCCCTTGGCGGAGGCGGGATTGGTGAGCGCGCTCGTCCGAATCTGCAGCCGGGGGTCGCTCTGCACGTCCGGTGACCCGGCCGCCGCGACCACGGCACCGGTGGTCGTTCCAGTGGTCGTTCCGCCGGTCGTCGACCCGTTGGTTGTCGTCTGGGCCATCGCGGAGTTGGTGCTGGGGCTCCCGACGACGACGGCCTCGCCACCGCCCTCGATCGGCGGGGGCGGCGTGGTGGGGCGCAAGAAGTAGGCCGCGGCGAGGCCCACGCAGCCGACCACGAAGACGGCGGGGATCAGGATCTTGAACTTGTTCACACCGCCGGCGCCGGTGGCCGTGCGCTTGCCCTTCATCGCCGCCACGAACGCCCCCGCATCTCGTGGACGCTGCGCGGGATCCTGGTGCAGCGATGCGGTGACTGCCGCCTTGGTGTTCTTGTCCAGTTGCTCGATCGCGCCCAGATTCAGCGGCAGTCCGGTGAGCGCTGCGACGGTGACCGCCGCGAGGCTGTAGACATCGGTGGCCGGCACCAGCTGGCGCTGATCGGGCGGGTAGTTCATCTCCGGAGGACCGAACACCCCGAGGTTGCCTCGTTGCTCGTACGACAAGATGTCGAACGGCTCGAGGATCACGGCCCCGTTCTCCTGGATCCAGATCGCGTCGGTATTCAGGTTCGCGTACACGAACGCCTGGGCGTGAACCACGGACAAGATTTCCGCGGTCTGAGCCACCCATTGCGCGACTTGCTGGGGGTCTTGCGGGCCGTTGTTGTTGATGATGTCCGACAGCCGAAAGCCCGGGGGTCGCGCGAGCTCCACCCACGCGCCCGACGGCGCCGCAATCATTCCGTTCAGCGTCACCAGCTGCGGATGGCGGATCTGATCCAGCGCGGCAATCCGCTGCCGCACCGGGATCGGCATCCCGTTGGGGTCGCCCTCCCAGATCCGCTTGAGCACCACCGCGTCGCCGGTTTGATTCTGCGCGAAGATCAGCGTGAACTCACCTTGCTGAATCGACTCGATGCCGAACTGGTAGGTTTGCTTCAGGATCTCGTCGTGCTCGACGGGGGTCGAACCCGGGGGGCCGCTGGCTTGCAGCGCCGCAATATTGACGAATTGCGTACTCCCTTCGTAGCCGGCGGCCGTGGAGTCCGGCGTGAAGGACTCCCCGCCCTGGGCAAAGTCATTCAGATTGATGAAGCCCGTCTTGCCCTCGAAGTCTGCCCCATCACCAATGACGAGGGACTGATTGGCGTCGATCCGCTGCGCCGGCGCCGTGGGCGGTGGCTCATAGGTGGGCTGCTGAGCCTGCGGATGCGGCTGAGGTTGCACGATCGGGGCGCCGGGGGGCGCTTGGCCGCCAGGTCCGCCGAAGCTGTCGTAACTGGGCTGCACACCGCTGTGGCTGCGCATCTGAACGCCCCCCGCTGGCGGCGAGCCGGCCAGATTGGGGTCGATCTGAAACATTTCGGTGCGCACGTCCGCGGGCTCGTTGCCGTCGAAGTTCGGCGGCGGCGCAAACGCCGGCTGATCCCCGAGGTTGACCATCGCGGTCGCTTCATCCTCGAAGTCCTCGCCGTCAAACGAGTCGTCCCAGCCGCCCTGTTGTTGGCGTTGGTTGTGGCGGTCGATCAGACTACGCCGCGCTTGTTTGAATCGATCGTCGGACATTCACTCGCCCTGGCCGTCACGCACCTGCGCGCGGCGGTAGTGGTCTAGTTCTTCTTCTGAAACCATCGTTCATCATAGTGCAGGCCTCGGCGCTTCGCGTCCTCGGCGAAGGTCGGCAGATTCCCCGTCGGCTCCAGCGCGCCCAAGATTTTTCCGGTCTGCTTGTCCGTGCCGCGTTGGACGAACTCGAAGATCGGGAAAATGACGTACTCGCCCGCTTCATCGAGTCCCAGCGCTTCCACGACGTGGGTCAGCTTTCGGGAGCCGTCGTTGAACCGGCTCGTCTGGATGATCACGTTGATCGCGGAGGCGACCTGGCTCCGCAGCGCCTTCAACGGCATCTGTGCC
>JBFIHF010000405.1:0-5665 GCA_041601915.1 Bradymonadaceae bacterium
AGACGCTCAACTCGTGCCCGACAGACGTCGATTACGCTGAAAATTGCGGAGCAGGACGCTACACTTAGCGAACACGCCTCGCGGAGTTGTCGTCGTGAACCTCGCTCTCCTCATGAGTCGCCTCAGCACCGCGGCCCGCTTTGGCGCGGGACGCACGGTCTCCGAGAGTCTGGGCGCGCGTCCCGCTCAACCGCTGATCTTGTACGAATACGAGAGCTGCCCGTATTGCCGGCGGGTGCGGGAGGCGATCACGGATCTGGACCTCGAGGTCGAGATTCGGCCGTGCCCCCGGGACGGGGCGCGCTTTCGCCCGGGAGTGAAGGAACGCGCGGCGCGCGCGACGTTTCCGTTCCTCATCGACCCCAACCATGACCTCGAGATGTTCGACAGTGTGCCGATCGTCGAGCACCTCTACGCCCGCTACGGCACCGGTCGTGCGCCCGCGGCACTGACCTCGCCGTTCTTCATTGTGTCGTCGCAGATCGCGAGCCTGTTGCGCGGCGTCGCGGGCACCTGGCGACGCGCGAGCTATGTGCCGGAGCAGCCCCTCGAGCTCGACGGCTTCGAGGGCGACCCGGACGCGCGACTCGTGCGCGAGCGGCTCTGCGAACTGGAGCTCCCCTACATCCGGCGAAATGGCGAGGTCGTCCGCTTCGTCGACCCGTCGACGTCCACGACCCTGGAGGGCAGCCCCGCGATCCTCGCCTACCTGTCCGAGTCGTGGTCGACTACTCCGGTGAAGCGTCTGGCCGCTTAGTCCGGCCGGCCTTCGGCCTCGGCACCGGGAACTGCGGATACGTGCCCTCAATCTCCAGCGCATCGAAGTCCGCGATCGTGTCGAACGTCGCCTCATCGGGCAGCGTATCGTCGGGTGTGGGTGCGTCGTCCATGCATCTCCTCCGCGGCAGAGCTTCAAGTGTGCAATGACCGCGCCAGACTTGGCCGGGCGGACCATCGGACCCTCACGTCGACGTTTGGCGCCGGATCCGCGAGATCTGGGCCTCGCCTTTGCATCACGTCGATGAGGCTTCGATAGCTCAATGTGTGCCCTCGAGCTGAGCCGCCTGTGGCTTGCACGTCCAGCGGTTGTGAGGTGATCCGAAGCGTGGTAGTCGGCAGGCAAGGCGACGATCACGGAGTGAAGCGCATGTCGATGACGACGTATCTACAGATGGTTTCGGACGCAGAGCTGGAGAGTCTCGAAGCGGACCCCGGCAGCATCAATCAACTGGATCAACCCGTGGACCAGACGTTCACGACGCAGATGCAACAGACGCTGTGCTACTTCCTGTGCGGCGACGGGTATGCGACGCCGGACGATCACGGCCCGATCGCCGCAGCGCTCAACGGGTACGACAGTATCGATGCCCCGTCGCTGGAGAACGGTGCGTTCGACGTCGTGCGCGCCGAGCAGACCGCCGAGATCGCCGACGCCCTCGAAGCGATCGACCTCGACGAGATCGCGGAGGCCGTCGACGAGGCGGACCTCGAAAGCCTCGTCGATGAGGAAGAGCTCTACGACATCGAGCCGCTGCTGTACGACGACGTCGACCTCGCCCGCGTCGTGGTCAAGGACACGATCGGGTTGCGCGACTTCTATCGCCGCGCGACCGAAGAGGGCCGCGGCGTCGTCATGTACACGACCTAAACGCCCCCAGATCTACAGCAGTAGTAGAATCAGGAACGCGACGCCCATGAGCAGCAGGGTGCCGAAGCCGATGATGAACACCACCGAGTTCTGTTGCGCGTTGAGCGGCGCACGCAGAGCACCGCTCTGTCCGGGAACCAGGGCGGTCTCCTCGTCGCGCCCATCCGCGGTCAGGATGACGTCGTCCCCGCTGAACCCGACGCGGAAGTTCGCAACCCCGAAGCGCAGCATCGCGCCTTCGTAGAGCTGCACCTCCGTCGCCGGCCGTCCGTCGAGCCATGTCCCACGTGCGCTGCCGAGATCGCGGACCGAAAACCGGCCATCGGTCCGGTGCGCGATCGAGGCGTGATACCGCGACACCGAGGGGTCCACGAGCCGGATGTCCACGTTCTCGGCGCGCCCGATCTGAATCGTGCGCCCCAACGTCACCGTCGAGCGATAGCGGCCGTTCAGCGGGATCAGCGCCGACGACGTGGGCGGCTGCTGCAATAGCCGAAGCGCCTCGCGGGCCGTCGGGACGCGGTTTCCGACGATCGGCTCCAGCATCCGATCGATCGTCGAGCGCAGCGCCGGCGGCCAAACCTCGGGAAACGCCGTGGCGGCCACCTTGCCGGTCGACTCATCGAGCGGTAGCTCTTCGGGGGTCCGACCGGTCGCCGCGACGAGCACCGTCATCCCCAGCGCATACAGATCGGAGGCCGGCCGCGTGTGCCCCATCGCCTGCTCGGGCGGGATGTAGCCGAACGTGCCGACGTTGGTCGATCCCAGCATCGTGCCGGACCGCAACCGATCCTGAATCGCCCCGAAATCGACGAGAAAGAACCCGCCGGACTCACCGCGCACCACGTTCTTGGGGCTGATGTCGCGATGGATGACCGGTGGCGACAGGTCGTGCAGGTAGGCGAGCACCTCCAGCATCGACTCCAGCAACTCGAGGATCTCGGACGGCGTGTAGCGTTTGAGCGCCCGTCGGCGCTCTTCGAGGTTGTGGCCGACGATGAACTCCTGGACCAGCACCGTCGTGAACGACTCGCGCGGTTCCGCGCTGGCGATGTCGAACGATGCGCCGTCGGCGTCGAGGCCGAAGAACTCGATGTAGGCCGGGATTCCGGGGTGCGACAGCTCGGACATCACGTGCGCTTCGCGCTCGAAGAGCTGCATCGCCTTCCAGTCCGCGATGCGATCGAGCCGCAGCTCCTTGAGCACCACGGCGGCGCCATCGGACTGGCGCGTCGCACGCCACGCAATACCGAAACCACCCCGGCCACGTTCGGACTGCACGAGGTAGCGGGCGCGGGGGCTCGCGATGGTTTTTCCGGCCGCGATCATGGTCCGAATGTACCACGGTTGCTCGCGTTGGGTATGTCGGTTGACAAAAGCGTGAACGCCGTTTACAAAGTGAAACACGTTTACGTCACGAGTCGCCGATGCCCGTTCCGACCCCACGCCAGACCCGCCGAGCTCGCCGCCTTCGCGACATTACCGGTGCGGCGCGCGATCTCGTCGTCGAAGACGGGATCGAGGGATTCAGCGTGCAGAAGCTCGCCGGGCGAGTCGATCTCACGGCCGGGGCGCTCTATCGCTACTTCGAGTCGCGCGATCAGATGCTCGTCGCGGTGCAGGTCGAGGTGCTGTCGGTGTTCGACCGGTACCTCGAGCTGGTGCTGCAGGCCGCGGCCACCTCGCCGATCCTCGAGCAGATCATCGTCGCGCTCCGCGCGTACGTCGCACTGGCCGAGCTGCAACCGCAACGCTTCGAGCTCAACGCGCGCTTCATCGGGTCGATGCGCCCGATCTTCGATGCACCGGCGATGGAGCAGACGGCGGGCCGCACATTGGCGATGCTCGGGCGGCTCAGTGATCTCGTGGCACGTGCCCAACGCGAAGGTCAGCTGCGAGAGGGCCCCGCGCAGCACCGCGCGGCGCTGGCGTGGTCCAGCGTTCACGGCCTCGTCGAGCGGCGAAAACTCGAGCGGTTGGCGCCCGACGCGTTCGCGCCCGAGGCGCTGATGAACGAGCTGCTGCTCACGTTGCTGGTCGGGTGGGGCGCGAGCCTCAAGGCCGCGCAGAATGCAGTGGGGAAAGAACTTTCGATAGACGAGCTTCGCGCGGCAATGACGGTCGCCGAAGCCCAGGATGAGGTGGATTGAATGTACGATCTCGTGATTCGCGGTGGAACGGTGGTGGATGGCTCCGGCGCGCCCCAATTCGTGGCGGACGTCGCCGTGCAGAATGGCATCGTCGCCGAGGTCGGACTGAACGTGGGCCCCGGCAAGCGCGAGATCGACGCGACGGGCAAGCTCGTGACGCCCGGCTGGGTCGACATGCACACCCACTACGACGCGCAGGCGACGTGGGATCCGTTCGTGACGCCGTCGGGCTGGCACGGCTGCACGACCGTCGTGATGGGGAACTGCGGGGTCGGGTTCGCGCCGTGTCGCGCCGAGGATCGGCAGTGGCTGATCAACGTGATGGAAGGCGTCGAGGACATCCCCGGCTCCGCCCTCACCGAGGGGATTCAGTGGTCGTGGGAGACGTTTCCCGAGTACCTCGACGCCCTCGAAGCGATGCCGCGCGCCGTCGACGTCGCGGCGCAGGTCCCGCACTCCGCGGTGCGTTGCTACGTCATGGGCGACGCCGGTTCGGAGAACGAAGACGCCTCGCCGGCACAAATCGCGGCGATGAAGCAGATCACGGCCGATGGGCTGCGGGCTGGCGCGGTCGGGTTTTCGACGTCACGCACGCCGCTGCACCGCTCGGCGGCAGGCAATCTGGTCGCCGGCACCTTCGCCCAGGTCGACGAGCTGCAGGCGTTCGGTGAGGCGCTCGCCGAGGCCGGACACGGGGTCTACGAGCTGGCGCTCGACCACGTCGAGGTTCCTGATGAGCTGCAGTGGCTGCGCGACATCGCGGAGCGCTCGAACTGCACGACGGTCTTCAATCTGTCGCAGACCTGGCAGGCGCCGGACCTGTGGTCGCACGTGCTCGAGCTGCTGGACAGCGCTGCTGCGGACAATGTGCCGCTGTACGCACAGTCGGCGGGCCGCGCGATCGGCATCTTGATGAGCTGGCAGGGGAGCGCGCATCCCTTCATGGTCGTGCCCGCGTACTGGACGCATGTCGGCGGCTGCGAGACCTGGGAGGAGAAGCGCGCCGCGCTGCAGGACCCCGAGATCCGCCGCGCGATCCTCGACGATGCGCCCGTGGATGCCGGCGAGTTCAACAACTTCGTCGCGACGGGCTTCGACAAGATGTTCCTGTTCGACGAGTTCGCCGATTACGAGCCCGACCCCTCGCAATCGGTGGAGTCGCGCGCCGCGACGACAGGGCGCTCGCCGCAGGAGATCGCCTACGACGCCCTGATGGGCAGTGGCGACGGCGAGGGCTTTCTGTACTTCCCGCTCTTCAACTACGCCGGCCACGACCTCGAGCCGCTGTACCAGATGCACAACCATCCGCGCGTGCGGATGGGGCTGTCCGATGGTGGCGCGCACTGCGGAGCGATCTGCGACGCGGGCATGCCGACGTTCATGCTGACGCACTGGGCACGCGACCGGTCGCGTGGGGCGCGCATCCCGCTGGAAAAGATCGTGCATCGCCAGACGCGGCAGACGGCCGAGCTGTACGGGCTGCTGGACCGCGGCCTGCTGAAGCCGGGATACCGCGCCGACATCAACGTCATCGACTACGAGGCGCTGACGCTGGGCGCCCCCGAGATGGTCTACGACTTGCCGGCCGGCGGTCGCCGCCTCGTGCAGCACGCCACGGGCTACGACTGGACGATCTGTCGCGGCGAGGTGATCGTCGACCACGGTGAGCCGACCGCGGCGCGCCCGGGCACGTTGGTGCGTGGCCCTCAGCCGACGCCCGCCGCCTGATGGAGGCGATCGATACCGTTCATCTAAGCTTCGATCCGTCGAGCCTCGTCGCCCTGAACGTGATCCTGGCGCTGATCATGTTCGGCGTGGCGCTCGAGCTCAAGGTCTCGGACTTTGCGCGCGTGCTGAAGGACCCGCG
>JBFIHF010000406.1:0-5654 GCA_041601915.1 Bradymonadaceae bacterium
AGGCGTCGCTGAAGAGCTTCTCGAACCAAGCGGCTCGCCAAGTCCATAACGGACCAGTTCCATCATTTCCGCCACCCTGTCGCCCAATCGTATGTCCCCGTGGCAACGCGTCGCAAACCGATCGCAGTCACTCTCGCGACGCTCGGCCATCTCACCTTGTTGCTCCGAAGAGCGACGCGCTCAAGACCCCGGCAGCTCGAATCAAAAACTCACGACCGGAGTCCAGGTGGGGTTCGCAGGGGTCAACGTGGTGGGCGACCCGAACCATAGCGGTACCTGGATCGTGATAGGAGGCGGCCGAACCGCCATTTCGCCTCTCCAGGTCGGTAACAGCGTCTCGAATGTGTGGGTCGTGAGCAGGTCGGGTCCCATCCCTCGGCGCACCACCACCTCGAACCCGTGCGTACCTTCGTCCGTCTCCAAGCGGACCTTGAACCGCCGGTTCGCCAGTTTTTCGAGCCGCACGTTGTGAGCCTGAGTACCCTCGAACAAGGACGAACGGATGACGAGTCTTCCCGCGCGCGTGTAGCGCTCGAAGGCCCAGACACGGCGCAGTCTGGTCGGGTCATCGACCAACCCGAACTCACGTAGGGCAACAACTTCGTACTCGTCGACGGGCATGGCCGCAGCGACGCCCGCTACCTCCAGACAGTCGCGGTCGCAAGGCTCCGGGCCTGTCCGCCAGCAGTTTGGTGCCGGGGGACAGAACTTCTGTGGCACCCGATCGTCGAACAGTTTGCCCACGGACACTGCGACACAGGGAGCGAAAACGGCGAAGAAGAGCGGGGGGGCCAAGACAGCCGGGAGCCGGATCGGGCTCGGACTCAGCGGTGAAGCCGCATCCGGTTGGGCGCCCATTTCGGCGAACTTCTTGTTCTGTTCGCCGCGGAACGCCCGGCCACCGAGCACAAAGATCCAGAGCACGTAACAGACCAAGAGTACAGAAGTGCCCATGTCACCTCCTTGGGTCACGGTTCGCGGAGTTTGGCGACCCTCGCAGAGGTATGGGGCTACGATGTAAACTTGCTGTTAAACGCACATGAAACGGCACCTACGCGTTCAGCGGGTGCCGAGAAGAGGACAGGTACGACGCGTTGGTGATCGATCCACAACGCAGCAGCTAATGGACTTCACAGCAGACGGCGAGGCGCGACAGATCTCGCTCGAAGTTCGAACCACTCTGTCTCCCACGATCGTCCACTCGGCCGGCCCGGGGGTGGTCGCCGGCACGATGAAGCCCGTGAGGCCCTTGTAGCCGGCGTCCTTGTCCGTGTACGCGAGCACGAAGTACCACGTCGCGACCAGGCGTTCGTGATCCACATCTTCTGGCCGTTCAGCACGTACTTGTCGCCGACCTGGGTCGCGGTCTTCTTGACGCCCTGTACGTCACGACCGGCGCCCGGCTGCGTCACGCAGTAGGCGGCGAGCGGTAACGCGACAAACGCGGAGTGTTCAGCCCGAACCCACCCGTGCTCGTCAACGATTGAGCTCCTCATGGTGCGGCCACTTTGAGCGCGATAACCGCGACCGGGATCTACCAGCGCGCCAGTCTTCGGGTTGATTCGTCGGGCGCGGAGATAGCGCTCATGGCAGACTCGGGACATGGAAACCGCGCCTGAAAAGAAACCAGGAAATCCCGTCCTCATCGCGATCTGCGGCGTCGTGACGCTCGCGGGCCTGGTTGCCGTCATCGCGGTCGCGGCACTCGGACCGGGCAGCAGCAGTCCGATCGCCTCCGTCCCTGTCGACCCACAACCCGCGGAGACGAGGTTCGTGGTCGCGACGCCCGGCACGATTCAGGTGTGGGCCGACGTCCACGTGGACACGGGCAACATCGACCACGACGGCGACCTGCCGCACGTGATGAACTACGTCGTCGAGATCATGCCCGGCGGAGGGGCACCGCAGACGCTGCGCTGCAACCCCTTCAACTGCAGCTTCTCGCGCATGTCGGGTGAGGGCTACCGCGGCAACATCTACTTTCGGGCCTATGAAGGCCGAATCCGAGGCTGCGAGTTCGAGCTTCCGGCCGGGACACACAAGGTTCGCGTGCACAGCGAGCCGGTGAAGCCGGATAAACGAATCCAATTCAAGAAGAACACCCTCCTACTGCGCCCCAGATAGTCGCGACCGGAAACGCTGCAGACAACACGACGATCCGCCGCGGCGCAGTCCACCAACGCGTGCCAGCCTTCGGGTTGATTCCTCGGGCGCGAAGGCGGCGCTCAAGTGGAGTCGCCCTCGATTCCACTACGATCTGTGCGAGAGACCAAGTTTGGCGCCCCGAACAGATCGAGCAACACTCGTCGGCCTGGGTTCGTCAGCAGCCACCGCTCACCCGCTCGCCGGCGGGTAGCAGACGGCGAGCGTCTCGCCACAGGTCTGCTCCGGTTCAGGGCATTCGTCATTCTCGTCACACAGTCCGAGGACGGTGCACGCGCTGTAGCGACAGCCGTATGGACAATCGTCGCAGTCGCCGTGACGTGGCCGTCCCGCGTCGTGAAGTCCACCCCGACTCGGCCCTCTCCGGTAGCCTCACCACCCCTCATCGCCGTGAGGCCGACAGCGTTCACGGGGCATCTACGACGGTGTAGTAGTTGCCGTAGATCGCGCGCTTTAGCACCTTGGGATACTCCGGCGTCCCTTTCTCGAACCTGGCTGCACAGGAATAATGCGTACCGTCTGGTACGCTGTCCCCGTAGTCGATTGCACGGACGTTGACCACCTGCCCATACGTCTTCCGGATACAGCTGACTCACGGATGCGGCTGACTCACGGATACGGCTGGCTCACCGCCCCCGGAGACGGCTGGCTCACCGCTCACGGGTACGGCTCACCCCTCAGATCCGGCTGGCTCCCCGCCCGGATATGGCTAGCTCACCGCCCGATCTCGTCGCGGGTTGCGACACACGCCTCACTGGCACTGCGTGGTCTTGCCGCGTACGATGGCGCCATGGAGCGTGGTCAGATCATCGCGGGGCGCTATCGCCTGAGTCGGATCCTCGGCGAGGGTGGACTGGGCGTGGTGTGGGAAGGTTGGCAAGGGGGGATTGAACGTCGCGTCGCTATCAAGTTCCTCAAGCCGTCCGGCCCACGGACATGCAGCGATTCGTGATCGAAGCGCAGGCTCTGGGCCGGCTCAATCACCCGAACGTTGTCACGCTCCACGATTTCGGTCACACGGACGCCGGCGAGCCGTTCCTCGTCATGGAGTACCTGGAGGGGCAGTGTCTGGCCGATCTCCGGGGGGTCCACCTCTCCATGCAAGATGTCGTGGGGATCGCGAAACCGATCGTGACCGCCCTGACATACGCGCACCATCAGGGCGTCGTCCACCGCGACCTCAAGCCTGAGAACGTCTTCCTCGTTGACACGTTCAGTGGCGAACGACTTGTCAAAGTGCTGGACTTCGGGCTCGCAAAGCTCATTGGCGAAATGCCGACCGACATCACCCAGAGCGGTGAAGTCATGGGGACCACCGCCTACATGAGCCCCGAACAGCTGCGCGCCCAACGTGAACTCGGCCCGTCGACGGATCTGTATGCCGTGGGGGTGATGCTGTTCGAGATGGCGGAGCGCCGGTTGCCATTCATGGGTGCATCGCCGTTCGAGATCGGCATGGCGCACCTGCTGGAACCTGTTCCGCCGATGCGCCGTCCGGAGCTCCCGCCGGACTTCGAGGAGTTGGTCCGACGTCTGCTCGCGAAGGAGCCGGCAGGCCGCCCACCCACTGCCGTGGCGCTGTACGAAGCACTCGATGGGATCCGATTCGCCACGGACGATACGACCCTGCGGCTCGTTGTTTCCGAGCCGGTAGACACGCTCGACGGGGAGCCGCCGGACTTCTCGACCCACCGGAACGCGCCCCCGAGTTTTGACCAACCCGATCCGGAGGCGACGATCCCTACGACACCGTCGCGGCAGCGGCGTGTCACGGCGGGAGTGCTCGTGATCGGGGTGGGGCTGTTGATTGGGATGGGTGCGGTGATTGCCGCGAATCCCGGCTCGTCGCCCGATTCAGAGCCGCCCGAACCTGCGACCACGATCCCGGCCGATACCGTCGCCCCGGAGGCTACGGCCACCATCGCGGCGGCGCCCGACGCAGGCTCCGCGGGTATCGAGCCCGATCTGCCCGCGGAGGATGACGCTCCAGCGCCAGAGGTCGCCAAGCCAGCGGTCGAACCACGCGACAAGAAACCGGACCGTCGGATCGAACAAACGCCGCCAGAAAAGAAGGCCGCCCGGCCTGACCGACAGCCAGCCCGGAAAGACCCAACCACGCAATCTGCCAACGACCTGGTGCCCAAGTTTTGAAAACTGGACTCTCCCACGTCACGTTCCTGTTCGTCGCCATGCTCGGGATCGATGGCGCCGCACAGACGCCGCCCGATGTCGCGGAGTCGCGCATCGTCGCGAAGGAGGCGCTCGACGCGCATGCGGCTGAGGACTTTGACGCCGCCGCGGCTGGATACCTGCGCGCGTTCGATCTGGCGCCCGAGGCCCCGTACCTCATCGGCGCGGCGATCTCGCTAAACGCCGCCGGCGATTGCGCCGCGATGAACGACGTCGTGGATCGATGGGAGACCGCGGAGAGCGCGCCCTCCGCCGAGCAGGCGGCTGGGATGGCGGGGCTGCGAGCGAAGTGTGCGATCGCAGATGGAGACCGCGCGCTGCAGATGGGGCAATGGACGGACGCCGAAGCGCACGCCGCCCGCGCCCTCGAACTTTCTCCGACTGTGGCAGAAGATGCCGCCCGAATCTCGACCGAAGCGGTGGGAGCCCGATCGAAAGAATCAGCGACCGCCTCCGTTGCAACCGCGACGCTCGTTGCGGAACGGCCGCCCACGGTCGTCGCCTCGCCAGAGCTCCCGCCGCCCTCAAAAGGAGCGACGCAGGGTAGTGCCGCACGCATCGCAGGCTGGACTCTTGTCGGCGTGGGCACCGGGGCCGCCGCACTCGCCGTTTCTCGTCATTTCGTCTTCAGCGGACAAAAGCGAGAGTACGACACGGCGCGAGCGGACGCGGGTTGCGCAGAACTCTGTCGTGGGAGCGCCGATCAGTACGCCGCCGCCGAGACAGCCATCGGCAAGCTGCGCACCACCAGAACCATCGCGTATGTAGGCTGGGCGAGCGCTGCGGCGCTGATAGGCACGGGCGTCACGCTGCTGGTCCTCTCCCCGCGGGCGGAGATCTCGTGGCTTCCGCCTGCCGGCGCAACACTCAACGTGGTTTTCGAGGCGTTCTAAGGATTGCCGTGGGCGCATCCGCACTGCCCACCTCCAAACTCGCTGGTTCAGGGCGGCGGTGGCAGCGGTGGGTTTCGGGCGATCGGTGCCGGTACGTGATGCCCGACGCCCGGCGTCCCCCGGCCAAGCTGGCCCTCCGTATTCGCTCCCCAACAGGCGATGATGCCCGAGTCGTAGAGCGCGCAGGATGCGACGCCACCGACCTCCACAAAGACGGGTACGCCGAGGTAGTCATCCGGGGGCGGCACGGCCTGGGCGAGGTGTGGCAGTGTCGTTGATCACCTGAAAACGGGGAATTCTGGACCGGCCGCATAGACAGGCCGAGGACCACCGTTTTCTTCGCAATCGAGTTGTACGGGGGAAAGTAGATGCGCAGGGACTGCTCTTCTTTGGCCAGTCGACAGTCCC
>JBFIHF010000407.1:0-5650 GCA_041601915.1 Bradymonadaceae bacterium
CCAGTAGGGCGGACACGGAAAGACGGAGGAATCGTAGCGATAGCCAAGCTCGGCACACACGGACAGGATTCGGGGATCGATGTTGTAGCCGGGCGCGCGAAAGCCGACCGGCGCCTCGCCCACACTTCGTGCAATGGCGTCGTGTGCGCGTCGCAGGTCGGCACGAATCTCCCAGATCTGGCGCCGGCGCAGCGCGTAGTCGTGCTCGAAGCTGTGGGAGGCGATCTCGTGCCCCGCCCGGTGCGCTTCCCGAAGCATCGCGGCGTGTGCGGGACGTTCCGCGTCACGCCCGATCGCGAACAGCGTCGACGGCACGTCCCACTCGTCGAAGGCCTCGAGCAACCGCCGCAGTCCCACCGAGTACGCGGCGTCAATATCCTCATCTTCGCGGCGGGCGAGCCCGTGGATCTCGCGGTAACACCACAAGCCGTCCAGATCGACGGACACACAAGCATGCGCGGGGGTCATGAGCGAGCTGTCGTGGGGGGATTCATGCGGCGTCCGGTCCAGAAAGTCCGTGTCAGCTGTATCAAATCGCTCGAAGCGATCACAGAGTCCGCGGCGACCGTCAACGGTGCCGGACCCGGATCACCCAGAACAGCCGACCCAGATTCTTCAGCACGTTGGGGACGCGACGCGCCAGATTGATCGACGGCGGTCGCTTCTCCGCAACGGTGACCGGGATCTCGGTCATCCGAAATTTCATGCGCTCGGCCCGAATCACGAATTCGCTGGCGAACAGATCCTTCTCCACGACGCAGCGATCGAGCACCGCGAGCAGCCGATCGCGGCGAAACGCCTTGAGCCCGTGGGTGTCGGTGCCATGGAACCCCAACAAGACGCGCAGCAGCGAGTTCAGGACGAATGTCGCGAGCTTGCGATAGCCGGGGCGCTGATCGCGCGACCGATCCAACGCCTTGCTGCCGACCACGAGGTCGAAGTTGTTCTGGCGGATCTCGTGGAGCGCTCGGACGTGAAAGTCCGTGTCGCACAAGTCGATCTCGTCGCAGATGACGATCTCGCCGCGTGCATCCAAGATGCCGTTGCGCATCGCGAGCCCGTAGTTGGGCTCCGGGTTGCGGAGCAGGCGCAGCTCGGGGTGACGCGACATCAGTTCGTGCGCGACTTCCACCGTGCGATCGGTCGATCCATTTTCGCTGAGCAGGATTTCGTAGCTCTCCGTCCACTTCGGATCGCTGGCGAGCTTCTCCGTGAGGTCCGCAATCGACGCGCTGAGGATCCCCTCCTCGTTATAGATGGGGATCACGATCGTCACCGATGGATCGCTCATTGGTCTGCCCCCTGTGCGAGCCAGCGATAGGCGACGACGAGGATCACCGCGTTGAAGATCAGAACGGTGATGGCGGTGCCGACCATCACGGCGACCAACGCCGGATCGTCTTGGTCCGCCGCGAAGTACAACGGTAGTAAGGCCGGAACTAACAACGGGATGTACAGCATCGCGACGAAACCCTTTGACGGGAGCTTCTGCGCGGACCTTGCGTTGTCTTCCTGAGTCATCGTCCCACCTGGGCATCGAGCGCGGGCACCCTAATACCAAAGGCAGTGCGGGGCAAACAGCCCCCAAACACCGTGACTCGCTTTCTGGACACTTTTCCAAAGCATGTGCTACCGTGGGCTCCTTCACCGATCCTCGCACGACAGGCCATTTCGCGACTGTCGTCAGAGCTTTGGAAAACACTCGATGACCGACCAAAACCGCAAGACTCTCCGCAGCTTTTATTGTCGAGACTACCTGTGGGAGCTCTTCGAGCAGATGACGCATGATCTGGGTTGCTCGATGGACTACCTCATCAATGAATCGATGAGGATGTACGCGCGAAGCCGCGACTACGTTCCAGCGAACGACGAACCGCAACCCGGTTTCGGCGCCAACCCGGCCGGCAGCGGATCGTTCGGCGGTCAGCCCGCAGGGTTCGGCCAACCTCCGCGCGGCGGCGGTGGGTTCGGCGCTCCGGCCCAACAGCCGGGGCCCGGTCTGAGTGTCGGTGGCGGCGGATTTGGCGCCGGTGCCGGTCCGATGGAGCACCGCACGTTCGACCGCATTCCACCGGTCGGTGGCCAGCCGGCGCGGGGGCCCATGCCCCAGCAACCGCCACAACAGCAGCCACAACCCGGCTTCGGCGCGAGGCCGGGCGGACCACCCCCACCTCCGCCCCAACCCGGGTTCGGCGGCGGCGGCGGCGGCGGCGGCGGATGGAGCCCTGCTGCGGCGCCTCCGCAGACACCGCCCAATTTCGGCGGCGGCGGCGGCGGCGGCTACGCCAACGGCGGCGGAGCGCCACAGGTCGGCGGTGGCGGTATGGGAATGGGCGCCGGCGCGCAACCGCCGCTGATCCTCATTTTCAACAACAACCGCTATACGATCGACAAAGAGAAGTGGGTGATCGGGCGCGGAAGCCAGCAGACGGATCTCACGATTCGCGACGGCAACATCTCCCGAAAACACTGCGCGGTGCTGTATCGCAACGGCGCGTACTACATCAAAGATCTCGACTCGACGAACGGTGTCGAGTACCGCGGCAATCGCATCGAATCCAAGAAGATCGAAGAGGGAGATGTCTTCTACCTCTGCGACTACGAGCTTCGATTCACGATGCGCCCCTAGTAGGCCCTAGTAGCGCCGATCACTTAATCCGCTGGCCCGCTGGTCTGCTGGTCGCCGGTCAAATTCAAACTAAAGCCCACACTCGGTTCATGGAGCCACCACGCGAAGCGTCGAGCAACCTCGCGCCTGCTGGTGAACCGGCGGCCTCCCCCGTGAAGTGTGAGTGTCTTGGGCGCTTCGCGTGGTGGTTCTCTAGTTGGTGTGTGCGTCTTAGTTTGAATTTGACCGGCGACCAGCGGACCAGCGGACCAGCGGACCAGCAGACCAGCAGACCAGCGGACCAGCGGACCAGCGGAGCAAAAACGGCCCACTGTTGTGTTGAGTACGCCTTAAGATCCTACCTATGTGTCGGCCCTAGTAGCGCCGATCACGCTGCGATGTAGCGCCGATCGAGCCCCTCGCCCTCCCCTCGAATGACGTTCGACGACACCAACTCCTCCATAAAGGAGCGGTGTTGCCTCACGCTCTCGATGTAGGGCGCGGGGTGCTCGGGAAGGTAGCCGAGATCACCGTCCACAATCTCCAGCAACGTCCGGCCCTTCAGCAGCGTCGCGGGCGCATTGGATAAGTAGTTCGTGCAAAATCGGGCCAGGCGCTTCAGCGTCCACATCGCGCGGTCGGTCGCCGCGCCATGGGCCGGCAACAGCCACGTCGGCTCCAGCTGCATCGCGCGCTCCAACGAGATGATGTAGTTGCGGGCCGACTCCGTGTAGGTGGGCAGGCCGTCGAACTCCACCTCCCCGCAAAAGCACGCGGCAAGCTCCGCGCACCACAAGTGCGAGTGACCCGCATGAACTCCCGGAGCCGCCACGACTTCGAGCTCCAATTCACCCGCAGCCACCGTGTGGCCGGTCCGCAGCGGGACAAATTCGAGGTTGTTGGTCAGTGACGGAAAAGCGCGCCCCAACCACGGTTCGAGATCCGCTCGCGACCACGCGTCGACGCGGTCGAACACGTCGTCGGCGACCTGCAGGAACTCCGCTCGACGGCCGGCGTTCCACGAGTTCCACTGCCGCGGTGCGACGAGGTCCGGCGACGTGACGAAGATATCGGCGCGGACGAACGCCGCGCAGCCCCCCAAAACTTCGGGAGACCACGAATTCACGATCACGCGGTCGATGTCCGAGGCGCGAAAACCGAGGGCTTCGAGCGCCGCCAGCAGTTGTGGGGTGTTCGCCGGATGACCGGCACCGATCAGCGCGGGTCGAGGCCCTGGAGCCACGTACACGTTCGTCGTCCGGGCGCCTGCGCCGACCGGGACAAAGCCGTCGAGTTCCACGCGGATCAGCGCCCCCGGCAAGTCAGTCATCGTCGGCCAGCTGGGTGCGCTTCGAAAGCGGAACCACGCACACGTGTGTCGGGGCGCGACGCGCCACGGACACCGCAACGTGGCCGAGATGTCCGGAAGGCCGATCCGGGCTCTGGCTGCCGACGACGATGACGTCGGCCCCCGACTGTTGCGCGTGATCCAGGATCGCGGTGGTCGGTTCGCCAATCACGATGCGGCGCCGACGGCAGAGCTCGTGCACGTCGCCGGCGTCCGAAAAACTGGGTTCGAGTTCACGAAGCAACCGGTCGAACAGCGCCTCGACCAGATCTTTGGCGCGCGAGCCCGCCTTCTTTCGGTCGAAGTTGAGCACCGTCGCCAAGACTTGGGCTTGATCGTCACGGAGCGGATCCGGCACGACGTGCAAGATCTCGAGTTCGGCGCGGCACGACAGCGCCAGCCGCAGCCCGACCTCGAGCACCCGCAGGCTTCCCTCGGTGAGGTCGAGGGTGACGAGGACCTTGCGCAGCTGCGGCTTCAGGTCCAGGGCGCGCACGAGCAGGACGGGACGACCCGCGCTCAGCACCAGGCGCTCTGCGACGCTGCCGAGAGCGTCCGCCATCGGGCCACCCTCGCCGAACGCCCCGGCGACCACGAGCTGTGCCGGGGTGCGGGCGACGTGATCGATCAATGTCGGCTTCACGGGCCCAAACACCACGCTCGCCGCCTGCTCCTCGTCGATGTCGTGGTACTCAAGCAACGCTTGGCGGGCGTGCTCCAGCAATTCGTGCTCGATCTCAGGGGCGTCCTCACCCAGCGGGGCGTAGGGAAAAAGGACCCGCTCCATGAACGACGGCCACGATGCGACGACATGGACGGCCTCGATCGGGCAGCCCGA
The DNA here is from genome assembly GCA_041601915.1 of Bradymonadaceae bacterium. GTDB lineage: Bacteria > Myxococcota_A > Bradymonadia > Bradymonadales > Bradymonadaceae > JBFIHF01. The sequence continues at coordinate 4,795 of JBFIHF010000407.1, forward strand.
ATCGCCGATCGCGCGCGCCATCGCCAGCGCGGCGCGGCTCGATCGCGAGAAATCGATGGGTACTACGATGTAGTCGATGTCGTACATCCGCCGCCGAAAACACTCACCCATGGGTGAGACTGCCAACCGCCGGGCATTGATGCCGGCGGCCGAGCGACGAAGACCATGTTACTGAAGGGTGTCGAAGTTGTCCGGCTGACCGTCGTCGTTCTCGTCCCAGCCGATGCGCACACGGCGTTGGTTCTCGTAGTACTCCCACACATCAACGAGACCATCCCCGTCGTCGTCGCGCTCCACGCGCAGCAGGTTCCCCTGCTTGTCGTAATACTTCGCGATCGAGAACTTGCCGGCGAAATCGATGGACAGCTCTTTGCGCGTCACCACGCCAGCCTGGTAGTACACCACCACATCGACATGCCCGTCGAGGTCGAGGTCCATTTCCTCTTCCACGATCGTGCCGGCCGGATCCGGGTACTGCCAGAGGTCCACCCGTCCGTCGAAATTGAGATCGCGTTCGATCCAGCGCGTCTTGACGGCGTCTTTGACCGTCCACTGGTCAGGACGCTCGTCCTGATTCAGGTCCACGGCTTGCACCGTGAACGGATCTCGCTTCAGGTTTCCATATCGGGCGCGCTCGCCGGTGGCTTTGCTGCCGAACATGCCGTTGCGATCCTTGTCGGCATTGTCCTCGGCATCTTTGCCACAACCGGTGAGCACGAACAGGACGAGACTGACCACAGCCAGTGCGAGCGACCACCTCGAGAGGTGGTGCCGGCGGGTGCAATCGACACTCGTGAAATTGGTCTTCATTCATCGCTCAAAATGAACTGGTCCCTCGTTACCAGAAGACACCGCG
>JBFIHF010000408.1:0-5648 GCA_041601915.1 Bradymonadaceae bacterium
AGCTGCGACTACACCTCGATCACCCAGGGCATCTCGAACTCGGCGCCCGGGGAGACGATCTCGGTGAAACCGGGCGCGTACATGGAGTCGGACCTGCGGCTGTTACAGGGGCGCAACCTCGTGTCGACGACGCCCAACGACCCCAGCGGCGTCGTGATCGACGCGCAGCGCAACGCCGCTGTGATCAGCCAGGCCGGTGACTCGTTGATTCGCGGCGTCACGCTGCGCAACGGTTACGCGCCGGGCGCCCCGGGTGGCGGGATCCGCGCCACCAGCGGCATGGTGGTCGTGCAGAACGTCATCGTCGAGGACAGCGAGTCGGACAGTAGTGGCGGCGGAATCGGCACGAACTCGGCGGCGTCGCTGACGCTCGTCGACTCCGTGATCCGCAACAACCAGGGCCGCATCGCGGGCGGCGGAATCGGCGGCGGCTTTCGCAATCTGATCATCGTGAACTGCCGGATCGAGAACAACGTCGTCGTCGGCACCAACGGGGCCAGCGGCGGCGGCGTGTCTGCCCCGAGCAGCACATTGGGCGGCGAGTACTTCGAGATGCGCGGCACCATCGTCGAGGGCAACCGGGCGGTGAGCAACGTCTCGACGGCGACGGGCGGCGGCGTGGCCACGCAGACGCCGATCAGCGTGATCTCCAACAGCACGTTCACGAACAACACGCTGCAGTCCGGCGGCGTCATGTACGGCGGCGGGATCTCGCTGGGGACCAACGCCAACGCGCAGGTCAGCTACGTGACGGTCAACGGCAACACCGCGGGGCGAGGGGGCGGGATCTACATCGCGGCGGGGGGCGGGAACGTCGTGCTGCTGGGGGGAAGCGTGAGCGCGAACTCCGCACTGACCGTGGGCGACGGCGGTGGCGTCTACTGCGCCGGCACCGGGCGGCTCGCCGGCATCAGCAGTGTGGTCAGCGGCAACAGCCCGGACCAGTTCGCGGGGCCTTGTTTCGGCGGTTGCGTGGCCGCGACGACGCAGGCGTGCACCACCGATCAGCCAGGCGTGTGTGCGGCCGGGCAGCAGGTCTGCGACGCGGCGGGCAACTGGGGCGTGTGCGCGCCGGTCCAGGTGGCGACGACGGCCGAGATGATGTGCACCGGTGGGCTCGACGAGGACTGTGACGGCAAGATCGACGGCGCGGACCCCGATTGCCAGCCCGCGCGGCCGACGACGCGCGCGCAAGTCGGCGGGACGTCGGGGCGGCGCAAGGACCCCGTGAACACGTTTACCGGCGAGTTCTACACGCGGCTCGCGCCGGATCTCGACCTCGGTGGACCGCTCGGCGTGGCGTTCACGCGGTACTACGCGTCGGGTTTGGACGCGCTGGGACTCAGCGGCGCGATCGGCACGAACTGGCGCCACAACTACGAATGGAGCCTGTTGGACAGTGGCTCTTCGGTGACGATCACAGATGCCGAGGGCCGCCTCATCGAGTTCGAGATCGTCGGGTCGCGCTGGGAGCTCGCGAACTTCACCGACGTGAGCTTCGCGCTCGCCGAACGAGGAGCCGATTTCGTGCTGTGGGACCCGCGCACGCGGCGGTACTACACGTTTGATGGGACGGGGCCGCTCACGCAGATCTCCGACGGTACCAGCAGCGCGCTCGTGTTGACGTACGCTGGAGGAAGCCTGTCGCAGGTGACCGACGGTCGCGGGCGCACGCTGTCGTTCACCTACGCCGGTGCGGTGCTCACGGCCGTCGGCGATGGGACGCGCAGCGTCAGCTTCGCGCGGACCGGCGCGAACCTGACCGGCGTGATCGACGTGCTCGCCAACCCCACCTCGTATGCGTACGACGCGAACGGCCTACTCACCTCGATGACTCTCGCGGCCGGTAACGTGCCGCTGACCCAGGTCGGCGCGAACGGTCGCGTGGCCAGCCAGGTGGACGGCGCCGGCGACACGACGACGTTCGCGTATGATGACCTCGCGGGGACCTGTCAGATCACGGACCCGTTGGGCACCGTCACGCACACCCATGACGGACGCGGGCGACTCGAGGAGATCGCGTGGTCGAGCGGTGACTCGTGGACGTTTGGCTACGACGTCGCCGGGCGCCGCACCACGGTGACGGACGAGGGCGGGGCGAGTTCGCGGTCGACGTTTCAAGGGCAACATCGCGTCTCGCGCGAGCTGCCCGACGGCCTGATGTTGGCGTACGACCTGGTCGAACGCTACCACCTCGGGGCGTTCGTCTCCGAGATCGGCGCGATCCACTACCCGGACGGCAACAGCGAGACGTTCACCTACAACTCGTCGGGCGACCTGCTCTCGATGACGGATCGTGCGGGCGGCACGGCGCGGTTCGAGTACAACGAGTACGGCCAGACGACCGTCGTCACGAATCAGGCCGGCGGGACCACGAACTACGCCTACGACGCGAACGGGCTGTTGGCGTCGATGATCGACAACGCTGGCAACATCACGACCTATACCTACGATGCGGCACTGCGGCGCACCGGCGTCACGATGATGGACGGCTCGACGCGCACGACCGTGTACGACGACGCGGACCGCATCGCGACGATCACCGACGAGCGCGGGATGGTGTTGGCGTTTTCCTACGACGACAACGGGAACCTCGTGGCGTCGCAGGACGGCGAGGGGCAAGTCACGACGCTGGGCTGGGACGGGCTCGATCGCGTGGCCTCGTACGCCGACCCCCTCGGGTTTCTCGCGATGGTGACGTACGACGCGCGCGGGAGGGTCAACTCCCAGACGAATCGCGACGGCAGCGTCACGAGTCTCGAGCGCGACCTCGACGGCCGCGTGACCGCCCTCGTCGATGGTGGCGGCGAGCGATGGACGCGCGCCTACGACGCCAGCGGGCGTCTCGCCGTGGTCACTGACCCATTGGGCAACATGCTCGCCTATGAACGAGACCTTGCGGGGCGCGTCACGTTGGTCCGCAGCCCGCTGGGCCACGAGACGACCCTGGTCTACGACGCGATGGGGCGCGTGGCCTCGATCACCGATCCGCTGGGCGGCGTGTCGACGACGAGCTACGACGCGCGCGGTTTCGTCGACGAGCTGATGACGCCAGGTGGCGTCGTGGCGTCGTATACGCGCAATGCGCTCGGGCAGGTCACGGTGGTGACGGCGCCTGGCGGCGCGGACTGGAGCTTCGAGTACGACCCCGCCGGACGGCTGCTCAGCCGGACCGACCCGGTCGGCAACCAGATCACGCGCACTTTCGACACCCGCAACCGCCCGGTGAACTTCGTGCTCCCCGGCGGCCTCGGGACGGTCGACGTCACGTACGATGGGTTCGGAAACGTCGTCTCGCAGGTGTACTCGGCCGGTCCATCGTTGAACTTCGCCTACGACGGGCGAAACCTGCTCACAACGGCGGAGGGATTGACGCTTGGTTACGATGCGAACGGGCTCGTCACGTCGTCGAACGGACTGACCCTCACGCGCGACGCGATCGGTCGGATCGACGTCATGACCTACCCGGCGGGCGATGTCCGTTACGTGTACGACAGCGCGGACAATCTGGTGCGGATCACCGATTGGCTGGGCCAGATCACGACGTTCGAGTACGACGCGGCCGGCCGTCGAACGCTGATCTCGCGACCCAACGGCGTGGCGACCCGGATGAGCTACGACGCGGACAACCGCGTGACGGGCGTCGTCGAGCGGATCGGTGCGGCGACGCTGTCGTCGATCACCCTGCAGCGCGACGGGCGTGGAAACACGGTGTCGGCGGACCGCAACATCCCGATGCCGCCCTCGATCCCGGCGGATGCCGCGCTGACCTATGATGCCGCGTCGCAGGTCTCGAGCTACAGCTACGACGCGCTCGGACGCGTCATCGCTGACGATCGGCGCAGCTACACGTGGGACGGCGCGTCCCGTCTGCAGGGGTACAGCGAGGGAGGCGCTGCGGTGACGTTCGCGCACGACGGGCTGCTGCAGGTCACGAGCCGCACTGAAGCGGGAGTCACCGACGAGTACGTCTGGAACCACGCCACGACGCGACCGTCGATCGCCGTGATCCGGCGGGCGGCCACGGATCGGACCTACTACGTGCACACCCCGGATGGGGAGCTGCTGTACAGCATCGATGCGGCGACCAGTGCGTCGCACTTCTACCACTTCGACGAAGTGGGCAGCACGGTGCTGCTGACGGATGATGTCGGCGTCGTGTCGGATGCGTACGGCTACAGCGCCTACGGTGAGCTGACCGCGTCGATGGGCGCGACGCCGAATCCGTTTACGTACGTGGGCCGCTACAGCGTGGTCCAGAGCGGTGACACGGGGCTCTACCTGATGGGGCGTCGATTCTACGACGCGGTCAGCAAGCGGTTTGTGTCGCGGGAGCCGGTCGTCGACATGCTGCATCCCGACACGATCAATCCGTACACCTACGCCGCGGCGAATCCACTGGCCTACATCGACCCGACCGGCGAGGCGAACGAGGACGCGCGGACCGGGGAGCCCACGCCGGACGGGGTCAAGACGGTGTTGAAGGCGCACAAGGTCGCGACGACGCTGGTCGGGAGTCGCCTCGACGAGGTGGCGCAGCGGTCCGCCGACGTCATGGACGCCGCGCGCGCCGCCAACGATCTGAACCGGGTGTCGGGTGGGCGAAACCCGCAGTGGGTGGACGCCGCGCTCGACCACTCCAAGAAGCTGAAGAAGTACAAGGGCATGACCAGGGACCTCGGGCGCGCCGGAAAATACCTCGGGCTCGCCGCTGCGGGGTCCGAGGATGGCGCGCAGGCGCTGGCGGAGTTCGGTGCGACGGAGCTAGCGGACAAGATCGGAGGGGCGAAAGCCGGAGCGATCGTCGGCATCGGCATCGAGGCCGTGAAGACGAAACAGCGCGTGGACAAGGTGCAGTCGCAACTCAAGGACGACCAGTGGTCGAACTACGAGAACTACCGCCGCGCGCTCGACAACAGCTGGGAGAGCTACCGGCTGAAGCTCATCACGGAGGAAGAGTTTGTGCGTCGCGTCGTTGCGGCCCAGGAAGCGTTCGAGCTGTCCGTTCGAGGCAGCAAGGACAACGGCGTGTTCGGGATCCTCGAAGAGAGCGCACGCGGGCTCAACGACATGTTGTGGAACCTGCTGTAAGGCCACGGGGAACGCCCCTCCCAGTTCGTTGAGATCGCCCATTCCATCTGTTAGTGTCGCCCACGCTTGGGAAACGCCCTAAATCTGTGGGCCGCAGCAACATTGAGGTTGGTGATGGTACGTGCGAATTGGTGGATGATGACGGCGCTGGTCGCGATGTTTGCGAGCTGCGGGAACGACACCGTGAAGAATGCGCCGCCGAGCAGCACCGATTGCCCGGCAGGCGAGCGCTGGAATCCGATTCTGGCCCGCTGCGATGCCAATGGCACGAACGGCGCGCCCAACAATACCGCGACGAACAATACGGCGACGAACAATGTCACGCCGAACAACGCGACGACGAACAATGTCGCGAACAACAGCACCAACAATCCGACGAACAACTCGACGGTCCCGACGAACAACACGACATTGGCGTGCGGCACCGGCGACCTGATCGGCAAGACGTGTGCGCCCTCTGGAGAGCCACTCGCCGCGGCAGACGTGACGGTGAGCGGGATCGACTGCGCGACGGGGATGCCGTTTGAGGTGACGACGCGGACGATGAGCGACGGAAC
>JBFIHF010000409.1:0-5620 GCA_041601915.1 Bradymonadaceae bacterium
GCCGGACCGCACGTCGGTCGTGCAGGAGTTTTGGTCGTTGCAGCTCGCCGGACAGTTGCCGTCGCAGATCTCGGCGCCTTCTCGCACGCCGTTCGGACACACGGGGCCGCAGTCGGTGTCGTTGACGGCGTTGCAGCCCGGTGCGCAACAGCCGTCGCCGCTGGTGCAGCTGGTGATGTTCGTGTGGCCGCAGACGAGGTTGCACGCGGCGGCGCTCCCCATGGTCGTGTCGGAGGTGCAGGCGATGCCGTCATCACAGGTCGTCGGACAGTTGCCATCGCAGCTTTCACCGGCTTCTTTGACGCCATTGCCACAGAACGGCGCGCAGTCGACGTCATTGTTGGCATTGCACGAGGGCAGACAGCACCCGTCGGCCTTGCAGCCGGTCTTGGCCGTGTTGGTGCACGTGACGTTGCAGTTCAACGGGCTACCGGTCGAGGCATCGTTGGTGCAGGTGTCGCCGTCGTCGCAGGTCGTCGGGCACAGCGTCGTCGTGGTGTTGTCACAGGTCTCCAGCGCGTCGAGCATGTTGTTGCCGCACGTCGCCGAGCAGTCGCTGTCCGTCACGGCGTTGCAGGCCGCCGGACAGCAGCCGTCGCCGTTCACGCAGGCGGCGATCGACGTGAAGGCGCATTCGGCATCACAGGAAGCCGCGCTGCCCTCCAGCGTGTCCGTCGTACACGCGTTGCCGTCATCGCAGACCGTCGGGCAGTTCCCATCGCATGCCTCGCCGGGGTCGATGACGCCGTCGCCACACGTGATCGAACAGTCCTGGTCCGAGGTCGAGTCACAACCACCGCCCGCGGGGCAGCAGCCGTCGCCGGTCGTGCAGGTCGTGATCGGGACGTAGGCACAGACGGCACTGCAGTTCGTGCGATCGCCGACGATGCGCGGCGTGCTGCAGGCGATGGGCGCACAGTCGGCGACCACCGGACAGGCGCCGGGCTCCCCGACCGCGATCCCCGGATCGCAGGTTTCGGCGCCGGTCAGGACGCCGTCACCGCAGACCGCCGAGTCGTCGCAATCGGTGTCGTTGTCGGCGCTGCAGTCACCGGGGCAGCAGCCGTCGCCGTTCTCACACACCTCGATCGGAAGCGACTGACAGGCCGCCGTGCAGGCTGCCGCGCTACCGACCAGCGTGTCTGTCGTGCACGCGAGCCCGTCGTCGCAGCTCGTCGGACACGCCCCGCCGGACTGCGGCGGCAGCATCGGATCGCAGACTTCATCGGCTTGCAGCTGCCCATCGCCGCAGTTTTCCGGGATCGTCGTGTCGCCTGACGTGCCGTCCGACTGCGCGTCGGAGAGGTTCGCCGTGTCGCCGATGTCCCCCATGTCCGACTTCGAGTTCGTCTGTTCGCCGGAGCTCGAGAACAGGCAGCCGCCCGCAAAGAGGGCGACGATGGCGAGCCAAGGTAGACGTTTCATCAGCAATCCGTGACGGAGTTCGCACCATCTTAGCGGCAAATCCAACTACGTCACAATTGCGGGCCGTCAGTCTTGTGCCGACACATCGGGCGTGGTCCCCGCGTCGTCCGCGGCGCCCTCCTCGATCCCGACCTCGCGATAGCCCCCGTCGAAGCCCAGAGCGATCTCGCCTTCCGGCGGTCGATCGACGGCCGGCGTCGGCTGATCGGCCGGCTTCGAGGTCGCGGCCTCGTCGGTCTCGGTCAGCACGGGAGTCGTGGGACGCGCCGCACAGGCGGCGCTCAAGGAGATCGTTGTGATGAGGCAGAGTAGAAATTTCATGCGCCCAGCATACACACGGGGCCCCCCGAATCGAAGGAGGGAGTGGCGCACCGCGCGCCATCGATCGATCCGCGAATTGTGCAGATTGTTGAGCGCTTTCGACGGCGTTTCGATGACGGACGCCGCCCCGCGGTTTGGTAAGTTAGCTGCGAATGGGGGAAACCCCAACCTACCCAGGAGGCACGATGCTCAAGGAATTCAAGGAGTTTGCCGTCAAAGGCAACGTCGTCGACATGGCCGTCGGTATCATCATTGGCGCCGCGTTCGGAACTATCGTCAAGTCGCTGGTCGATGACGTGATCATGCCACCGATCGGGATGCTGCTCGGCGGTGTCGACTTCACGGACCTCTTCGTGGTGCTCAAGGAAGGGGCCGCCGCCGCGCCGTACGCGACACTCGAAGCCGCGAAAGCCGCCGGCGCCGTGACGATCAACCTCGGGCTGTTTTTCAACACCGTCTTTTCGTTCGTGATCGTGGCGTTTTCGGTGTTCGTGCTCGTCAAGCAGATCAACAAGTTCAAGAAGGTGGAGGAAGCCAAGCCCGCCGCTCCTGCTGCGCCGAGCAAGGAAGAGGTGCTGCTGACTGAGATCCGCGATCTGCTGGCGAAAAAGTAGGCCTACGTCTTCGCTTTCGGCTTGCTCGCCTTCGGAGGCTTCCTCTCCTTGGGCGGCATCGCCGCGGTCAGCTCCAGCGCCTCGGTCACCCAAGCCCCGAGCTCTTCGCCGGCCGTCCAGTGGTCGGCGTCGACCAGCACGTACTCTTTCCATGGGCGCCCGGGCATCGGCTCAAACGGGGCGATCCCGTCATGGGCCGACAGCTCGTCGCGGCGCGCCTCGCCGACGCGCAGCACCACGCCGTTCGTGAACACTCCGTAGAACATGTTGCCGTTCACGAACCCGGCGGGCATCCCGAACATCTGCTTGCGTTCGGCGCGCTCGTCGGCGGGGAAGGCGCTATCGAACAGGGCGATTGCTTTGGGGGTCGGCTTTTCCATCGTCAGCTCCGGGGCTCGAACACCACGCCACGCGTGAAACCTGTCGCGACGACTTCGCCAACCTGGTTGGTGAACGCGAACGAGATCGAATATCGCCACTTAGTCCCGCGATCCTCGGCGTCGTCCACCGTGGCGACACAGGTGATCGTGTCGCCGCTGTAGACAGGCGTCAGGAACTCGAACGTCATGGTGCGGGAGACGAAGTTGATCGAACCACCGATCTGGGTGGCCAACGATGCGGTATGCAGGCCATGGACCATCACCCGGCCCGACGCGTCGGGCTGGGTGTGATGCGCGCCGTGGTCCTGTGACACGGCGGCGAACGCCGCGACATCGGCCTCGGAGAAGCTGCGTGTGAAACTGAAGCTGTGTCCGACCGGGTAGGCCATGGCGTTAGCTTGGACGACCCCCTGCGTGACCGCAAGTGGCGTGCGCGCGCGCTCAGAAATCGCCGTCGCTGACCTCGTTGGGGCGCCGCTTGCCGACCTTGACGACGTGGGTCGGGTTGACCGGCGCGTTCTCGGGCAACGGCTTCTCGCCCTTCTCCTTGCCGAGCTGGCTGACGGTCTTGAGGGTGTTGAGGATCGCGGAGCCCGCGCTCACGCTGGCGGTGTCGTCGTAGTAGTCGTACCAGGGCAATCCGGCGCTCTTGTACTCCTTGGAGGTCGGGCACTTGTGCGGCGGCGTCGTGCCCGTGATGTCCTTCCAGGCCGTCGAGTTGGCGAGGTGGACGAAGCAACGACTCGACGTCTTGTGGTCCCAGTCCGCGAAGTCGAAGTCGTCGTCGTAGATCTCCTGCTTCATCGCGCCACCGGCGGCGAGCCCCATGCTGCTCTGCAACTCCTGTTGCGGTGCGGCGGCCGAGGGTGCCTGGCCGTAGCTCGCCCCGCTGGCCGCCGGGCCGCCGCCGCCCCACCCGCTGGACCGCGCCGCGCTGAACGACCCGAAGTGCTGCTTCGGGAACAGCCGTTCATAGGCATCGCCGCGCATCGGGTAGACGATGACCTGAATGCCGCCGAATTCGGCGACCCCCGTGATCTGTTCTTCGGCGGTGTATCCGTCCCCCAGCGGCATCGCCACGAACTGCCGGATCCGCCCGGTGTCGACGACGTAGCCGTCGAGCCACGGTTGCTTCGGCGCGACGAGGTAGTCGGTGGGGCTCTCCTTCTTCTTGAACCACCCCGTGGTCTCCTTCTTCTTCAGCTCGTTGCTCCACGCCTCGCCGCTCGCGGCGTTGATCTTGCCGGCCGCGATCTTGATCGCGAACGGATAGGCCGACGGGCGACCGGAGCCGGTGGACGGCCGGAAGTTCAGCCACAGCGCCTCGGACTGATACATCGGCAACATCACGCCGCCGCGCTTCATCCAGCTCGGTGGCACGCGGTCGGCGTGGTCGTCGAGGTGCTGCATCGGGAAGCGGCCCAGTCCGGGGGGCAGCGGGTAGTCGCGTCCGTCGTCGGGGATCCGCAGCGTGCGCTGGAACTCGATGACGAGGCGCGCCTCGGCGTGGACTTCGGGGAACGTGAACACCAGGGCGTTTTCAGTGAGTTCGAGCATGTTCGTCTCCAGTTACCAGTCCCCGTCGCTCACCTCACGCACGAGCCGCAGGACTGCCCCATCGGGCAGTTCGGCGAGCTCGCGGATCAGCTGCGAGAAGAGCTTCGGTCGTTTGATGATTGCCGCCTTGAGGTCCGTCGAGACCTTGCCGGCCAAAGCGAGGAGGACATCCACGTCCTCCTCGAGATCTTCGGCGATTCGGCGAATCGTATCCTCGGAGGGCGGCGCGACATCGTCGCGCTCGACCTTGCTCAGATACGAGGCCTGCACCCCGATGCGGTCGGCGACCTGGCGCAACGAGTAGGCGCGATCCGACTTGCGCTTCGCCTCTCGCTGCTCCCGGAGATATGTGCCGAACGTAACCGCCATGTGTACTGTGTACTACATAGTACACACTTCGTCAAATCGCAGCGAGATGTTCGCACGCCAACCGGTGGCGACGATTAACCTCGTCGTACGTCTTGAGGTGGCTCCATGGGCCCGAGATCGAGTCCCCACTCTTCGTCGGCCCACTTGAGACCGGCCGCTGCGCGCACCGACACGGACTCGCCGACCGGCGTATGCGCGGGCACGAATTTCACATTCACGATGCCGCCGGCCGCGTGAGGGCCGCAGTACCCGATCGCGTGCGGTTCTTCTTCGGGATGGGCGCGGCGGAAGACGCCGTCCTGGTAGATCAGCCCGATGTCCTCGCTGTTCTCCAGCGGAACGCTGACGACGGCCATCGTCCCGCCGGAGCGCTGCGCGTCGGCGACGCCGAGGACCAACGCCTCGAGGTCGGCGGGACGCCAATCGCACGGTTCGGACTCCGCGACGGCGAGGTTGAGCAGCACCATGTCGAGGTCCAGCGGGGAGGCCAAAACGCCGAGGGCCGCGCCAAACCGGGGGTTCAACTCGGTGGGGCGAAAACCATCCGCGGTCATGACGCCGTCGATTGTGAATGCGCCACGGTAGCCGAACTCGGCGCGTAGGTGCCGTCCCACGACGCGCGCCATCTCCCGCATCGCTTCGCGATCGGCGGTCGGCGGGTCCCAAAATGTCGCCGCGCGGCCGTAGTGAAAGCGTCCGTCTGGGCGGCGAAAACACAACATCTCGCAGGGGCGAAACGCGGCCACGTAGTCGTCGAAGACCAGTCCGTGCACGCTGCACACGATGCCTTCGAGAAACGGCATCACGCGGACATAGTCGGCATGCGGTCCGAACAGGTCGAACACCACGCGCGCCTGTGCGTCGTTGGTGACGCGCCGCGTGTAGGAGGCACCGCCGTGGAAGCCCTCGCGTTGATCGGCTGCCCACACGGTCCCGGCGCCCTGGTCCAGGCGC
>JBFIHF010000410.1:0-5596 GCA_041601915.1 Bradymonadaceae bacterium
AAGCGTCCCGCGTTGGTCGTGTCCGACGAATTGTTCAACACGAGCGCTGCCGGGCTTGTGACTGTCCTACCGATGACATCCAAGCTCAAACCGTACCCCAATCGCCTCGATGTGCCGTCATCGGCCGCCAACGGCCTCGCGCAGGACTCGCAGGTGCTCGTCGATCAGATTCGAACGGTGTCGACCGCGAGACTTAGTGGGCTCCTGGGCACGCTAGAGCGTAACATTCTCGCCGACGTGGACGAGAAACTCCGGTTCCTACTCAACCTGTAGTTTGTCGGTCAGGGGACGATCGCGGTCCCCACCACGCCGGGCTCGTCGAGAGCACGGCGCAACTCGCCGGCCGAGACGTCGCCGAGGATGTGCACAGCGCCGACGCGGTCGAGCACGGCGAGGGCTTCCTCGATCTTGGGGATCATGCCGCCCTGGATGACGCCGGAGCGAATCGCTTCGCGCGCCTGGGCTGCCGTGAGTCGCGGGATGCGGGTCTCGGGGACGTCTTTGTCGCCCAGCACCCCGGCGACCCCTCCCGTCAGCAGCACCAGGTGGTCGGCCCCGAGCTCGGCGGCGATGCAGGTGCCCGCGATGTCCGCGTTGATGTTGTAGGGGCGCTGTTCGGCGTCCGCGGCGACGCTGTTGATGACGGGCACGTAGCCGGCGTCGAGCAGCGTGCGGAGCAAATGCGTGTTCACGCCCACGATGTCGCCGACGTGGCCAAAGTCGATCGGCGCGTCGCCGCCCCCGGACACCACGCGGGGCGGTCGCTTCACGGCGGCGACGAGCCCGCTCGACACGCCGCTGAGGCCCACGGTGCGCAGGCCGGACCTCGCGAGGCCGCACGTGAAGTCGACGCTCATCTGGCCAGCGAGGATGTACTTCACGACTTCGAGCGTCGCGGCGTCGGTGATGCGGCGCCCGGCGACGATGTTCGGCTCGATCCCGAGCTTCTTCGAGACTTCGCTGACCTGCGGTCCGCCGCCGTGCACGACGACGATCGCGGCGCCCGTGGCGGCCAACGCGGCGAGGTCCTGCCCGATCGCGTCGAGCTGTTCGGGGTCCGTGGCGACGTTGCCGCCGAGCTTCACGACGATCGTCTGGGTCACGGCCAGATCCCCATCGAGCTCATCAGGCCGGCATCTTCGTCGAGGCCCAGCATGATGTTCATGTTCTGCACGGCCTGTCCGGCGCCGCCCTTGACGAGGTTGTCGATGGCGCTCGTCGCGACGACCGAGCGCAGGCCGTCGTGCGGATGGCCGAGCTCGAACCCGACCTCGACGTAGTTGGTGCCCGCGATCGCGACGACCTCGGGGTAACGCCCCTTGACGACCTTGATGAACGGCGCATCGGCGAAGGTCTGCTCATACAGCGACGCGACGCGGTCTCGGTCGTAGTCGGCCGGCACGTCGAAGATGCTGTTGGCGAGGATCCCGCGCACCAGCGGGGCCGACAGCGGCACGAAGTCGAGGTGGAACTTATCGCCCGCACCCGCGTCCGCCATCGTCTGTTCGATCTCGGGGCGGTGTTGGTGGTCGAGCGGCTTGTAGATCTTCAGGTTGCCCGCACGATACGGGTGGTGCGTTCCGGCGTTGGCGTACGCGCCGCTGCCCGACGACCCCGTCGCGGCCACCGTGCGCACGCGCTGGTTCAGCAGCCCCGCTTTGGCGAACGGCAGCAGCCCCAGCGCGATCGTCGTCGCGAAGCAGCCCGGGCTGGCCACGCAACGCGCGTCGCGGATCGCCGCGCGATTCAGCTCCGGCAGACCGTAGACAAACGTGCCGAGCAGGTCGGGTCGCGGGTGTTTGACGCCGTAGTACTTCTCGTACGACGCGAGGTCCCGCAGCCGAAAGTCGCCGGACATGTCCACGATCTTGGCCCCGGTCTCCAGCAGCTCGGACATCACCGTCGCGCTGACCTTGTGCGGCAGTCCCAGCAGCACGATGTCCACGCCGTTTGCGGCGTCTTTGGGCGACATCTCCTCGAACACGAGGTCCGTGCGACCCAGCAGATTCAGGTGCACCTCGCCGAGGTTCTTGCCGACGTTGTCGATCGCGACGACGCGCTCGAGGTGCACGTCGGCGTGCTGAAGAAGTTGTCGGCACAGCTCCGCGCCGCCGTAACCCGTCCCACCAATGATTGCCGCTTTGAACATCGCTCGCGCTCCGCTTCAGGTGCCCCACAGATAGTCGATGCCGAGGCGTCGAACAACATCCACCCGCGTCGAGTCGTGCGGCTGGCGAGGGCGCCTCGCAGTTGCTATGACATGGCGTTCGCGAAACAGAGGTGAGCTATGGGCCGCATCATCTGCGCCATCGACCAGGGGACCACCGGCACGACCGTGATCCTGCTGGACGAGGGCCTCAATGTCGTCGCACGCGTCAATCAGGAATTCGAGCAGATCTACCCGCAGCCGTCGTGGGTCGAGCACGACCCCGAGGCGATCTGGAGGTCCACGATCACCACGATCGCGCAGGCGAGTCGGCAAGCGAACATCGCCCCGGGCGACATCGCCTGTGTGGGGATCACGAACCAGCGCGAGACCACGGTCGTGTGGGATCGCAAGACCGGCGCCCCGATCTACAACGCGATCGTGTGGCAGGACCGCCGGACGTCGGACCGGGTCAAGGGCCTGCGCGAGGAGTGGGAGCATCCCGTGCAGCAGAAGACGGGCTTGATCCTCGATCCGTATTTCTCGGGCACCAAGGTGGAGTGGATCCTCGACCACGTAGAAGGTGCGCGGGCTAGAGCGGAGCGCGGCGAGCTCGCCTTCGGCACGATCGACAGCTTTCTGTTGTGGCGGCTGACGGGGGGCGACGTGCACAAGACGGACGTCTCCAACGCCTCGCGCACGCTGTTGATGGACCTGAGCACCGGCGCCTGGGACAGCGATCTCACCGACCTGTTTCGCGTCCCGCAGAGCCTGCTGCCCGAGATCGTCAGCAACTCCGAGGTCTACGGTGAGGTCCGCGGGGTCGAGGGATTGGCGGACGGCACACCGGTCTGCGGCATGGCCGGCGATCAGCAGGCCGCGCTGTTTGGCCAGGCGTGTTTCGAGCCGGGGTCGGCGAAGTGCACGTTCGGCACCGGTGCGTTCCTGCTCATGAACACCGGTACCGATGTCGTGATCAGCGACCACCGCATGCTCACGACGGCGGCATGGAAACTGGGCGACGAGACGACCTACGCCCTCGAAGGCAGCGCCTTCATCGCTGGCGCGATGGTCCAGTGGCTGCGCGACGGTCTCCTGTTCTTCGACTCGGCCCCCGAGATCGAGCAGCTCGCCGCGACCGTGGCATCGAGCGATGGCGTGGTGGCCGTGCCGGCACTGGCCGGGCTCGGCGCCCCGCACTGGAACCCCGACGCGCGAGGCGTGCTGTGGGGCATGACGCGCGGCACGACGCGCGCCCATATTGCTCGGGCCGTCCTGGAAGGGATCGCCCTGCAGAACGTCGACATCCTCACCGCGATGGAGAGCGACTTCGGCGCGCCGCTCAAGGTACTCAAGGTCGACGGCGGCGCCTCGCAGAACGACCTGCTCATGCAGATGCAGTGCGACTTCCTCGGCACCACGATCGTCCGCCCGAAGATGGTCGAGACGACGGCGCTCGGCGCCGCACTGTTTGCGGGCCTCGGCGCCGGGATCTTCACCGATCTCGACGACGTCCGGAACACCTGGAAAGCGGACCGCACCTTCGAGCCAGTGATGGGCGACGCGACGCGCGAACACCACCTCGCACTGTGGGCGCAGGCGCTCCAGCGCGTATGACGACGGTGACCCGCAGCTGGGATGCGCAGGCGCCGCCGCCCTGCGTCGTCACGCCCGAGACCCCGGATCGCGCGGGCCTCGTCGCCACGCCGTACGGCGACCTGCGCTTCATCAACGTCGCCGGCACCGCCGAGGAGATGGCCGTCCAGCTCGGCATGCGGACGCGGGACGAAGCGAAGCTCGGATTCGTGCCGACGTTCGCCAATCATCTCGAGCACACGTTTGCGAACTCGCCGGTTCGTCGCGTCGCAGGGTTGCTCGATTCGGCCGCGCACGGCGTCGTCGGCCGCAAGCTGCGCCGCAAGTATCCGGCCGAGATGGTGCGCGCCATCGAAGCGTACGCGCGCGTCACCGAACTGCCGGTCGACCACGTCTGGCGCGCCTACCTGATGCCGGAGCTGTTTCTGTGGGTCGTGGGCAGCTACCACAAGCTGCTCGGTACGGACCGTGCGATGGGCCTCGGCGCGGTGCCCGCGTTCGGCTGCACGAGCGCGGTTGCCGTGCCGCCGCGCGCCGACCGCACGCTGCACGCCCGGAACTTCGACTACTTCGGGCTCAACACCTGGGATCGCTTCCCCACCGTCGTGTTCTTCCACCCCGATCGCGGCCTCGACTTCGTGGCGGTCTCCGCCGCCGGCGTGATGGGCGCGGGCGCGACGTGCATGAATGCCGCGGGCCTCACGCTCGTGATTCACCAGCATTTCCCCGACGAGTTCGACCTCGACGGCGTCCCCGTCGGCATCGCCACCGAGGTCGTGATGCGCGATGCGCGCACGATCGACGAAGCGGTCCGCATCTTGCGCGAACATCCGCCGGTCTCCGGCTGGACCTACGTAATGACCGAAGGCGACACCGGTCGCGCCGCCGTCTACGAGGTCGCACCGGGCAAGGAGAACCTGCAGTGGGTCAACGAGGGCGAAGGCGCGCTCGGCTACGCGAACGTGTACTGGGGCGAAGACCTCGAGAAGACCGAGGTCGACTATTACCCCGAGTATCGGCGCTGCAACTACGCGCGCCAGGACCGCGTCACGCAGTGCCTCGTGGAGCTCGCCGATTCCGCGGGCCCCGTCGACATGGCCCGCATTTTGGGCGACTTCACCGATCCGCTCACCGGCCGTGAGCGGCTGCTCGGCCCCACGATCGTGAACGTGCTCACCGTGGCGAGCGTCGTCTTCGACCCCACCCACCGCCGGGTCTGGGTCGCCGCCGGTCGGTCCCCCACGAGCCGCGGCTGGTACGTACCGTTCGACCTCGAGGCCAACGGCCTACGGTCCGGCGGTCCCACCTTCGACGAGCTCCCCTTCATGCCGTACCCCGGCTGGCATGAGACCCCCAACGGCAAAGCGTTCGAATTCTACCGCGAAGCCGCGGCCCTGCACGCCGCCGGCTCGGCGAGCGACGACAAGCTGATCGTGCTCGTCGAACACGCCCTCGCCCTCGAGCCCAACGAACCCTGCCTCGGTGTGCTCGCCGGCCTCATCGCCCTCCGTCTCAACCGCGGCCGCCGTGCCGAAGGCGCCTTTCGCCGCGCCCTCGACGTCATCGAGCGCCCCGCCCGCCGCGCCGAAGTCGGCCTCTTCCTCGCCTGGTCCCTCGACCTGCAAGATCAACGCGGCGCCGCCAAACACCTCTACAAGACCCTCTCCAGCGATCGCGCCTCCGACCCCATCGTCCGCTCCCGCGCCCGCTACCACAAGCTCTTCCGCTTCACCAAAGCCCAGGCCGGCGGCCTCAACATCGACTTCACCTACGCTGGCGTACCTTAACCCCGGCGCGAAGCGCCCCCGGCGCGAAGCGCCCCCGGCGCGAAGCGCCCCCGGCGCGAAGCGCCCC
>JBFIHF010000411.1:0-5550 GCA_041601915.1 Bradymonadaceae bacterium
CGGGGTTGTTCACCCATCCCGCCGACCGCGCGAACTGCTGGCGCACCAGCACGGGGGTGAGCGTCTCGTCGGCGGTCCGCGCCGATTCGAGGAACGTCGGCTCGGCGCGTCGCAGCGGAAGTGGTTGGCCGTCGCGCACCGCCGCCCAATCCAAAACCACCCCGGCGAGCGCGCCCTGCGCCGCCCCGTCCACGTAGTTCTGGGCGATCCGGTAGTCCCCCAGCGCCATCGCGCATTCGAACGCCATCGCGTCGAAGCTCGCGTTCCATCCCCGCGTCTCGACGAAGCCATGCTCGAGCGCGAAGGACTCCGCGCGGATGAATCCATCGACCCCGCAGATCTGACGGGCGATCTCGATCGATGGGTGGTCGCCTCGCAGGTGATCGAGCTCGGCCTCGAACAACCGAACCTGCGCCTCGGACATCGGCGCCTCCACGACGAGGAGCTTTTCGAGGAGCGCGTCGCCGAACCGCAAGCAGGTCCATGGCGCCTCCGCGCAATCCCACACGTCGACGTCGACGCTCGGCGGGCGGGGCTTCCAATCGATGCTGCCGCTGACGGACACCAACTGACGAGGGGCGCGCACGGAGAGGAGCGCCTTCCCGACGCAGTCGAGTTCAGCGGTGGAGGGTTCGACCAGCAGAGGGTCTTGGCTGCCGCCGAGCTCGACCATGAACGTGGTCCGCTCGCGCGTCGATCGCGGACACTCCCGCAGCGCCTGCGCGACCTCGAGCTCGAGTCGTCGCGACTCGTCGGTGTCCAGCGCCGCGACGTCATCGTACACCTCACCCGGCTCGGGGGGCCGCGCCAACGGGCGCGTGAGGGAACATCCATCGAGGCACCACTTGTGCTTCGAGTCGGCGCAAACGAACGAGTGCACGAGATAGTTGGTATCTCGCTTCACACTGATCGGGCATTGCTTGCTGATCCGGAACTCGGCCGTCCCATGGACTGACCGGCTACCCACGCTCTGGACGACGGCGAACTTGACCAGGGTTTGCTGATAGGCCTGCTTCGACTCGCTGAGCCGGCCCCAGAACTGGATCGGCGCGCTCGTGCCCCGTTTCGCGGCGAGCGCCTCACAGTCACAGGTCGCCCAGACCTCGGTGGGCCAGGCCAAGGCCAACAGGACGACCAGACAGGCTCGGACCTCGATCCTCATCACGCTCCTCGCGTGCACGCCGACTGTGCGTGGTGCAATGCCCCGCGATGTTACGGCGTTGGGAGCTTGGGCGCGAGCTTCGGCGGAATCGGAGCGCGCTGCAGTGGCTTGAGGCTCGGTTTCGGCGGCGATTTCCGGCTGAGCTTCAACGTCGCGGCGCGCGCGCGGCGGTCGTTGTCCGTCTCGATCCCGGTGACTTCGGCGCGACCGTCCTTGGGGTGATAGAAACCGAGCCACAGCGTGTACTCGTCGCGCGCACCGGCCGGAATCTTAAAGCGCACGTTGTCGCGGATGAAGTCGCCCGGTTCCCAGTCTTCCAGTGGATACAGCCCGTCCACCGTGGGGTGGTCGAGGTTCTTCAGCTTCGTGCCCTTCGACTCGCCGTGCAGGAACAGCTTCCACTCCAACGGCGGCTTCCGCAGCACTTCGAAGACGAACGTCACCGACGCATTGCTGCCCGGCTTGAACTCTTCGCCCCGCGGATACTCGACCCCGAGTAGCCGCACGAAGTTGCCGAACTCGACGCCTTCGAGCGGGTGCTCGAGCACGGGATGCTCGTCCGTCACGTACTTCTTGAGCTGGCCTTCGGCGTGCTGCCGGTACCTTGCGTTGACCTTGCCACGCCAGGCGATGAGGTCCGATCGACGTTCCTCGGACTGCTTGAACTCACCGATGAGGCTGTTCTCCTCCAGCGGATCCTTGGCGAGGTCAAAGTACTCATCCGGCCGTTCGTCGAAATGGTAGATGAACTTCTCATGCCCTCGCATTGAGGCCATGCAGCGCCGCTCGTACCAGCAGTGAGAGCGCAGCGTGCGCTCGCGATCCAGGGTGACGATGCTGGCCCCCGGGAACGTCGCATCGCGAATCTCGAAACCCAGTAGGTCCGCGACCGTCGGCAAGACATCGAGCTGATTCACGCCGAACGAGACGCGCTTGCCCTCCTTGAAACGCTGCGGGTCGTGGATCAACAGCGGCACGCGGATCCCCTCCTCCCAGATGACGTTGTCATGCTGGCGGCGCCCGTGCTCGCCGAAGCCCTCGCCGTGGTCGCCGAGGACCACGAAGATCGTGTCTTCGTAGAGTCCCTTGTCCTTGAACATCTCGATCACGTTGTGAACGAACGCGTCGACATAGTGAACCGAGTTGAGATAGCGGTTCAGCTCGTCGTCTTCATCGAACTTGTGGCGCCCGTAACGCTTCGGCGCGAGGTAGTTGTGATGCGGCGTCAGCGTCAGGTACGTCATCATGAACGGCTTGTCCCCGACCTCGTCGAGCCACTTGCCGCTGGGCTTCAGCATGATGTCGTCTTCGTTGCCGAAGTAATTCACCTTCGCCCAGCCGGTCTTCGACATCTTCTCCAGCGGCGTGAACGTGTCGTAGCCCATGTTGTCGGTGAGCTGCTGACGATTCTCGAACCGCTGCGTCGCGGACTGGAAGAACGCGGTTCGATACCCGACCTCGGTCAACAGCTGCGCCAGACACTTGCCGGGGATGCCGTCCGCGGTCGCCTCGGTAATCGGGACGTGCAGGCGCGGCTCGATCCCGCACAGCGTGGCGACGAGGGCCTTCGAGGTGTGCGGGACGACAGCGTACGCGCGATCGGCCACGAGACTCGTCTTGGCGAGCTCGAGGAGGTGTGGCGTCGTCTTCAGCTTCGGGTCGTGCAGCGTGACCGACCGTGCGCGCGTCGACTCGAGCAGGATCACGACGACGTTGCGCTTCTTACCGCCCAGGCCGTGCGGAACGAGGACCGCCTTCGTCGTGTCGGTCACCGCCATGTTCGTCTCCGCGAGCAGCTCGCGCACGGACCACACCGCGGAGACGCAGACCGTGAGCGTCGCGTTGCGCGCAAACGCGGTGTTCTGCTCGGCGAGCGGCCGCTGCAGGGCCACCACACACGCGAGGACCGCGATCACGGCCCACTTGGCCACGCCGTAGCGCGGCAGACGCTGCGTGGGCGGAGCGTTGATTCGCGGTCGAACCCATCTCGCCCAGCCCGCCGCAAACGCCCACGGCACGACGAGACCGAGCACGCCGCTCGCCACCATCATGCCCCAGATGTACGTCGGCACCTCACTGGCGACGACGTCGTACGTCATCATGAGTTGGGACAGCGTGAAGAAGATCAGCTGGAAATCGAGCGTCGACCCGGTCCGCATGAAGAAGTTGAACGACACGACTTCCGTGAGCGCGATCGTGACCGCGAGCATCTGCGTGCCCGCGAACGCGACGTAGCGCAGCCGCGAGCCACGCGTCGCGTACAGCGCGGCGAGTCCGAACGCGACAAACGCCATGAGGAAGAACGCGTCCGATTTGAAGACGTCGATCCAGCGTAGCGCCTCCATCTGCGCCCCCCGTTCGACGACTCGGATCGCGCGCAACACGATGTCGAGCACGATCAACGGGACCGCGAGTCCGCAGACGAATCCCCATTCGAGCGGTCCACCGCGTCGAAGGAGTGCGAGAAGTTTGGCTTTCACGGAGACCAAAAACAGACACCTCAAAGATCAGGGCGATTATGGCGATGTTTCGTGCAGGTTCAACAATCGTTGATTGGACAACGCCAGATGAATCTGGTTGGGTGACGTGGTGCGTGCTGCCAAGTGCGCGCAAGCAAGGAGCGAATCGATGACCAGCAACGACGACAACGATATCTGCGGCATCGAACGCTCCTGACGGTTTCTCCGTGGGCGCGCTTCGCTGCCCGGCAAGGAGAGACTGATGAACACCCACGAACCGATCCCGATACGAACCACCGCGGTGCCGAGCTCTGTCGGCGCCCACGTCGAGCTTCACGGCTGGCTGCACGCGATCCGCGACCTCGGCAACTTCTCGTTTCTCGTGCTGCGCGACGGGGCGGGCACCGCTCAGCTCGTGGTGCCACGCGCGCTGCGGGAGACCCTGGGCCTCGCCGGGCCCGAGAGCGTGATCCGCGCCGAGGGGCTCGTCGTCAGCAATGACGCGGCCCCCGGTGGCGCAGAAGTACAGGCCACGTCGCTCGAGGTGCTGACGGCCGTCACCGAGGCACTCCCGGTCACACTGGGCAAACGCACGCTCGCCGCGCAGCTGCCGACGTTGCTGGACTTCGCGCCGCTGACGCTGCGCCACCCGATGCGCCGTGCGGTGTTCCAGGTCTCGGCGGCGGCGATGGCCGGCTTTCGCGCCACGCTGCAGCCCGACGGCTTCACCGAGGTGCAGACGCCAAAGCTGGTGGAGTCGGCGACCGAAGGCGGCGCCAACGTCTTCGAGGTCGAGTATTTCGGCCGCAAGGCGTACCTCGCGCAGAGTCCGCAGTTCTACAAGCAGATGATGGTCGGCGTCTTCGAGCGGGTGTTCGAGGTCGGCCCGGTGTTTCGTGCCGAACCCCACGCCACATCGCGTCACATCAACGAGTATGTCTCGCTGGACGTCGAGATGGGGTTCATCGCGAGCCACCTCGACGTGATGGCGATGCTCACGGCCACGCTGCGCGGGATGCTCCAGATGGTCGCCGAACGTTGCGGCGCCGAGCTCGCGCTGCTCGGCATTGAGCTTCCGGAGGTCCCGCAGGCGATCGTCGCGCTGAGCTTTGGCGAAGCGAAAGCGGTCGCGGGCGGCGACGCGTCGGAGCCTGACCTTTCGCCGGCCGAAGAGCGCGCGATCGGAACCTGGGCGCTGGCCGAACACCGTTCGGACTGGGTGTTCGTCACCGGCTACCCGCTGGCGAAGCGCCCGTTCTACACCCACCCGGCGCCCGAGGAGCCGACGTCGTCGAACTCGTTCGACTTGCTCTTCCGCGGCACGGAACTCGTCACCGGCGGTCAGCGGCTCCACCGTTACGAAGACTACCTCGCCGCGCTCGCCGCACGAGGGCTGTCGACGGAGCCCTTCGAAGGGTACCTGCAGGCGTTCCGCTATGGGATGCCGCCGCACGGCGGCTTCGCGATCGGGCTCGAACGCTTCCTGATGCAGCTCGTGGGGGCCGAAAACCTCCGCGAGGTCACGCTGTTCCCGCGCGACATCCATCGGCTTTCGCCCTAGACGATAGGCGACCGGCTCCACGGCGCACCGGCTTCCGGCCTCCGGATGCCGGTGGCCGGAAGCCTATTGAGGTAACTCGGACGAGGCTTCCGGGCTCCGGCCTCCGGATGCTTCGTAGGCGGGCGGACGCGGTCGCTCGGCGGGGCCGGGACCCGCTCCGCTCATTACTCGGCCACGAAACGCGGCTGCCGCCGCGTCTCGTCGCCTCCTGATTCGCTCCGCGGGACCCCGGCCCCGCCGGCTCCCGCTCGCGCTGCGGCGCACGGCGCCGTTGGCGCCGTTGCGCCTGGCGCGCCGCCAGGGCGGACCTGGGCGACCGGCTGGAGACCGGATGCCGGATGCTTCGTAGGCGGGCGGACGCGGTCGCA
>JBFIHF010000412.1:0-5498 GCA_041601915.1 Bradymonadaceae bacterium
CCGGGCACTGCCGCGACTGATTCCGTCCTCGATACCCATGAGCACCGCCGGCCGGTGGTGCTGCTCCATCACACGGCTCGCCACGATCCCCAGCACACCGCGGTGCCAGTTCTCGCCGGCGATGACCAACACGCGGTGATCGAGGTCGACCTGCCGCTGGGCCTCGGCCATCGCCTCTTCCAGAATCCCGCGCTCCTCTTCCTGGCGCGCGCCGTTCAGCTCCTCCAGCGACGTCGCCAGCTTCACAGCGAGTTTGTAGTCGCGCGTCGTCAGAAGCTCCACGCAGATCGATGCGTCGCTCATGCGACCTGCGGCGTTGATGCGCGGCGCGATACGGTAGCTCACGGTCCGCGCGTCGACCGGGCCGATCTCCACCGCCGCCTGATCCATCAGCGCCGATACGCCCGCCCGCCGGCGCTTCGCCAGAACCTCGAGTCCTAGTCGAACAAAGATCCGATTCTCGTCCACGAGCGGCATCACGTCCGCGATCGTGCCCATTGCGACGAGGTCGAGGTAGCGCCGGAGGTCGGGCTCCGGCACGACGTTGAACACGCCGCGCTCGCGCAGCTCGGACCGCAGCGCGACGACGAAGTTGAATGTCACCCCCACCGCGGCGAGGTGCTTGAACGGGAACCCGCAGTCCAGCTGCAATGGATTCAGAATCGCTCGTGCCGCCGGCAGGACCGGCGGAATCGTGTGATGGTCGACGATGATGCAGCGCATGCCCAGCGCGTTCGCCGCAGCGACCTCTTCGACGTTCGAGATCCCGCAATCGGTGGTGATGAGCAGTCCCACGCCCTCGGCGTGCATGCGCCGAACCGTCTCGATGTTCAGCCCATAGCCGTTCTGATCTCGGGTCGGGATGAAGTACGTGACGTTGGCCCCGATATCGCGCAGGAAGCCAAACAACACTCCCACACTGCACACCCCGTCCACGTCGTAGTCACCGTGGATCGAGATGCGGTCCCCGCGCTCGATCGCTTTGAGCACCTCGCCGACCGCACTCATCATGTCTTTCATGAGGAACGGGTCGTGGATGTCGCTCAACGACGGCTCGAGGAAGTCGTGGGCGTGGTCCACCTCACGGATCCCTCGATTCCACAGGATCTGCGCGATCAGTGGGTGGAGGTCGAACTCGCCGCACAGCGTCTGCCAGTTCTCGCCCGTGGCTTTGTGCAGCACCCACTCGCGATCGACGTTGTTGCGCCTGACGTTCACTGGACCCTCTGAGGAGGCACCCAAGGAACAGCCCTTGAGGGCAAGAAATTCGAAGCGCCGCGCGACCGCGCGGCGCGACGTGTGCATCGTTCAGCTACGCCGATGCGACGTTCTGGCTCGCGCGGCGGTTGCGGAGGTACGCATCCATCGACAGCATCACCGGCGAAGCGATGAACACCGAGCTGTAGGTACCTACGCAGATGCCCACGATCAGAGCGAAGGCGAAGTCCTTGATCAGGCCGCCGCCGAAGAAGTAGATCGCGAAGACCGCGAGCAACGTCGTCAACGACGTGATGATCGTGCGGCTCAACGTCTCGTTGATACTGCGGTTGACCGTGCCCGGCACATCCGCGTCGCCGATCGCGGTGAGGTTCTCACGGATCCGGTCGAACACCACGATCGTGTCGTTGAGGCTGTAGCCGATGATCGTGAGCAGCGATGCGATGATCGGCAGGCTGATCTCCATCTTGATGATCGTGAAGATACCCACGGAGATCAGGACGTCGTGGGCCAGCGCGACCACCGCACCCGGCGCGTACCGAATGTCGAATCGGAACGCGATGTAGATCAGGATCAACAGCAGGGCGACCAGGATCGACAGCACACCGCTGTTGCGCAGCTGCTCGCCGACGCGCGGGCCGACCGTCTCGAGGCGCTGCAGGCCCGTCTTGGCGTCGAAGCGCTCACCCATCGTGGCTGCGAAGCCCTCACGGACCTTCTGGCCAAGGTCCTGGAAGCGGACGACGTAGCGCGGTTCGCCGGCGACACCGAGCTGTTCGGTCTCCACGCCCTTGAGTCCCTGCGCGGTCACGGCGGCCGAAATCTTGGCCACGTCGACCGGGGCCTTGTAGACGATGTCGAGTCGATCCGGCTGCTCGGCGCTCCACGTCACGCGGTCAATCTCGCCCAACGGTTTCAGCGCGACGCGAATCTGCTCGATGTTGCTGGCATTGACGACCGAGACGGCCTGGGTCTGAACGAGGAACTCGTTCTTCTCTTCTTCGCCGAACCGCTGAACGTTCGCGTCGTCGAAGATCGTCCGCGCCGCTTTCCGCACTTCGTCGGCCGTAATGTTCGACTCGAACTTCAGAATGATGTCGGAGCCGCCCTTGAAGTCGATCCCGTAGTTCGGGCCGATCAGGACGACGGCGGCAATGCTCGCCAGACACAGAATGAGCGACATCAAGCCGAACGACCGGCGCTTGCCGACGAAGTCGAGGTTGATGTCTTTCGGAATCAGTTGAAGCATTTGTCTGCACCTCACGACGGGCAAAGCCGTCGAACATCCATCGAGTCAGATACTGAGCGTGTCTTTGTTCCCGGTGACCAGCACCGTGTCGAACAGAAGGCGCGAGATGAAAACGGCAGTGAAGATCGTCGAGACGATGCCGATCAGCAGCGTCACGGCGAAGCCCTTGATCGGGCCGGTGCCGTATTGCAGCAGGACGAGGCCCGCGATGCCGGTCGTGACGTTGGCGTCCATGACTGCGGACAGCGCCTTGTCGAATCCAAGAGCGGCGGCCTCACGTGGTTTGCGACCTGCGAGTCGTTCCTCGCGAATTCGTTCAAAGATGATGACGTTCGCATCGACGGCCATGCCGATCGTGAGGATGATCCCCGCGATTCCCGGCAACGTCAGCGTCGCGCCGACGCTGGCCAGCACCCCCATGATGAACACCATGTTCAGGATCAGCGCGATACAGCTGACGAACCCGCTGGCCCGGTAGTAGAACAGCATGAACAGCACCACGAGCAGCATCCCGACCGTCAGCGCCAACTTGGACTTGTCGATCGAATCCTGACCCAGCGAGGGTCCAACCACCGTCTCGAACTGCTTTTCGATGGGAGCGGGCAGGGCGCCGTGGCGCAGCACGATCACGAGGTCCTCGGACTGGGCCAGGATCTCGGTGTAGGACTGCAGCGCGCCCATGTTGATTTGCGCGCGTCCGCCCGGAATCGCCTCGTTGAACACCGGTGCGCTCTGCACGTTGTCGTCCAACATGATCGCCATCCGCTTGCCAACGTTGTTCGCCGACAGCTCCCCGAACAGGTCCGCGCCCTTGGAGTCGAAGTTCAGCGACACGTAAGGCCGGTTGAACTGCTGGTCGATCGCGACCTGCGCTTCCTGGATGTAGTCGCCCGTGAGTTCGACCTTTCTGAACACGTAGTAGGACTTCCAGTACGACCGCTCTTCGTCGACGACCTGATTGACCTTGTCGATGTAGACCGGGTGGCGCTGATAGCCAATGAAGTGGCCGTCGTCGACGCGACCCTTGAAGAACTTCTTGAGCTCCTCTTTGTCGCGGTGCGTGACCGACCGGTAGCCGCCGTCAATGATCCGGAGCTGGAAACCTTCCGGAATCTTGCCCGAGAACTTGTTGAAGAACGCGTTCGTCCCGGCGTCGTCGACCATCCGGAACTCGAGTTGAGCGGTCTGTCCGATCAGCTTCTTCGCGCGGTCGACGTCGTCTTCCTTGAGGCCCGGCAGCTGCACGATGATGTCGGCCTGGCCGCGGCGCGTGATGCTGGGCTCCGCGACGCCGAGGGCGTCCACGCGCTGGCGAATCGTCTCGATCGCCTGCGTCATCGCGTAGTCTTTGGTCTCGTCGACGTACTCATCGTCCATCACGAGATGGATGGCGCCGCCGCCCACGTCCACCTTGGTGAGCGAGTTCTGGTAGAACGACATCAGGTCTTCGTCGAGCAGGCTCGTATCGGCCGGGTCGGTGAACTTCACCTGGATGTGGTTCTCGCCGTAGACGTGCGTCGCCGACACCCCAACCCCCTCCTTCTTCTCCAGGAGTCGGGTTTCGATGTCTGCGGCAGACCGGTCGAGCTTATCTTGGACGGCCTTGTCCACCAGCACGTGATACTGCAGCAGCAGTCCACCTTGCAGGTCGAGGCCCAGCGTCAACGGCTCGCCGTGCGCCATGATGAAGTCGACAGCCTCGCCCTCGAATCCGATCTCGCCATCGAGCGAGCCGTCGGCGGCGTCGAGCACGGTCGGTGCAAGACCGTAGCCTGCGGCGACAATGGCCAGAATCACCACGAGCCAGCGTATGGAATTGGCACTCATTTCAAACAGCTCCGAGGGGATCGCCCGTCGTCAAACAATCGTTCAAATCGTCAGGATTCTTCGTTCTTGCTGACCAGCGCCTCGCGAGAGCCGCGGATTTGAGACTTCAATACCTTAATCTTGGTCCCCTTGCTCACCTCGATCGTGACCACGTTGCCGTCCACGCTGCGTACCGTACCCAAGATGCCACCTGCGGTGACCACCTCGTCGTCCGATTTGAGCGCGTTGAGGAACGATTGGTGTGCATTCTGACGTTTCGCCTGCGGGCGCCACATCAAGAAGTAGAACACGAAAAAGATCAGGATGAATGGCGTGAGCATGCCCACGATGGTGTCCGCCGTGCTCGGCGTACCCGCGGCCTGCGCGAGCAAGGACACGATAGTGGTGGTTGCGATCAAGGTGCCGCTCGTCAGCAAGGAAATGCGCCGTCGCGCCCCATTTTATTGGGCCCGCGAGGGCAAGGTGGAATAGCAGTGTTCACCGGCGCGGTCAAGGGCGGGCGATTACTGTGCGCCACACACTCTTAAGCACCAACTGCCGGCACGGCGAGTAGGTTTTATGCAACCACGGCGTCCGACGATTCGCGCTGCGACCAAAATGCGCGTCGAAACTCGTCGAACGTACCGGACACGATCGCCTGGCGTGCCCGTCCGACGAGGTGCGTGTAGTAGTGCAGGTTGTGCCAGGTGCACAGACGCGCGGCGAGGATCTCCTTCGACTTGTACAGATGGCGGATGTAGGCGCGGGTGTAGTTCCGGCACGCGTAGCAGTCGCAGTCTTCGTCGATCGGGCCCATGAACCGCGCGGCATCCGCGTTGCGCAGATTCACTTTGCCGCGACTCGTGAAACACTGGGCGTTGCGACCGTTTCGTGTCGGCAGCACACAGTCGAACATGTCGATCCCGCGCGCGATGCACTCGACGAGATCCTCCGGTGTGCCGACCCCCATCAGATACTTCGGTCGGTCCGCGGGCATCTTCGGGGCCACGAACTCCACTGCGTCAAAGCGCGCCTGGGTCTCTTCGCCCACTGACAAGCCGCCGATCGCGAGGCCTTCGAACCCCAACGGCGCGATCTCGTCGAGGTGCTGGGCCCGCCACTGTTCGTTCGTGCCGCCTTGCAAGATCCCAAACATCGCGCAGTCGCTGCGCGTGCGCGCCTCCAGACAGCGCTTCTCCCAGCGCGTCGTGCGGGCCATCGACTC
>JBFIHF010000413.1:0-5490 GCA_041601915.1 Bradymonadaceae bacterium
GGACACCGACCGAGCGCTATCGACTTAGCGCGACAGCATCGCGACGAGGTCTGGTACCACCTCGGGGACCTTTGCGGTGCGGCGGCCCGTCAGGCCGGAGGACTGGTTCGCGGCGATGAGGTCGATCGCCAGCGGGCCGCTAGTCTCGAACGACAGCACGTCCATCGGGCAGACGTCGATGCAGATGCCGCAGTGGATGCAGGCGGTGTTGGAGTTGTCGAACGGCTGCTGGTTCTTCGCGAACGCCATGACGTCCACGCCGACTTGGCAGTACTTCGAGCACTGCGTGCACTCGATGCAGTTCTTGTTCGAGACGATCTTCAGCTTACCGAACTTCGCGGACATGATCTGGTTGTACGCCGCCAGCGGGCACCAGTAGCGGCACCACACTTTGCCGCCGAAGAACGGGTAGAGCGCGATCGGGATCACGGCGACGAGCCAGAAGTCGACGATGTAGCTGTAGGCCTGCCACCAGCCGTTCTGGCCGCTCGTCTCGAACGCGCCCACGACCACCGCCAGCACGAGCATGCTCGCGAAGAAGATCAGTCCGCCCTGGAACTCCCAGACCCGAGAGCGCGGCCCTTTGGGCGCCAGATGCCGCCAACGGTCGCCAAGCGTTTCGGCGAGGCCACCACAGCCGCAGATCCAGGTGCAGAAGCGCTTGCCGTGGTAGCGCGCCATCCACGGCATGAAGATAAGGCTGCCAAACGCGCCGGCGCCGACGAAGAAGTACACGATGTGTTTCGGGTCGCTCGGATACCACCAGAAGAACGTGTTGAAGAACAACGGGAACGGCTGGTAGAGGCCCCAGAACCGCCATGCGTACTTCAGCGACAGCGCGTGCACTGCGATGACGTTGACGATCAGGAAGAAGCCGACCTGGAAGGAGAGCAGGCTCGCGAACCGGTAAGTCTGGTAGTCCTTGTGCTTGGCGATTCCACGCCACCGCAGCAGCGCTTCGCCGCCGAAGACCACCATCACGACGGTGTACAAGCCGCTGTACAGGTAGCCGGCCTGAAATCCCTTGTCTTTGTAAATCTTGGCCAACGCGTTGTCTTCGAAGAGCCACGCAAAGGGCGCGAACGCGACCTTGAACATCGCGAGTAGTGTTGCGTTGTAGGTCCCCGGGTCGATCAGTTGATTGTACGGCCAGCCGGCGACCGGCTTGGAGTAGCTCTTGAGCGCGTAGAACGAGTAGACGACGAGGAACGCCAGGACGAGCGCCGCCCAGCGCTTGGCGCCCCAGTCGTTGGCGATCTTGATGCCGACCTTGTTGAAGAACGGAATCGGAAGCTCGGCGCCGATCATCTCGAACGCGTTGTCGTACTTCACGCCTTGCGTCGATCCGTCGGCGAGCTCGATCGTGACCTCTTCGGCGCCGAACGACTTGACGCTCGACCCGAGCAGCACCGTGAGCTTGCCGTTCGCCTCGAGGGCTCGGACTTTGTCGATGTTGCGCTTCTTGGGGTACGTGAATTCCTTGTCGATCGCGGACATCGTCACGGTGTTGGCGGGGTTCTCGGCCAACGAGATCGCGGCCTCGCAGGCGACGTCGCCGGCGCCGATGATCACGATGTCCTGTCCCTCGAAGTCGTCCGGATCGAGCAGCTTGTGGTGGATGCGCCCGCCGAACTCCTTCTCGCCGGGGACCCTCAGTTTGCGCGGGTTTCCGGCCTTGCCCATGCACAACAGAACGCGACGGGCCTTGTACTCGCCGTCGGTGGTCTTGACCGTGAAGTCGTCGATCTCGCCGTCGACGTTGAGGACGGTCTCGTGCTCGCGGATGTCGAGACCTTCTTCGTCCCGGAGCTTGTGCCATTGCTCGAGAAGCTCCTCCTTCTCGCACTCCTCGAACCAGACGCGGCTCTTCTTCTTCACCGTGAGCGGCTCGGCGAGCAAGAGCTTGTGTTTGGTCATCGTCACGAAGGTGTTCGCGAACGCGGCTGCTTCGATCACCACGTACTTCAGGCCGAGGTCCTTCGCGGCGACCGCCGCGGCGAGTCCGGAGCTGCCGGAGCCCACGATCAGCACGTCGTAGACGTCGTCGCCGTGGGCATCGGTGCGGCTCGACTTCAGCTCGGGGCCAATCCGCTCGACGAGCTCATGTCCCGCATTGAGGCCGAGCAACACCAGCGGGGTGCCGGCCAGCTCGCCCACCGCGTAGACCCCGGCGATGTTGGTCTCGTCGGTCTCCTCGTCGATATCGGGCAACGTTGGATAGCTGGCCTGTGGGCGCGGCTTCTGAAACAGCTCGGCGGTGAAACTCTGAATACTCATCGCGTACTCTCTGTAAGGCACGACCCGTATAGCGTACGTGGTCGTGGGCCTATGGTTACCGATCGACTGCGTGGCGGCAATTTTGCGGGCGACTATGCTATGGTCGGCGCGCACCAACGCTGTGAGACCCGATGGCGATCCTCGGCCGTACAAACCGTATCAGAATCAATCGTTTCGTCGACTTCGGTGCGTATCTCGATGGCGGCGACCTCGGCGAGATCCTGTTGCCGACGCGGTGGGTGCCCGAGGGGGCCGCTGCTGGCGCGCTGATCGAGGCGTTCGTGTACCGCGACTCCGAGGACCGACTGATCGCGACGACGGATGCCCCGCTGGCCGAGGTCGACGACTGCGCGTTCCTCGAGGTCATCGCCGTGAACAGCGTCGGCGCCTTCATGAACTGGGGCCTCGAAAAGGACCTCTTCGTGCCGTTCGGCGAGCAGCGCCGCAAGATGAAGGTCGGCAGCCGCTACGTCGTGATTCTGTACGTGGACAACACCGGTCGCATCGCGGCGAGCTCCAAGTTGCGGAAGTTTCTGCCGTCTACCTCGACGGACTACCAGATTGGCGACGAGGTCGAGATTCTCGTCTCGACGCGCACCGATCTCGGTTTCGAGGCCGTGATCGAGGACGACGTGCTCGGCATGGTGTTCGAGAGCGACGCCCTCGACCAGCTGACGATCGGCATGCGGACGATGGCGCACATCAAGGGCGTGCGGCCGGACGGCAAGGTGAACCTCGCGATGCAGGCCCCGCTGGCCACGCGCGCGGACCTCAGCGACCAGATCCTCGCGGCGTTGAAGGAGGCGGGCGGTTCGCTCAGCCTGACGGACAAGTCTCCGCCAGACGAAATCTTTGCGGCATTTGGCGTGAGCAAGCGCGCGTACAAGCAGGCGCTCGGCGCGCTATACAAGGCTCGGCGCATCGTCATCGAGCAAGGCAAGATCAGCTCGACTTAGTCCATCGGCGCGCGTCCGCATGCCCCGGTCCAGCGATTGATGACGACTTCGACACCGTTGGGAATCGAGCGGCCGATCCCGTCTTCCTCTTCTACGCGCACCAACCACGTCGACGGCGAAGGTTTCGGTGTCGCGGCGAGCTCCGCTGCGGTCGGCAGCGCGCGCAAGCTGACCGCATCGTAGCGCAGCCGGTAGCCGCCGGCGCCCACGCCGCGAGGGTGCAGCTTCGCCACGCAGTCGTAGGCGAGTTCGAGCGGGTCCACGCGCTCGACGGCTGGCGCTTGATCTTCGCAGGGCTCGCAGAGCGCCGGCTCGACAGGCGGTGCTTCACTCGGGCGAGTCGCGGCGAACGCGAGGGCGGAAAGGGCGATGGCGACGGACACGACGTGCAGTTTCATGCGAGAGCTCCAGATTGAATTCTCGCCCCGAAACGGGCTCGCTCGCGTTTGGATTTACGAAATTAGCGCTGAACGAGCACCACGCCCGCGACGATCAGCAGGATGCCGAGGCAGCGGGCCAGCGTGACGGGGTGTTCGGGCATCCCGAGCGCGCCGTGGTGGTCCAATATCGTCGACATGAGCATCTGGCCGCCGACCACGAGCGCAAACATCAGGGCGGCGCCGATTCGCGGGGCGGACCAGACCGACACCGCCACGTAGAACGCCCCGAGCAGGCCGCCGAGCCACACCCACCACGGCGCGGCGCTGAGCTGTTCCCGGCCCGGCAGCTCGGTCTGACTGGCCGCGAAGAACACCGCCAGGCCGACCGTTCCGACCCCGAACGAGACCATCGCGGCCCAGACGGCTCCGGCGCCGTGCCGGGCAAGGGTCGTATTGATGCCGACTTGTATGGGGAGTGCCGCGCCGCCCATCGCGGCCAGCACTATTGCGCGTATATCCATGGCGCGACGATCGGACGCCGGGGGTCCAACGTCAATTTTTGCCGTGACGCAGGTAGCGCAGGTACTGCGGGCGAAACGGGGGATCAAACTCGGGGTGCACGGGCGGCTCGTAGTCCATCGCGTCGAAGCCGTGTTTCGTCATCTCTCGCGTGAACGCTGGCCCGTGGCCGCGCCCGGCGTCGACGATGAGGACCTCACATGTCGGTTCGCCGTGCCGACTGATGAACTCCGAGAGCAGTTCGACGTGGTCCGGCTCGTACAGCAGGTCGCTGCCGATGATGAGGTCGAAGCGCCCGAGGTCCGCGTCCTCACCCCAACCGGCGCGGATGAACGGGATCGCGGCGACGTCGTTGAGCGCGACGTTCACGGCGAGGAACCGCTCGGCGTACGGATGTTGGTCCGTGGCGGTGATGTCGGCGTTGCGTCGTTGCAGCACGAGGCTCGCCACGGCGATCCCGCAGCCCACTTCGAGCACCCGGCGGCCTGCGACATCGTACTCGACCATGAGGTGGGCGAGCGCCTCACCGGCGGGCCACACCACGCCGAACAGCCCCCAGCTGGCGCTGGAGACGCCATGGTCGTCGCCTTCGGGTTCGACATACTCCATCGTGTCACGCAGGGTGCGCACGTGAATGTCGATCTCGCCCAGGTCGATCGTTCGATAGCGGAAGCGTAGCGGTGACGTGGCGTACCTCGGGGTACAGTGGGTCGGGTTCGTCAGCGCAACCCTACCTGTTCGAGGGTCGCCGCGCCGTTTTTCTTTTGCATCGCAGCAGGTTCGGCTTGAGATTGTAGCGTGCGACCAACCACACCAGCGACCAATGCCCACTCCGAGCCGGAGGGCGCGATCTCGTACATCCGGTCGCTGGATGGCGTGCGCGGCATCGCGATCTTGCTGGTGCTCTGGTTCCATGCGCCCGTGATTCTGGGGCTCGGCCCGATCTGGCGGGACAGCCTGTTCTGGCACCTGAGCATGGGTGGCGGCATGGGCGTCGATCTGTTCTTCGGGGTCAGCGGGTTTCTCATCACGACAATCCTGCTCAAGACGCGCGGTCAGGCCCACTCGTTCCGCAATTTCTGGGCCCGGCGGGCGCTGCGGATCTTCCCGCTGCACTACCTCTACCTTCTCGTGCTGGTCGTGATCGCGCAGGTCATGCCGTCGCTGACGGCGGGGGAGGTCGCGGTGGAAGGCGCGATGTGGCTGCCGTACTTCCTGTACGTCGGCAACGTGGCGATCCTGCTGATGGGAAACGTCGGTGCGGCGCTGGTGATCCTGTGGAGCCTCGCGATCGAGGAGCAGTTCTACCTCGTCTGGCCGTTTGTCGTTTCGCGACTGCCACCCGCCGAGGTCGCGAA
>JBFIHF010000414.1:0-5450 GCA_041601915.1 Bradymonadaceae bacterium
CCGCGTCAGGGCCCCCGGGACACCGCTGATCGTAAACGGCATGCCTGGGCTCGTGGCGCTGATGTCGACATAGTTCGGGCCCAGAACCGTGGTGACCGGGTGGCCACTGGCCACAATCTGGTCGCGGATCGCGGTGCAGACTGAGGCCGTGCTCGATGTGGTGGTGCCGGTGTGCGCGATCGTCGTCGTCGTCATCCCCGGTGTGCCGAGCTGGAAGTTGTAGCTGTACCCCGGAGCCGGCGTGCCGGGCAGACCGGCGGCGTTGGCGATCGTCATCATGTTGGAGAGCTGGCTGTCCACGTTGCTGATCGTGAAGCTCTGTCCCGCGAGCGTCGACGTGATCACGACCTTGTTGTACGCGGGGCCGGGACACGAGGCGCTGACATTGTTCGCCGGTCCGACCGCATTGACGCTGTCACGCAGCTTCTCGCAGACGTTGCGTGTCGTCTCGGCGTTGCCGATGTGATCGTGGGTCCGCTTGTTGCCGTTCACTCGGAAGTCGAACTCGTAGCCGGAGGACGGCGTGCTGGGCAGGCCGTTCACATTGGCGACCACCGTGCCAAGGTTGACCATCCCGCCGCTGAAGCTGCTGACCGAGAAGGAGTCCCCGGGCACCGTGGACGTCAACACCAGAGTGCTTCCGCTGCCGGAGTAGCTCGCCTCGACGTTGGTCGATCCGGTCAACAGGTTGACCTCCGTCTCCATCCGGGTGCACACGCTGGCGGTGGTTTCCATGTTGTTGCCATCGAACTTCACGTCGCTGCTGTTAATCCGAAACTTGAATTCGTTGCTCGGTGTGGGCGTGGTCGGCAGTCCAGCCACCGCGGCGGGGAAAGGTGGAGCGATGTAGAAGTAGCCGACCGGGGAGGCCGTGAGCGAGAACGGCACGCCGACGCTCTTTCGCTCAAACCGGAGCGTGGCGCCCGAAATGCTCACGTTGTAGTCGTTCGTGATCGCGGCGTTCATCGTGGCCGCGGTATACAACCGCCCCGCGATCAAGAGGGGCACCTCGCCAAACAGGACGAACGTGGAGATCACGTTGCCGCCGACGTTCACGGTGTAGGTCGTCGAGGGAGGCAACGAGAGGGTCCACATGTACGGCGTATAGGTGCTCACCTGCGAGACCCCGTTGGGGGGGCACTGCACGTAGTTCACCTGCTTGACGCCCATCGCGGGCACCGTGATTTCGTTGGTCTGAAACCCACCGTTGGGGGGGCAGGTGATCCGTTCAATCTGCTGACTGCCCATCGGCGGACAGCTGATGATGTCGACTTGGCCCGCACCGGTGGCCGGGCAGCCCAGCGTCTCGACGCCCTGTAGACCGACGTTGCCGGCGTTCTCCGCCGGGCGCGACATGTAGCCGTCGAGGCTCCGTAAAACGTCCGTGCGCTTGTCTTCGCCGGCCGGGACCGCGCGATAGGCGTTCAGGGTCGTGGTTTCCGGCGCCACGATCGAGTCGTCACCGTAGTAGCCCAGTCCGATGCGAATCTCGTCGCATCCCGCGGGGCGACAGGAATTGCCCATCCCCGTCATGCACATCCCGGAAATGTGGTTGTCCTGGGCGATCTCGCGCAGCGTGTCGGTCGCGGCTTGCCAGTACGACATCCCACCGCCGGCCGACAGGTTCATCGTCCCGTCGGTGTCCAGGTAGAACGTCATGTTGTCGCGCTCCTGAGCCAGACAGTGGTCCGTGGGGTCGAAGCAGTCGAACGGGTCTTGCGCGGCGACCGTGGAAGGCAACAGCAGGACGCCCAAGATGGCGAGTGCAATCGATGGGAAAGCGGAACGAAGAGACATCTGGGCCTCGTAAGCGTGTACAGGTTCGCGATGTTCACCATCGTAGCGCGCATCGCAACACGACTCCAGAGCAGGGTCGTGGCGGTGCGAATCGGATGGGACGAAAGAGTCTGTACGCACCACTCGCAAGGATCGTTCCAGCGCGGGCCGCGGCGGTGATGTTCGTGCGTGGGGCGCGCGAGCGGCGACGATCACCGGGGATCGCCGCGCGTCGCAGCCGCGACACGCCCGCGCACAATGTTCAATGGGTGACTACTTTTTTCGGAGGTCCACAGACCCCGCGCCACGATCTAGTGGCACCCGACGACCTAGAGTTCGCTGAACCGACGGATCGACAGGTCGAGGTATTCGGTCGACGCGTCGATGCCGACGTAGGCCCGTCCGTGCGCGGCGGCGGCGATACCGGTGGTCGAGGAACCACAAAACGGGTCCAGGATCCGGTCGCCGGGCTCCGAGGCGGCGAGCACGATGCGGTCGAGCAGCTCGATCGGCTTTTGGGTCGGGTGCTTGCCTTGCGCCTTCTCCGCCTTGCGCGGCGACATGATGCTCCACAGATTTTTCATCTGCTTGCCGCCGTTGTGCTCCTTCATGAGCTGGTAGTTGAAGGTGTATTTGGACTTCGCATCGCGGGCCCCCCAGATGATCGTCTCCGTGCCGTGGGTGAAGTATCGGCAGGACAGGTTGGGCGGCGGGTTGACCTTGAACCACGCGATGTCGTTGAGCACTTTGTAGCCCAACTGCTGCATCGCGAACCCGATGCTGTAGATGACGTGCTGGGTGCCGGACACCCAGATCGTGCCGTTGGGCTTGAGCAGCCGCTGACATTCGGCCAGCCATTGTCGGTTGAAGGCATGATTTTCGTCGGCGCCCTTGGAGCGATCCCACTGCCCCTTGTTCACGGAGACCATGCGGCCCGATTTACAGGTCACGCCTCCGTTGGACAAGAAGTAGGGGGGGTCGGCGAAGATCATGTCGAACTGTTCGGACTCCATTTGTCCGAGCAGCTCGAGCGAATCACCCTGATAGAGCGTGAATCCCCGCTCGTCGTGAAAGTAGGGCGAGGCGAGTTCTTGGAGTTGAGCGACGGCTTCCATGTTTGCTCATCTGTCGCACCGCAATCTACGCCTTGTGGAGCGCGTTGCGGCGGGCCTTCCTTGGCCGGGATGGAGCACATTGGAGCGAATCCTTTCGCAACAGCGCATCCAAGCCCACGCTAAAACAGGGTCGCGCGACCGTCAACTTTTCGACGGTTCCTTTGCCCGCGGGTCTGCTGCGGGCCGTCGGCGTGGGTTGGCGCGGTTGCTTGACCCACCCCGCATGTTCGGCTTAGATGAGCGCAGTACCTTTTCAATCCGTGCTGCGCGAGGGCTCGATGTCTGGCCGATTCCTACTATTCGTGATCACCGCGACGCTGCTCTGTGCGTGCGGTCCGGACGAAGATCCGCCCCCCAACATCATTGATGGGAGCAACACCCCCAACAATACGACGAACAACACGACGGGGACCAACAACGCGACGAACAACCTGATCCTGAACAACGGGTTTGGCGAAGAGTGTCTCGGCGTCGAATGCATGGCCGATCAGCGGTGCGTCCGCGGCACCTGCGTCGCCGCCAGCTCGAAGGTCTCGTGCGAGGACTTCGAGGACATCGGCGAGCTCGAGGCGGACACCACCTACATGGGGAGCGGGGACACGGCGGGCTACGCCGATGCCATCGCGACGATCTGTCCGTCGGAGGGCCTCTACTCCGGCGCCGAGAACGCGATCAAGTTCACCGTCGCGAGCGCGGGGGGCGCCGAGTTTTCCGTCTCGACCAGCGACCCCATCGATTGGCTGATGGAAGTCCGCGAGGATTGCTCCGATCCGGGCATGGATCCCCCGGACAACAACGAGCC
Organism: Bradymonadaceae bacterium; assembly: GCA_041601915.1. Lineage (GTDB taxonomy): Bacteria > Myxococcota_A > Bradymonadia > Bradymonadales > Bradymonadaceae > JBFIHF01. The sequence continues at coordinate 3,694 of JBFIHF010000414.1, forward strand.
GATGCCGGGCGATCTGGCGCGCGCGCAGTGCTCGAACAGTGCGTCACTCTCGTTCACGGTGCGTCCGGGTCGGGACTACTGGCTGATCGTGGAGCCAGCCGCGGGAGCGATCGACACCGGGACGTTCGAATGGACGCTCGACCTCGGCCCGGCGCGGTTGTGTAGCGTCGGCCGGACTTGCCAGGACGCCACCACGGTGCTGCAGTGCTTCGCTGGCGTCGAAGAGCGCGTCCTCAGCTGCGGCACCACCTGCACGAACGGCTCATGTGCCGGCGATCTGTGCACCAATGCGTTGGAGGTCACGGCGGCGATGTCCTGGTCTGGCGACGCCGACGCATTCACGAGCTTCTTCGACTTCGCCGATCAGACCTCCTGCTCGATGGACGGCGTGGAAGGTATCGCGACGCCGGGGCCCGACATGGTGTTGTCGCTGCCCGGACTCACCGCCGGCCAGCGCGTCTCCGTCGATGCGTCGATGATGGACGACAACGACAACGCGATCTTCGTGCTCGACAGCTGCGACGTGAACAGCGGCTGTCTCGCCGGCCGCGATCTGGGCGATAAGCTCGACTTCGATGTGCCCGCCGATGGCGACTATTTCGTCGTGATCGACAAGCTGACGAACTCGACGCACACGTTCAACTACACGATCGACATCCAATAGCGGGACCACTGGGCTCGCCGCATCGACCGGGTCTCGATGATTGCGCATTCGGGGGCGCTGGGTTAGTTTCGACGCTCACGTAGCGGCGAAGAGACCGTCATGGCTCCATTTGAGGCGAGCGCTCTGACACTGGACGTCGTCCTGGGCGACCTGCACACGATCGCGACGACCGTCATCGCCGAACAGGACGGTGGATCGGCGTCGTATGACGCCGTTCAGTCGAGGCTCGGCGAGCTGACGCTCCACGCTCTCACCTACATCCGCTTCCTCGAGAACCACGGCTTCGTGAACTACGATCGGTCGATCGACCGCATCACGATCACTCCGCTGGGTCGCGCCGCGTCCAGCGATGCCGCCGTTTGGCGAGAACAGGCCGCGATGGAGTTCATCGAGACACCGGCGGAGTACAGCAACGACTTCACGGAGGCCGGCGCACTCGGATCGCTGTCCGATGACGTCGATGACATCCTCGACAGCATCGCCGACCTCGACGTGGACTCGGCTCTGATGGAGATCTCCGGCGCCGAAGTGAGAGCGCCGGCCCAGGGCCTGAAGCTTCAACCGCCAGCGGGAGCCGCCCCGCCCGCGGTGAACCAAGGCGAAAACACGGAACCCACGAAGCCGGAAATGGCGACGCCGGACCACGGCGCAGCCCCCGAACCCAGCACCGCGAGCAACCGCATGTCTAACGATTCTTTCTCATCTCGTCGATTGAGCTCTCAAAACCCTGCGGCTGGCCGGCCGGCGGGCGCCGCCGGTGGCGCGAAGCTGTACGAGCGCGAGGACGCGATCGGCAGTGGGGGCATGGGGACCGTGTACCGCGGGATTCAGACTAAACTGAACCGCGCCGTCGCGATCAAGGAGATCAAAGAGATCTTCGACGTCTTCGCAGGCGTTCAGAGGGCCGACATCGTCGACCGGTTCACGACGATCATTCAAACCCAGTCCACGCTGCTGCACCCCAACATCATTCAGGTCGTCGACCTCGATACCGAAGCTCAGTTCCCGTTCGTCGTGATGCAATACGCGCCCAACGGCAATTTGCGCCGCCTCATCGAATCCGAGGGGCGGCCACCGCTTCAGATCGCGCTGA
>JBFIHF010000415.1:0-5424 GCA_041601915.1 Bradymonadaceae bacterium
CTCGAACACCACGGTCGGATCCGTGACGTCCGTTGCGACGACTCGCAGGCAGGTCGAATCGTTGCGAAGCCGGTCGTCGGTGCGTTGGAGTGTCTTGCGACCGTGTTCGGAGAACCCCTCGGTGCGCACGTCGACCCAGGGGGAGGTCGGCGAGTCTTCACGCATTTGCAGCGTGTAGCTGAAGCCGCCGGCGCCGGCCGAATGGCTCAGCGTCTCGAACTCCGCGGTCAGCGTGGCGTCGGGCTGCTGTCCAATCACGTAGCAGTTGGGGCATTCGCCCACGAACTCCTGGGGGCAGCAGTCGTAGATCTGGCGGGCGATGTACCCCGTCGTCACGTCGACCACGAGGCCCGATGCGGGCGGCGGCACCGCGGCGCCCCCGGTCGTGAAGCTCCAGCCGTAGCTCCGCTCACCGCGCAGCAGTTCGGCGCGGTACGTCGTCAGTGGATTCAATGAGGCGGGCACGACCAGATGGCTGGCGACTTCGGCCGAAGCGCGAAGCACTTCGTTGCCCGCCTCATCGGTAACGACGAGTTCAAACGGGGCGTCCTCGGCGTCCCACGTCGAGAAGCCCTCGGACACGTAGTCTTGTTCGGTGCGCAGGTGAACGACGAGCGTTGACGGCACCGGGACGTCGACCGCGCCATCGGCTGGCGCCGTCGCTTCCACCACGAGCAGTTCTTCCGGCGGTGAGCACGCGGTCGCGTCGTCGGCGAATGCGGCGAGTGCGGCAAGTACGAAGAGTGGCAGGGCGACGTATGAAGCATTCATGTCTGACAACCATGGTCGGGAAAGCCCGGTGCTCAGCAAGGAGCGTTCCACGTGCACGCGCATTGCCGACTGCCCCGCGCACCGGCTGGAACGCTAGGGATCAGCGCATGCCGCCAACGCGGCCGTGGCGAATCGAGTCAGATTTCTGAGGAACTCCGCCCTCGCGCGTCGAGGATCTGTCAGAAACCACCGGCATCAGTCGACACACGCCGCACCCTCAAAATGGACGCGCGCCACGCAGGAGCCGTCCGCGCAGTCACCGTCGCTCGCGCAGCCACGCAGACACCGCCCTTCGTAGCAGACGTCGTCGGCCTCGCATTCGAAGTCGTACAAGCAAGGAGTCGGCAAACAGGCGTAGTAGACCGGCACCAGAAAGCTCTGCGCCAGCGCTTCGCATGCGCCCCCCTGCGGGCACTCGCCGAGCCGAAGCGCACACGTCTCGGGAAGTTCGCAATCGTCCCATGTTTCGCAGGTGCCCCTGAGGCAGTCGGGGTCTTCGACGACGCACGCCGGGCGTGTGACGCACTGCGGGTCGTCCGAGCACTCCTCACGGCAACGCGGCGAGCAGTCCAGACCGCACTGATTGGTGCCGACGATCTCGACCTCCGGGTTGACGACCACGTCGATGTCGCACACTTCGCTGGCGCCACAGTGATCGATGTCCGTGCAGCCGACGCACGCGCCATCGTGCCGGCAGACGGGCACGCTGGCCGGGCAGTCAGCAGGCTCGCGGCAGCCCACGCAATCGCGCGTCGCGCTGTTGCAAAAACCCACCGCGCAGTCGCCGTCATCGAGGCATTCGATCGCTTCGCACTCGCCTTGGGCCCCGCACTGCTGCAGGCGTTCGCAGTCGTCGTTGTCCGAGCACTCCCGGCACGCACCGTCGATGCACTGGCGCAGCCCCACCCCGTAGATGTCGTCACATCGGCTCTGCACGTCACACAAACAGCGCTGTAGCTCGTCGCCCGCGCAGGCGCAGCGGCCGGCGTGACACACCGCGTCGGCGTACCGATCGCAGTCTGCGTCGACCTCGCAAAGGGCCTTATCGCGGCAGCCGGCCACCAGCGTGATCGTGACGATCATTGCCACGCGAAGTCGACGGCTCACGGCACGTACGTGAGGCGCTGAATTGCGCGCCCATCCGTCAGCACGATCGAGTTGCCATCGACCGTGAACCCGCGTGCTGCGGCGCCCAACGAGACTTTATCGAACTCCAGGAAGTGGTCACCGTCGAAGTGCCCGATCCAGTTCGTCCCCGTGTTGAAGACGAACAGTTCGTCCGTGCCCGGAACTGGCCACACGGTGGTGTAAGCGGGGAAATTGTAGGTCTCGTTCGCGCGCAGTTCCACGCGCTGCCAGGACGTCCCGTCCCAATGCAGGAGGTTGTCGCTGTCGCCGGACAGCCAGAGGCCACCGGCGTCGGTGCCCGTCACCCGCGAGTACCGTCCCCCAAGTTCGGGGTTGAGGTCCCGCAGGAGGTCGACCCAGATGTCGTCCTCCACACGGTACAGCGTGTTCCCGAGTACGTAGGTGGCGCCGTTCGGTGCGGCCCACACGTCGCTCAGCGCCTCCCCTTCCGGAACGTCCAGCCGCGACCAGACGATCCCGTCGTAGTGGAATGCCGCCATGGCGCCGACGATCCAGACGTCGTTCGCCGCCCGCGCGGACAGCGTGCGCATGATGTTCTCCGTCTCGCCCGGCATGCGGTGGTCCGTCCAGGTCGTTCCGTCGAACTCCCAGACGACACCCACGCGGTCTTCACCGCTCGCCTGCCCGCGTGTCAGCGCGAAGACGTGTCCGTCGGCCGCCGCGAAGGCGTAGACCTCCTGGTCGACCACCTGTCGTTGCCAGACACCCTCGACGGTGTAGAGGACAACAAACGTCCACTCGGCACGGCGCGTCTTGCCGTTCGTCTCGATCGCGCCGACGTAGAACTCGCCTTGATGTGCGAGCGCGTGACCCGACGTCGCTTCGCCGATGTTGCCCACTTCGACGGTCTCGAAGTTTGGGTGCACCTCGATCGCATACGTAGCACTGAGCCCGGCCTCGGGTAGCGCAAGCTCGACGGTGCAAGTCCCAGGGCTCACGGCGTCGATCTGACGCAGTCCCAACGACGTAAAGTCGCGCGCGAAAGGTTGGGGGACGTCGCAGACTGCGGGCGTCGGCAGCATCATGTCCAACCGGGTCTGCGTACACGGAATGACCCCGTCGATCGCGACCATCGAGTCGAACGTAATCGGCTCGCCTACAAACGCGACGCGGTGTGCCCCGGTGACCACGGTCAGTTCTGTGTAGTCGCTCGGCTCGATCACAGTGGCGGCGAACTCGAAATTCGGATCATACGAACTGCGCAGCGATGCTGGACCCCTGGGGCCGACGAACGTCGCGACGTACGCGCCGCGTTCATCGACCTCGATCGCGATCGTGTCACTAGGGTCGAACAGCTCGAACTGGTAGCCGGCGAGCGGTGTACCGTCGGCCGCCAGCTCGGGCTGGAACGAGAATTCGCTCCCTCGTTCGTGCATGAACGGGTCGAGATCGTAGCCCTCGACCGCTTGGCGGGGGCAGGCCCAATTCAACGCCACCTCGTTCGGGGTTTGCGCACGGAACGTCGCCTCTACCCCAATCAGCTCGCCATTGACGACGACATCGGCCCGAAACACGCCCGACCCGCTGGCTCCCGCGTCGAGGTGGAACAGCGCGGGGTTGTCAGTCGGCTCAAGACTGAAGCCGTCGCCGTCCACGCGCGCGTTGTCGACTTCGAAGTCCGCGTCTCCGCACTCCGGGATCAGGGCGCTCGCCACCGCGCCGGGGACGTAGAACGCGGCGTCGATCCTTCCGACGGAGACGAAGAAGGCCGCAACGACGAAAGGAGTGAGCACATCGAGCCAGTTGACGCGGTTCACGCAGGCGACGACCAGCACGTCGTGACGGGAGCCGGCCACGACATCGGCGCTACCCGGGATCACGGTGGCCTGTGATTCGGGTTTCAACGCGTCGGGGAGGGCCTCGTTGCAGGCGCTGCAGCTGGACAGCGTAACGACGGCAATCAGCATCCATGTGGGTGTGCGCATATCCATCTCGCGAGACGTGGCAGTGATTGTACCAACTACGCGTCCTTCGCCCGACTATTCAGTCGCGATGCCGGCGCGCTCGGACGCAACCGGGTAGCGCACGGGGATCGGCTGCGGTACATCGGCGTTAGACGACCCTAACCCCCGCCGTGCCATGCCCGCCGTTCCCCGCGCGGCGCGAAGCGCCAAGCCCGCCGTTCCCCGCGCGGCGCGAAGCGCCAAGCCCGCCGTTCCCCGCGCGGCGCGAAGCGCCAAGCCCGCCGTTCCCTGCGTGGCGCGAAGCGCCACGCTCGCCACTTGCCCGCGGCGGCGAAGCCGCCAAAGGGCTCGCCACCTGCCCGCGGCGGCGAAGCCGCCAAGGGCTCTCCACCTGCCCACGGCGGCGAAGCCGCCGGGGCTCGCACCGAGCGCACGGCGGCGCAGCCGCCGTGCGCTCACACTAGCGCATGGGGATCGGCTGCGGTACATCTGCGTTAGACGACCCTAACCCCCGCCGTGCCATGACCTCAGACACGCCCCGCATCGAACCGATCGCGCTCCACGAGACCGCCCAGGAGCGCTACCTCAATTACGCGATGAGCGTCATCACTTCGCGGGCGCTGCCCGACGTGCGTGACGGGCTCAAGCCTGTGCAGCGCCGGATTCTGTACGGGATGTTCCGGGCACCGCTGAACCTGACCCACGACGCCAAGCCCAGGAAGAGCGCGGCGATCGTCGGTGACGTGATGGGTAAGTTTCACCCGCACGGCGACCAGTCGATCTACGACGCCATGGTCCGCATGGCGCAGAATTTCTCGCTGCGCTACATGCTCGTGGACGGCCACGGCAACTTCGGCTCCATCGACGGCGATAACGCAGCGGCGATGCGCTACACCGAGGCGCGACTCGCCCCGATCGCCACAGAGCTGCTCAGCGAGATCAAGAAGGACACCGTCGCGTTCCGGCCGAACTACGACTCGACGACCGAAGAGCCCGTAGTGCTGCCGGCGCAGGTGCCGAACCTACTCATCAACGGCGCGACCGGCATCGCCGTCGGCATGGCGACGAACATCCCGCCCCACAATCTCAGCGAGGTGTTGTCGGCCTGTGTCGCGCTGATCGACGATCGCGACCTCACGAATGCCGACCTCGTCGGCACCCACATCCACGGGCCGGACTTCCCGACCGGCGGCGTGATGACGAACGACGTCGCATCGTTGCTCGAGCTGTACGAAACCGGCGGCGGCGCCGTCACGGTGCGCGCGGACTGGGAGATCGAGAAGGACGGTCATCGACGCTCGATCATCGTGACCTCGGTGCCGTACACCGTGAACAAGTCCCAGCTGATCGAGAAGATCGCCTCGCATATCGCGAGCAACAGCCTGCCGCAGCTGCTGGACGTGCGCGACGAGTCGACCGACGACATCCGGGTGGTGCTGGAGCTCAAGCGGGGCGCAGACGCCGACGCGGCGATGGCGTATCTGTACAAGCACACGCCGCTACAGAACCGGTTCCACGTCAACATGACGTGCCTCGTGCCGACATCGAACCCGCTGGTGCCGGCGCCGTCGCGCATCGATCTCAAGTCGATGATCTGCCA
>JBFIHF010000416.1:0-5414 GCA_041601915.1 Bradymonadaceae bacterium
ACCTACATCGCCCCACGCGGACGACACTGACGACGAACGGAGACTCCTGATGACACGCACGGCACGAAACTTCATCACCGCATTCTGCTGCACTGGACTCATGGCGGCCGCTGGTTGCTCGAGCACCGGTGAGCTGACTGTCACCGGCATGTACGGCTCGCAGGGGCAGGCGCTTTCCGGGGACCGGTGCGACGAGCTGCTCATGGACGCCGCCGACGCGACGACCGCCGAGGAAGAAGACGCGGCGAAAGCCGAGTACCGCGCTTGCGTCGAGGACGCGCTCGACGAGGACGGCCGCCACGGAGAGTGCCGCGACGACGCCGACGACACCTGCGACATCATTCTCGATGAGATCGGTGATGCCCTGCACGCGGTGCGCGAGGCACAGGGGGACCAAGACAAGCCCGACTGTGCGAACCCCGAGGCGGGCGGCCAAACGGCGCTCTGCCACCTGATGGCGGCGTACGAAGCCTGCGAGCTCGACGGGAACGGAGACGGCGATCCGGACGTCGAGGACCGCCCCGATGAGGATCGACCCGATGAAGACCGGCCCGATGAAGACCGGCCCGACGAAGATCGACCCGACGAAGACCGCCCGGACGAAGAACGCCCCGATGAAGATCGCCCGGGAGACACAAACCCCGACGAGCCGACCGAACCCGGTGAAGGAGGCAGCGATGCGGACCCCGATGCGCCCACCGATGCCGACGCCTTCTGCGCGCACCTCGAGGCGGAAATCGACAGCTGCGACAATCCGGATCGGCTCGCCGAACTCGAAGCGAAGTTCGACCGCGAGTGCACGCCGTAAGCTGTGCCAACGCCGCATCGAGCCCACGCCAACCGGTGTGGGCTCGTTTCGTTTCTCAGCCGATCGCCTGCCCCAGCGCATCGATGCACCGCGTCATTTGCGCCGGCGTACCCAGCGAGATGCGCAGCCAATCGCGTAGGCCATACGGCACAAGCGGGCGCACGATGACACCGAGCCGCAGCATCGCGTCGTAGATCTCGATCCCCGGCCGCGGCGTCTGCACGAGCAGGAAGTTCGTCTGTGATGGGATGTACTCGAGCCCCAATGCGGCGAACCCGGCCTCGGTGATCGCCCTGCTCTCTTCGTTGACCGCGACCGATTGAGCCTTGTGCTCGCCGTCGCTCAGCGCTGCGACCGCCGCAACCTGGCCGAGCATCCCCGCGTTGAACGGTTCGCGAATCCGGTTGATGAACCCGATCAACTCGGCCGGCCCCACGGCATACCCGATGCGAAGGCCCGCAAGCCCCAGGCATTTCGAGAACGTGCGACACACGATGAGGTGTTCGCGCGCCTCGCGGAGCTCGAGGGCTGACACGTAGTCGTCAGCGAGCGCGTACTCGACGTACGCCTCATCCAGCACCACGACGACGTGTGCCGGCACGGCGCGCAGGAACTGCTCGAGTTCGGCCCGCGCGTTGTAGACCCCGGTGGGGTTGTTGGGGTTCGCGACGAAGACGACTTTCGTGCGGTCATCACACGCGGCCGCCATCGCGGACAGGTCCTGCGTGAAGCCCGCCCCGGTCGCGACCTCCGTCCAGGCGATGTCGGACGCCTGCAGGACAACGCGGTACGCGACGAAGGCGTACTGCGAGATCACCGCCGTGTCATCGGGGGTGCAGAACGCCCGCGTGATGAGCGAGATCAGTTCCGCCGAACCGTTTCCGATCGCGATCTCGTCGGGCTCGACGCGGTGATACTCGCTGAGCGCGGCCCGCAACCGGAACGTGCCCGGATCGGGGTAGATGTGGGATAGATGCGCGGCGGCGCGGATCGCCTCCACCGCGCGGGGGCTCGTGCCGATTGGATTCTCGTTGGAGGCGAGCTTGATCGCCCCGACGATGCCGAGCTCACGCTCGAGTTCCTCGATCGGCTTCCCCGGCTGGTAGGGCTTCAGGTTGCGAATGTTCTGCGCGACGAGCGTCATGGTGGTCCGCGTCAAAGGCTGGCAATACTGGGGTCACTCCACGCCAGAACGGGCTGCCGTTCTTCGATGAACGCACGCACGTCGCGCTCCAACTCGTCGAGGTCCACATCGGCCAACGTCCATACGACGTTGGGCTCGCTACGTAACCAACTGAGCTGCTGTTTAGCAAATCGACGCGTGTCGCGTTTGAGGGTTCGCACCGCCTCTTCGAACTCGACATCGCCGGCGAGGTACGACCCGATGTGTCGGTACCCCAGACTCTGCAAGGGCTTGAGGCCGACCAATCCGCGCTCGGCCAGCGCACGCACTTCGTCGACGAAGCCTGCGGTCAGCATCGCGTCAACGCGCGCGTCGATCCGCTGATACAGCTCTTCGCGGGGTCGATTCACGGCAATCTTGAGCGCCTCGACGTTGGGCGTCTTGAACGCATGTTCGCTCTGGTGCTCGCTGAGCGGGCGTCCGGTGAGTTCGTAGACCTCGAGTCCGCGCGAGATGCGGATGAAGTCGTTGGGGTGGATCCGGTCGGCGAGGATCGCATCCACGGATCGCAATTCGTCGTGCAGGTGCGCCACGCCGTACGTGGCGAGGTCGGATTCATGCCGGGCGCGGATCTCGGGACTCGCGTCCGGGGCATCGAAGATCCCGTGGACGAGGACGCGCACGTACAGATTGGTTCCACCGACCGCGATCGGGACAGCACCGCGCGCGCTGATTTCGTCGATCGCCTGCAGCGCGAGCGCGGCGAATTCGGCGACATTGCAATCCTGGGTGGGGTCGAGGCGGTCGATCAGGTGATGCGGGATTCGTTCGCGATCGGCGGCGGACGGCTTGGCACTGCCGATATCGAGGCCGCGATAGATCTGCACACTATCGATGCTCACGATCTCGCCGCCGAGACGTTCGGCGAGATCCATCGCGAGTGAGGACTTGCCGACTCCCGTCGGCCCGGCAATCAAGACAATCCGGCGAGACATGGCTGTACAGTACGGAAGCGGGCGACATCGGGCCAGACCCATCGACGATTGCGTGTCTACGCGACGCCGATCTCGCGCAATCGCTCCTGGAGATACTCGTCGGCGGTCACATCGGCGTAGCGCGGGGTGTCGCCGGCTGCGACGCATTCGCGCAGCACGGCGAGCGATGCGGTCGGGCGCGGGTGACAGAAGAACGGCATCGAGTATCGGTCCTGCGCCCGACCCGGCGGATTGACGACGCGATGGGTCCGCGCGGCGATGAAGTCGTTGGTCAGGCGCTGCATCATGTCGCCGCTATCCACGATCAGCTGACCGGGCAGCGACGGGATCGCGAGCCACTCGCCGTCGACGGTCAGCAGCTCGAGGCCGGACTGCGTCGCTTCGGGCAGCAGCGTCAGCAAGTTGATGTCCTCGTGCTGAGCCGCACGCATCGCGCCGGGGTGGTCGAAGCCCTCGCAGACGGGATAGTGGATCACGCGCACGAGGCTGTTTCCGCCCGTGGCCAGCCCGCTGAGGAACCCCTCGTCACAGTTGAGGTACAGCGACAGCGCGGACAGCAGCGTCATCGCGGTCTCCTCCATCCTGCGGAACAACTCGGTGGCCGCATCGCGCAGATCGGGGAGTTCGGCCGGCCACGCGTTTTGCAGCCGTCCGCTCTCGCCGCTGCGCCCGTAGTGCCAGAACTCCTTCAGATCTGGCGTCGCACTCTGCTTGGCGTGTTCGATCCCGAAAGAGGTGTAGCCGCGCTCACGGCCGCGCTCCGGGAACTCGTAGTGGCGCTTCACCTCGTCGGGCAGCGCGAAGAAGCGCTCGAACTGCGCGTAGTTCGCGTGCACGAGCTCCGAGGTCACGTGGTGTCCTTCGACGGCCGCGAAGCCAAACTCCCGCAGCGCGTCACCGAGTTGTTGGACAAAATCGCGGCGCTGCGCGGGATCGTGGAAATGGGCGAGATTGACGACGGGGATGGTTTGCTCGAGCACTGCTCACCTCGAACGGAGTCTTCGCCGAAGTTACCGCGGGCCGCCGCAAACGCAAGATTCGTCAGCGCATCGCGCGCCCGAGTTGCCGGATGACGGCAAACGCGATGAGCAGCCCCCAGATGCCGAACGGCAGGATGGTGCCGAGCATCCACGGTTCCAGCACAAACGTCCCCGCGGTGTGAGCACCGATCGCGAACAGGTAGCTCGCGTAGAACGCGGCCGCGCCAACGCCGACGCGCAGGCCGGATGCGACGATCCGATTGCCGGTCGACACGATCTCGTACCGCCGCTGCAGCGGACGTGCGCGCACGCCGGTTACGGCGCGCGCGATGCCGGTGCCCACGAGGTAGCCGCCGACGACTCCCGCCACGCCGTGAACCGCAAACGCTAGCGATGTGTGCTGGAGCACGTGCGCGAGCCACGTAAACGTCAGCCCACCCCCGGTGGCTGCGACAACGAGCGTCCAGTGCGCCTCGCGGCGCAGCGCACCGATGCGGGTATCTGTGTCAATGATCGCGACTTCGTTCGACAAGATGGCTCCCGGTGCCCGACGATGGGTCATCCCGAGTATAGCGAACGATGGGCGAATTACTCACATGTCCGGTCGACGGCACGCCGTTGGTGATGGCCGCCGATCACGGGGTGTACGAGACGGCCTGCCACCAGTGCCGGCGGGAGTTTCGATTTACCCACGGGGTGCTCAAAGCGCTCGACCGAGGCAAGTCGAACGACTCCCACCATGCGATCGCGTTGCGCGTTCACGCCGAACACGAATCGGTGGAGGTCGAGGACACCGTGTTCGCGGCGCGCTGGGCGGACATCCCCCGCGAAACGGTGGTGACGCTGACCCAGCAGCTCGATCGCGAACGTCGCACGCGACTCGTGCGCATCGAACGCGGGGGCAAGGCGCCCCTCGTCCCCAGCGAGCCGGGTGATCACGCGCTGCTCCTGGCGTTCGGCACGTTGCTTCGCGGGGCGCTCGTCGTGGGGTTCGCCACGATCCTTGCGACGTATTTTTACCACCTCGGTTGGCTGCTGCTGTTGCCGGCGGGTGCGGTGGCTGTGATCGCGCTGGCCGGCTGGCGCTGGCGGCGATCGAGCACCAAACAGGACATCGACGCAGCGAAGCTGAAGCGCTTGCAGCGCGAGCAGTGGCTGCTCGCCCAGCTGCAGCGGTACCGCCTGAAGTCGGCGGATGTCGACGCCCGGCTCCGGCAGCAGACCCGCCAGATCGCCGAGATGCAGGCGCTGGCCAACGACATGGCCCGCGCGCCCGGCGACTATGCGCACCGCCTCGAGGTCGTGCGGCGCGGCATCGCGGCGCTCGAAGAGTACCGCAGCAATGACGAGCGACTGAAGAAGGCCCTCGCCAACGCGATGACGATCGTGGAGATCGAATACCGCGCCGCGCGCGCCCTCGACGGGCTGCCCGACGACGCGATCGACCGCTTGTCGGCAACGATTGCGGAACTCGCGGCCATCGAGGAGGAAAACGTGACGCTGGAAGC
>JBFIHF010000417.1:0-5409 GCA_041601915.1 Bradymonadaceae bacterium
CTCAGGCGCGTGGCGCGCCGCCCATTCGGCGAGGCCGAGGCACACGAAGAACTCCATCGCGTGATAGCGGGTCTGCCGTGCGAGCGCGGCGCGCTCCAGCAGCGACGCACGCGCCGTTTCGGGATTGCCGAGTTGAAGCTGTACCATCGCCGGAATCGCGCCCCCGATCGATAGGCGCTCATGCGGATGTCGCTCGCCGATCAACAGCTCCAGCTGCTCGACCTCGAAGCGCGCGCGCTCGTACTCGCCCAGATCGTAGGAGACGTAGGACAGGTGGATCCAGGTGCGCGCGGCGACGTTCGGCGAGGCAGCCAGCTCTGCTGCGGCCATGACGTCGTCGCAGATCGATCGCGTCAGCTCGAAGCGACCCATCTCGTGCGCCGAGGTCGCCAGATCGAGCAGCCCGGACGCCAGCGAGACGTCGTGGGGCAGCGACCGGCGCTCGACGTTGAGTGCCTCCAGCAGCGGCTCCGCTTCGTCGCGGCGACCATCGTCCATCAGGCACAGCACGAACTGCGCGCCGGCGTCCAGACGCGTCGCGGAGCCCGCCGGTGCGACGGCGAAGGCGCGCTCGCTCCAGTCCGTCGCACCCCGCGGGCGCGCCTGCCGAAAGAAGCCCTTGGCGACGCGCGACGCGAGGCCACTCCATCGTTCCGGGTCTTGCCCGGAGTCCCACGCTTCGAGCAACGCGACGCCCTGGTCCAACGCCCGTGTGAAGTGCGGACCGCCAAACGCGCCGAAGTAGCTGCGCGTCATGAGCTGCGCGGCGTCCGCGAAGTCGCCCTGGGCGCTCATCGAGGCCGCGGCCTCCAGCGCCCCCGGCACGTGAGATGCCCACCAGCCCGGCGACTCGTCGAGGTGTTGCGCCGCCCAGCCTCTCAGGCGGCCGTCGAAGTCCGCGCGTTCTTCGGCGGACACGACGGACTCCACGAAGCGACGCATCGCCCACAGCGTGGTCCAGCGCTTACCGTCGTCGCTTTCGACCGCGCGAAGCCACGACTTGTCGAGCAGCGCCTGCGCGATGCTGTACACGTCGTGCTCGGGCCAGCAACCCACCACGAGGTCCGGCCCGACGGGCTGTTCGAAGTGCGCCACGGTGTAGGCGATATCGCGCTCGGCTTCGTCGAGCAGGTCCCAGGACCAACCGATCGTGCGATCGAGCGTGCCATGCCTCGATGTGGCGTAGGAGCCCACGACATCGTTCGATGCCTCGAGGCGCCGCAGGATCTGATCCGGCGACATGATCGCGAAGCGGGGAGCGACGAGCTCGATCGCCAGCGGCAGGTGGTCCAGCGCGTGGAGGAGCGGGGCCATGTCGACATCGGGGACGGCGAGTTCGTGCAGCGCGAGGCGGCCGACGAGCAGGTCGTGGGCGTCCGCCGGCTCGAGCTGATCGAGTCGAATTCGCGCTTCGTTGGGCAGCTCCAGCGGCACGCGCGAGGTCACGAGCACTCGCAGATTGCTGGGCGGCAGTTGTGCGATCAAGTCGCGGGCGCCGGCGAGGACGTGTTCCGCGTTGTCGACCACGAGCAGCGTGGGTGCTGCCTGTTCGCACCATTCGGCGATGCGCGCGGCCAGATCCTCGTCGGTCGGCGTGATTCCCAGCGCTCGCGCGACATGCGCGCCAACTTCGTCGTCGCTGTCGAGCTCGTCCAACCACACGAGGATCGGTTCGAGCTTGTCCGACCAACGGCGCACGATCTCGCGCGCGAGACGCGTCTTGCCGACGCCGCCGGGGCCGAGCAGCGTCAACACGCCCGGCGCGGCGAACGCTGCGTCGACGGCCTCCAACTGCGCGGCCCGTCCGACGAACGGTCCGCGGGAGTCTGCGTGTGAACCGGGCATTCGGACGACCTCACTGCAGGTGTCGCACAGTGTAAGGATGTGTGAGGAAACCTGCCAGCTCAGTCCTGCTACCTTCCGAATGCAACACATCAGGAGGTCGCATGGACATCGAGAGCCGCACGCAGAGTCTTCTTCTCACCCTGCTCACATCGCTGATCCTGCTCACCGGGTGTGCCGCCGAGACGGAGGTGTTCACGCCCGGTGGCATCGACCCTTCCGAGAACAGCGCGACCAACAACAGCACCGGCGACGACGCGGCTCACGGTGACCCGGACGACGCGGGCGGCGCCGATGCGGGGTCCGAGGAGGACGCCAGCATGCAGCCTGACGCTGAGCCTCCGGTGGAACCACCGGTCCACTGCGGATGCCCCCTTGGCGACGGCCCCTACTGCGGAGCGCGGGCGACCGCCCTTGCCGCAGATGCTGGCTGTGCTCTCGACCCGCTCGTGACGCGCGACGACATGCTCTACGGATGTGAATCGGGGGTCTGGACAGAGATCGAGGCGTGCTCCGGCGAGTGCCAGTTCGACGAGACGAGCAGCCTGCTCGACGACCTGTGCGTGCTGCCTGAATGCGAGTGCTTCGTGCAGGTCGCCTGGTGCGGCTCCGGGGCGGCGAAAGAGGCCCGCGATCGCGGATGTAAGATCCCGCTGTTGCCCGCACACCGCGGCGACATCCTGCACTGCCCCGGCGGGGAGTGGGCGGTCAAGCAGACGTGCGACGACGGCTGCGTGGAAGCGCCCGCCGGTACGCCGGACGTGTGCAAAGGCGAGTCCGAGTATCTGCTGCCCCTGAAGTGCCCGGCGGTGGCGAACTGCACCAACGGCAACAACACCGGCACCCACACGGGGAAGGACCACTACGCGTACGACTTCGGCATGCCGATCGGCACCAACGTCGTCGCGTTCCGCAGCGGCCGGGTCTTCCGGGTGCGAGACGTCTCCGGCCCCGGCAGCGCCTGCTACACCGGCGGTTCAACGTCCTGCGCGAACTACGCGAACACCGTCGAGATCAAACACGACGACGGCACGATCGGCCTCTACATGCACCTGCAGCGCGGCACCGTCACGGTCGGCGACCGCATTCAGCAAGGCCAGAAGATCGGCGTCAGCGGCAACTCCGGGTGGAGTACCGGCCCGCATACCCACGTCCAGGTGCAGTCGAACTGCGGGTCGTGGTGGTGCCAGTCGATCCCGTTCCGGTTCGGCGAGCGCGCCAGCATCACGCGCGGCACATCGATTGTCTCACAAAACTGCGGTCCCTGAAGGAGAGATCATGAAGAAGCTACTCGTACTGTTGGCCTTCGTGGTTGCCGCTTGCGGCAACGTCGATGACTCCGAAGTGTTCGATGACATCGTCGACCAGGTCGACGAAGACGACGCCCCTTGTGACGCCGAGAGCGGGTGCCGGGACACTGTCCAGGCGCTGTCCGGGCTGGGTTGGAAGCTGCCGGCCGGCGTGCGCAAGGCCGGCAACAATCAGCACGTCGGCTACGACGGCGCGCCGGCATGGAATGGCGGCTCGAATTGCAGCGGTGGGCTGACGCCTGGCGCCAAGAAGCTCGGCGAGTACCTGCTCAAGCACTTCGAGACCTATCAGATCCAGGGCTACAACTGCCGCAAGATCGCGGGCTCCAATTCGATGAGTCTGCACGGCACGGGGCGCGCCCTCGACATCATGATCCGCACGAAGCCCGGCGGCGGTGCACGCAACGCGCTGGGCGATGAGATCGGCAACTGGCTCATCAAGCACAGCAAGGAGATCGGCGTTCAGTACATCATCTGGGACCGCACCCAGTACAAGTCCTACGCCTCCGGTCGCAAGGACTCGTACTACGGCGGCGTCAGCCCCCACTACGACCACCTGCACGTCGAGTTGACGAACAAAGCCGCTCGCCGGAACACATCGTGGTTCACCAACGAGCGCTACAAGACCGCGCCGCGGCTGTCGGCCAGGTTCGCGGCGGGGACGATCCCCAACCACGACAACCGCGCGACGTTCAAGCTCGCGAACAAGTCGGACAAGCGGTTCGACAACGTCGTGTTTGGCTACGATGTCCCCAACCGATTCGAGGTCGTGCGGCACATCGTGTGGCGCAAGCCCAAGGGCGGCTCGTCGTGGATCAAGGTGAAGGAGGGCGGCGCACTGGCGAACGAGGGCAAGGTGAACATCGGCCCGATCAGCCCCGGCGGAGCTCGCCGACTGGTCCTGTTCGTGCGCGGAGACACCGATCAGCCCACCGGCTACGTCCGCGGCTGGGTGCGCCACATCGACCGCTTCTACAAAGGCGCGAGCGGGTGGGATGTCCGTCCCGCGGTGAACCGATTCGGCCGTCGGCTGCGCGGCGCGTCCAAGATCACGGCCAAGTAGTTTCCCGGGGCGGTCTCATGGCTCGAGGCTGTGCACCGAGCGCCGGACGAGACGAACTGTTGCAGCATTCGAGGGCACGTCAGAAGGCTTACGTGGGCAGGGGTGACGCTCGCGGTGGTCTTCGTGGTTCATGGCGCGACGACTACGATCGATCGTCGAGCCACGACGGGACGCTGAGGGACGTCATTCGGGGACTGTCGTCAGCGGCTCGCTCGCTTTGAGGAACTGCCAGACCGTCTCGGTGACTGGGAACCTCGGCGCTTCTTCTTGAGCTCCGCACGTGCGTGCCAGACTCGCCGCCCCCGGCCAGCTCCGGCCTCCTTGAAGCCGACAGAACTCGAGCGGGACGTCGCAAGTCCAGGTCTCGCAGAAACTCTCTCCGTGCACCGTTCGTCGCCTCTTGGTGGTGCAGCGGTTGCGCCCTCGCCACATCTCCTCGACTTGATCGACGGCAAGCCGCTTGTGGCCGTGGCAGTTTGGCGAGCCGTCCGCGGGTGCCGAGGGGCTGTTCATCGCATGAAGCCAGATCGTCGGGATCGCCGCTCCATCGAACCACGACTGCTGGATCGGGGCGACGCCAGTGCCGTTGAGCGCCATCGCTGTGACCCACGGCGCTCCCGCCGCAGCTTGTCTGGCGCCATCCCCGTTGCCGACGAGATATACGCGGCGCTCGTCAAAACAGACGTCAGCGCGCAGTCGCTCTCGCAGCGCGGTCAGCGGAACCCGCTTCCCTGCTCTCGACCGCCACGCTCGCGCGTGCCCGGGGAGGGTGGAGCCGTTCGGGGCGGCGATCACGAAGCCCTCGCGGTCGGCCAGCGCGATGAACGTCTCGTTCGCGAACGTGGCGGGTGCCTGGAAAGAGTCGTGCAACAGCACCATGAGCGGCCGCGCGACGGATGTTCGGTCGTCCTGAGGTAGGTAGATGCTCGTCGATCCGAGTTGAAACCAGCCCGCGTCGACCATGTCGACCGCATGGCAGCCCGGCGACGGCGACGCGTCCTCGGGCACCACGTACCGCGCCTCGGTCAGGTCGGGCCCGAGATCTGGTGCAACACTCACGGCGCCAACATCGGGGGTGGGGTGGAGTGCGGCGTCGGCCGAGGCTTGCTTGATGAGGGCGTTCGGAATTCGCGGTGGCGGCCGAACCTCGCCGGTCGGATCGTCGGCTTGGTTCGACCACGCCACGTAGCCAGC
>JBFIHF010000418.1:0-5381 GCA_041601915.1 Bradymonadaceae bacterium
CGAACCGTGCGGGGGAACATGGAAATCGGATCCCCTTTGTGACAAGGTAGCGCCATTCACGCGTGCCTCTCGCAACCGCGTACGACGTGCCGTCTCATGAACGTTCGCCGCACTATCGCCGCCGTCAGCTTCGTCGCCACGTTTGTGCACGTTGCGTCTGCGGCTGCCTATGAGACGTGGCAGGCCGAGGACCTCGAACTCAACGTCGACGTCACGGCCTACACGCGATTCGCGGGCAAACAATACCAACAGACCGGTGACTTGTTCGACCTCGTCGACGCCAACTCCGCGGGAAGTTACCAGCAGCTCGGCACGATGATCGACGCCGAATTCGGCCTCTTCAAGGACGTCGCGATCTTCATGAAGACCGCGGTTCGCAGCGCCAAACTGAAGTCGGAGCGCGGCTCGGCGAGCGTCACCGGGCTCTCCGACTTTGTACTCGGCGGAAAGTGGCGGGCCGTGGACGACGCCGTGACCTTGACGCTCGCTCCCGATATCAAGTTTCCGACCGGCTACACGCCCGACGCGGGGACCTACCAACCGGTCCTCGGCAACGGCGTCGTCGAGTACACCGGCCGCATCTGGTTCGGCAAGCGCTTCACCGATGCGCCGTTCTACTTCGAGGTCGCCTCCGGGTATCGACTGCGGGGCTCCCGAACGCCGCGCGGTGGTGGACCGAAGCTCATCTACACCGACGAGATCCCCTATGACCTCGAGGTCGGTTTCTGGTTCAGTCGCTCCATCGCGGCACACCTGTTCGTGGACGGTGTCGTGGGGCTCGGCGAAGCCGCCGACATCTCGGCCGTCGAGTTGTCGCCGGTGACGCAATCGTACACCCACGTCGGCGGTGGACTCACCTACCGCCTCTCCAAGAGTCTCCGGCTGCTCGGCCAGTACCGAACCACGGTCGCCGGCATCAACGCCCTGAATGCGCAGTTCATCGGACTGGGTCTCACCGTCGAATACGGGATCTGACGTGATACGCTCGACCCGTCGACAGTTCATCGAGATCACGGGCAAAGCCGCCGCGGGGCTGACCCTCGTCGGGATCCTTCCCGGCTGCGAGTCGTTTACGGTCGACGGCACCCTCGCGGATTCCGATTACCGCTTCATCACGAAGCCCGATGACTGGTTCTGGTACTCGTTCCGCGACTTCGAACCGCGCTTCAGCCCCAAGATTCCCGCCGCGGACTGGGCACTCGACATTCGCTCCGGCGGAAAGAGCGTCGGCCAGGTCGCGTACCGCAAGTTGCGGGCCCTGGAGGACGACGGGTTCGCGGTGAGCTACCTCAAGACGATGCGCTGCATCCGCGGGTCCTACGCGAACACGATCCCCGGCACGCTGACGGCGACGGCGGTGTTTCGGGGGATTCCGCTGGCGAAGGTGCTCGAGGAGACCTCGATCTCGGGGGAGACCGCCAAGCTCCGGCTGGAGGCGTACGACGGATTCACGACGAGTATCCTGTACAGCCGCGTGGCCAATGAAGAGCTCTCGCCGGTCATCCTCGCCTTCGAGATGAACGGCCGCCCCATTCCCCCGGAGCGAGGCGGCCCCGTCCGCCTCATCGTCCCGGAGATGTGGGCGTTCAAGTCGATGAAGTGGATCACCGCGATCGACGCCACGACCGATGCCTCCTCGTTTGGCTTCTTCGAAACCGGGGACTACGGCGGCAAGGCGAAGATCGACTCACCAGGCCTGATGCCGCTCATGGCCCTGTCGCAGAATCCAGCCGGAACGCGGGTGGAAGTCGCGGGACCCACTCTGCAACTGCAGGGGATGGCGCTCGTCGGTGCCGCCCAGATCGTGGCCGTCGAGGTCATCGTCGACGCCGGCGAGCCACAGATGGCCGCGATCGCGCCGATCGAGGCCGTGCTGGACTCTCTGGGCCACGACGCGCTGCTCGTGCAGTCAACCGAACAATACCGCAGCGCCAAGGACTGGCCCTACGCCAACGTCTGGGCGCCGTGGTCGCATACGATTGAGCTCGCCCCAGGACCTCACAGTCTCGTCATTCGAGCGGTCGACAGCAACGGACAGTCCAATCCGTCGATCACCGCCGACCCCAACATCCTCGCACAACACGTCTCCATTGACCTTGAAGTCACCTAGGATTGCCATGCTGCGTCACGTACCCCGGCTCGCCGCGCTGTTCCTGCTTCTCGTCCTCTTGATCGCCCTGCCCGCGTGCTCGTCATGCGGCGGCGGCAAGGAGAACAACCAGAGCGACGGTGGCACGACGCAGCCCGACATGGGCGACGATCCGGACGGCACCGGACCGAACAACGGGACCGACACCGACGTCACGGACCCCGACATGGGCGAACCGACGACCGACGAAGTCATCATCTCCTGTGACAACAACACCTGGGCCCCGCCCGCCGCCGGCCTCTGCGACACCACCGCCGGAACGGGACCCGCGGTCCTGTTTCAGGTCGGCTCGGTGCTGACCGCCACGGCGGTCTATCAGAACGGCACGGTGCTGGTCAGCGGCACCGGGGATAACGCGACGATCACTTGCGTTGGCTGTGACTGCGCCGAGCAAGCTCAGGGCGCCACCACCGTCACCTGCGCGGACGGCGCACTGTCACCGTCGATGATCAATCCGCACGACCACATCACCTTCTCGCTGTCCTGGCCGCAGCAGCACGGCACCGAGCGCTACGAGCACCGCCACGACTGGCGACGTGGCTTGCGCGGACACAGCTCGGTCGGCACGAGCCCCGGCTCGGACGACTCGCGCGAAGGCGTACTGTACGGCGAGCTGCGCATGCTGTTGGGTGGCGCCACGAGCGTCGCGGGTTCCAGCTCTGCCACGGACGCCCGGGGACTGATTCGAAATCTGGATAAGGCCTCCGACGTCGAGGGACTCGTCGGGATCGACGTGGACTACCGGACGTTCCCCCTCGGCGATTCGTCGCCGACTTTCCGAACCTCGGGCTGCGACTACCCCAACATCGACTCCGCCACGCGAGCCGCCAACGCGGGCGTCTACCTCCCGCACATCGCCGAAGGCATCGACGAGGAAGCGCACAACGAGTTTCGCTGCCTCTCCAGCAGCGATGGCGGCGGGATTGATGCCCTGCGTGCGAATACGAGCATCATCCACGGGATCGGTCTGTCGGTCACCGACATCGCCGCGGTCGCGGCCGACGGGGCGAAGCTCGTCTGGTCGCCGCGCTCCAACATCGACCTCTACGGCAACACCGCACGCGTCACCACCTACAAGAACTTCGGCGTGACCATCGCGCTCGGAACGGACTGGTCCGCCAGCGGGTCCATGAACGTGCTGCGCGAGCTCAAGTGCGCAGACTACCTCAACAAGGAACACTACAATCGCGTGTTCACCGATCGCGAACTGTGGATGATGACGACCTACAACGCCGCCGTGGCGATGGGGGCCGACACTCAGATCGGCTCACTCGCCGAGGGCTTCGTCGCCGACCTCGCGTTGTTCGATGGCCGCGTCGGTCAGAACTACCGCGCCGTCATCGATGCCGACGCCGAGCATGTCCACCTCGTCTTGCGTGGCGGCACCCCATTGTATGGCGATGACAATATCATCGCGGCCCTCGTACCGGCCGGCGAACTCGACCAGTGCGAAGCGTTCGACGTCTGCGGGAACGACCGGCGCGTTTGCGCTCAGCGAGACGCCGGCCTGACGATGGCCGCGATCCGCTCCTCGGTCGACCAAAACGCGTACCCGCTGTTCTTCTGCGGAACGCCCGATCGCGAGCCGTCATGCGTGCCCGCACGAGAGAATGAGTACAGCGGCGTCGTGATGGCGAACGATGCCGACGGCGATGGCATCGCCGACGCCGACGACATCTGCCCCGCGGTGTTCACCCCGATCCGCCCTATGGACAACTCCGCCCAGAACGACTTCGACACCGACGAAATCGGCGACGATTGCGACATCTGCCCGCTCTCCGATGAGGCGAGCTGCGGAATGCTCGACCCCAACGATCGCGACGCGGACGGCATCCCGAATCTCGAGGACAACTGCCCCGGAATTCCCAACGCCGACCAGGCCAACAGCGACGGAGACCCTTACGGCGACGTCTGCGACCCCTGCCCCGACGTCGACAACACCGTCAGCCTCGCCTGCCCCGCCACGATCTATGAGATTCGATCCGGCGCGTTCACCACCGGGGACTCCGTCCTGCTCTCGAACGTGATCGTGACGGCCGCGAGTACTCGGGCGTTCCAGTTGCAAGTGCCGGATTCCTCGCCCGACTACGCCGGCGTTCCGAATTCGGGCTTGTTCGTCTTTGCCGGCACGATGGCCACGATCCCGGCCATCGGTGACATCATCAGCGTGCAAGGGCGCGTCGACATGTTCGGCGGCTCCCTTCAGCTCACGGGTCTGTCCAACCTGACCGTCGCGTCCAGCGCGAACCCGCTGCCCCCGTTCGCGGATGTCACAGCCGCGGAAGTCGCGACGGGGGGCGCTCGCGCCGCTGAGTTGCGCGGCACCCTCGTCCGCGTTCGAGACGTCACGGTGACCAACGCCAACCCCGACGCGCCCGACGACTTCGGCGAGTTCGCCGCGAGCGGCCTTCGCGTCGACGACTCCTTCCATATCGTGATGCCCAAGCCGATCGTGGGCGACCAATTCGCGATCCTTCAAGGCGTCCTGACGTTCAACTTCAGCAACTCGAAGCTGCTTCCACGTGGCCCGCAGGACATCGTCACCGGCCCGCCGTCCCTGGACGCACTGCTGCCCAGCAGCGTCTTCGCGCGGGCCGGCGCCACCGCGATGACCGTGCCACCGCTCGAGGTCGTCTTGACCGGCCCATCGCTCGGCGTCACCACCGTCGATCTGACCTACGGCGGCAACGTCAGTGGTCCGGCCACCATCGCGATCCCCGACGGCGAGTCGCGCATCGCGCTGAGCCTGACGGCAGCGGGCACCGGCGCGGGAACCGTCACGGCATCGTTCGACGGTGACACGTCGATGGCCAGCGTCACCGTCTACGACAACACGACACTTCGCGCTCTCGAGACCCTGACGCCAGCGACGCCAACCGTCAGTATCAACGCCATGGTCTCCCTCACCGCGACCCTGACCGTGCCAGCGCCCGCGACAGGGCAAGTTGTTCTGCTGACCTACAGTGCCGGCGTCTCAGGACCCGCGACCGTCACGGTGCCGCAGGATCAGCTCTCAGCCACGTTCAACGTTTCCGCGGGAGCCGCGCCGGGCAGTGAAACGGTCACCGGCGCCGTGGGGGCCTCGATGCAGGTCGCACCGCTGACCGTCATCGCCGGCACCCCCAACTGCTTGATCATCTCCGAGTACATCGAGGGTTCCGGGTCGAACAACAAGGCCTTCGAACTCTACAACTGCTCCGGCATGCCGATGCAGCTGTCGGAGTTCGGCGTC
>JBFIHF010000419.1:0-5380 GCA_041601915.1 Bradymonadaceae bacterium
CGTCGTCCGGACCTGTGCGTGTCCGGGATCAACCACGGGGCGAACCTCGGCGATGACGTGATCTACTCTGGCACGGTGGCCGGCGCGGCCGAGGCGTCGCTGTGCGACATTCCATCGGTCGCGGTGAGCCTCGCCTCGTACCGCAACCGGGAGTTCGAGGTCGCGGCCGAGATCGCGCGCCGCGTCGCCGAGGGCGTCTTGCGTCGCGGCTTGCCGCGCGGCGTGCTGCTGAACGTCAACGTGCCCAAGGCGGCCACGGCCGGCGCGGATCTCGTCGTCACGAAGCTCGGCCGGCGCACCTATGGGGCGAAGGTCACGGCGAAGAAGGACCCGCGCAACAAGGACTACTTTTGGATCGGCGGCTCGGAACTGGGCTTCGACGACATCCCGGGTACGGACTGCAACGCGATCGCCGCTGATCAGGTGAGCATCAGCCCGGTGCGGCTGGACCTCACGCAATACACGTTTCTCGACGAGCTGCGTCACTGGGACGAGCTCACCTCGGAAGGCTGAGCCATGAGTGACCTCTCCGCGCGCGTGTCGGGTACGATCCGGGATGTCCCGGACTTCCCGAAACCCGGCATTCTCTTCAAAGACATCACCCCGGTGCTGGCGAACGGCGCGCTGTTCGGCGAGGTCACGAGCTACTTCGCGGCGCGTTGCCGGGCGCTCGGGGTCACGAAAGTCGTCGGCATCGAGAGCCGCGGCTTCATCTTCGGCGCTCCGCTCGCCCACGAGCTCGGGGTCGGCCTCTCACTGATCCGCAAGCCCGGCAAGCTGCCGTGGGACCGCGTCGGCGTGGACTACGAGCTCGAGTACGGGAGCGACCGCGTAGAAATGCACGTTGATGGGGTGAGTCCCGATGACAAGATTGTGCTCGTCGACGACCTGTTGGCCACCGGCGGCACGGCCGCGGCGGCGATCAAACTCATCGAGCTCGGTGGTGGCACCGTCTCCGAGGCGTTGTTCCTGATCGAACTCGACTTCCTGCACGGTCGATCGCGGCTTGGCGACAACGTGCACTCGCTGGTTCATTTCTGAGCGGAGCGACGCTTGAAACAAACGGGCGCCGTGCTAGGTTTCGCCCGACTGGTCCCGTAGCTCAGCTGGATAGAGCATCAGATTCCTAATCTGAGGGTCGCGCGTTCGAATCGCGCCGGGGTCACTGAACAATCCCAGCTGACATTCCGCGACGCCGACCTCAGCGGCAGGCCGCCGAGTCGGCCAGGGCGAGGTCGCATTGGGTCGGGTCATCTGATGCGCGTCTCGCGTACGTGAGGCGGCATTGTCGTGTGTCGTTGGTTTCATCGCCGGCAAAGCCCTCCGGCCACAGGTTGCATTCGTTCTCGCACGCGTTCACATCAGCGAATGCCCCCTCATTGTCCGCGCACGCCTCGACGACCGTCCCGCAGTACTCGCCGCAGGCACCTTTGAAGTCCTCGCAGATGCCACCCCCATCGGGGCTCGCATGTGGGCAGTGCGTTATTGGGTCCGCGAGCGCGTTCATCGCGTGGTAACTGCGGCACTGCACAGTGTTGTCGTCGAAGGCGCGGGGCCCATCCGCGATGATGTCGCCAGGTTCGGACGGATACTCCACACAGGCGCTCAGACAAGCCGGTCGAGAATCGAACACCATCGAGCAGGCGTCCTCGATACGATCACAATAGAGCTCGCACTCGTCGGACGGCTGGTCCGTATCCGAACTGTTTGCGTCGCTCGCCGAACCGGCCTCCGCCACTCCGAGGTCGTGCTCGGTGAACACGCAGAACCCGACCTCGCACCGGCCGCCGGGGCAGTCGGCGTCCCTGTCACAGTCGGCGGAAAAATCGGTCACCACGGAACACGCCCCGAGAAGGGCGGCGCAGATGGCGATGAGATGTACTAGACGCATCGGGAACAACTACTTCACGGCCGGGTGGCGGGCAAGGCAAGCTTGTTTGCGCTGCTGTTGCTCCGCCGGGGGCGCCTACCCCACATCCGCGGAGGTGTCGCGGGGCGCCGCCGCGTGGAGCAGGGCGCCACCGACGATTGCGGCGAGGACTGACGCGGTGAGGATGCCGGTCTTGGCGATGGCGTGCGCGGCGTCGTCAAACGCGAGCCCACTGACGAAGATCGACATCGTAAATCCGATGCCGCTGAGCACCGCGACGGCGTGAACTTGTCGCCACGTGACCCCCGACGGAAGGTCGGCGAGCCGGAGCTTCACGGCGAGGACGGCGAAGCCGAGCACGCCGACCTGCTTGCCGATGAAGAGACCGGCGATGATGCCGAGGCAGATCGGGTCGCTGAAGGCGCCGATGACATCGCCGCTGAGATCGAGTCCCGCGTTGGCCAGCGCAAAAATGGGCATGACGACGAACGTCACCAGTGGAACAAGCGAGTGTTCGAGCTCCTGCACCGGGGCCGTGGCGTCGTCGACGATACGGTCCATCCCGTGAAGCAGGTGCTGCTGTTCGGTCGTCAACATCCCTCCCTCAGGAACGCCTGTGGACTTGAGCATCGCGAGCAATTCTTCGACGCGGGCCACGAACGACGCACCATCGACGCGGGTCGTCGCGGGGATCGTCATCGCCATCAGGACGGCGGCAACCGTGGCGTGCACACCGGACTTCAGCACCGCGATCCAGACGAGAAGGCCGATGCAGAAGTACACGACTGCGTTACGGACACCGCCGAGGTTTGCGAGTACCGACAAACCGATGAGCAGTCCTGCTGCGCCGAGCATCGTGAGTGAGATCGAATCCGTATAGAAGACCGCGATGACGATGATGGCGCCGATGTCGTCGATGATCGCGAGGGCGGTCAGGAAGACTTTGAGCGCCAGCGGGACTCTCGATCCCAGCATGAGGAGTACGCCGAGCGCGAACGCGATGTCGGTCGCCATCGGGACGCCCCAACCATTGGCCCCCGGGCCGCCGGCGTTCATCGCGATGTAGATGAGGGCCGGGGCGAGCATGCCACCGAGCGCGGCGGCGATGGGCAGTGCGGCCTGTCGAGCCGTCGAGAGTTCTCCGGCGAGGAACTCGCGTTTGATCTCGAGCCCGACGACGAAAAAGAAGATCGCCATCAGGCCGTCGTTGATCCAAAGGAGCAGCGGCTTGTCGATGCTGAACTCGCCGATCCCAACGCGCGCGTGGGTGGTCAGGATTTGGTGGTAGGCCTCAGCCCACGGCGAGTTCGCCCACAGCAGCGCCACCGCGGTGGCGGCCATGAGCACGAACGCTCCGGCGACCTTGTTGTGTGCGAAAATCTCAAATGGTCGAACCAGTCGGTCGATCGGCGAATCACGAACGGATCCACCCAAGTCATCTCCAGCCATCTGTCGTGCACTCCTTCAGAGATTGTTGCAGTTGGCGTTCTAGCACGGTCCGCGGCGCCATATCGAGAACAGACGGTTCGTGTTGTCGTCCGGGCAACGGGCAGGTCTGCAAATGAGCTTTTTGACCTCGGCCAGACTGTTTGGGTCGAGCGTGCGCGCACGCGCTGCGCTATTCTGACCGCGCGAATCGCGGAGATAGTGCATGAGTCGTTGGGCCCTCTACATTGCGTTCTTCCTGTCTGGCTTGTCCGGGCTCATCTACCAGGTCGTGTGGGTCCGGTTCTTCGGGAATGCGTTCGGCAACACCGTGCAGTCCGCGGCGCTGGTGACGTCGGTGTTCATGCTGGGTCTCGGGATCGGGAGCCTCGCGGCGGGCGCGTGGATCGACCGTCGCCAGTCGGCGAAGACACCGCTGGTCGCGTACGCGATCGCCGAGGCGTTGATCGCAGGCTGGGGCCTCGCGCTGGCGGCGCTGTTGCCACGGCTGGGCGATCTGGCCGCGATGACGGCGAGCTACTCGGTGGGCGCCGACGGCTGGCACCACGTATCGGCGGGCTCGTACGTGAGTATCGCGCTGCTCGCGGTGGTGTTGCTGCTGCCGGTGACGACGGTGATGGGCGGGACCCTCACGCTGCTGATTCGCCACGTCTTGCAGTCCGACCTCTCCAACTCCGGCTGGCGCGTCGGCCTTCTGTACGGCGTCAATACGGGGGGCGCCGCCCTCGGCGCATTCGCCACGGACTTTGCGCTGGTGCCCGTTCTCGGGCTGTTTGCAACGGCGGGTTGCGCGGCGTTGGCAAACTTGGGCGCTGCGCTGATTGCGATGCGGCTGACCAAGCAGGTGGTGGGCGCCGACATCCCCGTCGCGGCTCCGCAACCGTGGGGCCGTCCCAATCGGCGCACGCTGCTCGTGGCGGGGGCCGTCGCGGCTTCGGGCTTTGCCGCGATGGGCTTCGAGATGGCGTGGTTTCGGTTCTTCAACATCACGCTGGGCGGCTACCGCGCGATCTTCTCGTTGCTGCTCGCCACGGTACTCGCGGCGATGTGGCTCGGCGCGGTGGTAGGCGGTGCATTGCATCGGCGCTACGGGCGACCGGGTACGTTGTTCATGGCGTCACAGGGGGCCGTCGTCCTGTTCACCCTCGCTCTCCTCGCGCTGCCCGAACCCGGCAGCCTCGCGAACTACCCTGGAATGTTCGCCGATTATTACTTGAACGCCGGGGAGATGACGCGCGCGGCTCTGGTTGCCGTCGCGGAGCTGCGGCAAATCGGCGCGGTCGTTGCGGTCCCCGCGTTTCTGATGGGGTTCGCGTACCCGCTGTCCAACGCGATGGTTCAAGAGGATGTCGAGTCGATTGGTCGCACGGCGGGCGGCCTCTACCTCGCCAACACCGTCGGCGCGGTGGCGGGCTCTGTCGTGACCGGGTTCGTTCTCATCCCAACAATCGGCACGCAGTCTTCGATCCTCGTGCTCGCCGTCGTGGCGACATTATCGATCCTGTTGATCGCGGGCGCGTCACGACGCGAAGGCCGCCGAGGCGCGGTTCCGGCGCTGGCCATCGCGATCGTCGCCGTTGGCGGATGGTTGGCGTTGCCCGCGGACCGACTGATCCGCCACACCACGGCGCACTTGGGCGAGGAGTCCCAGGTTCTCGCGATCAGCGAAGGGCCCAACGAAGTGGTCGTGGTTAGCGAGGAGGGGGCGCAGGGGGCGCGGCGGTTGAACACCAATGGCCACAGCATGTCCGCAACGACGACCGATGCGCTCCGGTACATGCGTCTGTTCTCGCACTTTCCGTTGCTGCATCTCGACGCGCCGGAGTCTGTGTTGGTGATCTGCTTCGGCGTCGGAAACACCGTGCACGCCGCCTCGCTGCACCCGGTGAAGTCGATCGAGATCGCCGATCTGTCCTCGAACGTTCTGCGCCACGCGTCGTACTTTTCGAAGTGGAACCAGAACGTGCTCAACGACTCGCGCACGCACGTGTTCATTCAGGATGGACGAAGTCACCTGCGCACACGCGACGAGGGAACCTATGACCTCGTCACACTCGAGCCACC
>JBFIHF010000420.1:0-5370 GCA_041601915.1 Bradymonadaceae bacterium
ACCCACACCCAGCCGGTCGACAGTCCGAGGTGTTCGGCGACGCTGTTCAGGACCGCCACGAGCGCCTCGTCGACGTCGACGGAGCCGTTTAGAGCGCGTGCCACGCCAGCCAGGATTTCGGTATCGGAGCGCATCGCGGGCCATGTTACCATCCGCGCGCGAGGTGTGCTGTCATGTTGGATCGGATCGACCATATCGGAATCGCGGTGCACTCACTGGCCGAGCGCATCCCCTTGTACCGCGATGTTTTGGGTCTCGAATATCTCGGGCAAGAGGAGGTCGAATCGCAGGGCGTGCGGGTCGCGTTCTTTCGGCTTGGCGAATCGATGATCGAGCTCCTCGAACCGATGACCCCCGACGGACCCATCGCGAAATTTCTGCAGCGCCACGGCGAGGGGATTCATCACCTCGCGGCGGGCTGTTCGGACATTCACGCCGCCCGCAAGGCCGCCGCTGACGGTGGGCTCCGCTTGCTGAGCGACGAGCCACTGGACGGAGCACACAACAAGCTCATCAGTTTCGTTCACCCGCGCGATGCGGGCGGCGTCCTGATCGAGTTCACCCAACGTCGCACTGAGGATTGATGCTCTCTGAGAGATTTGATGAAGCGCTGGTGTTCGCCCATGAGCTCCACCGTGCGCAGCTTCGCAAGGGCTCCGACGTGCCCTACATTCACCATCTCCTCGCCGTGACGGCTCTGGTCGGTGAGCATGGCGGCGACGAGGATCAAGTGGTTGCCGCGCTGTTGCATGACGCGATCGAGGATTGCATCACCGAGGTCCCCGATGTGCGCGAGCAGATCGGCGCGCGGTTTGGGGACCTCGTGCTGCAGATCGTCGAAGCGTGCACCGACGCCGACACCGACCCCAAGCCGCCCTGGCGGGAGCGCAAAGAAGCCTACATCGCGCGTCTGCGGTTGAAAGAACCCAGCAATCCGGCGCTGCTCGTCGCGCTCGCGGACAAGGTCCATAACTCGCAATCCATCTTGCGCGATTACCGAAGAATCGGCGACGCGCTGTGGCCGCGGTTCCGCGGCGGCCGCGACGGTACGCTCTGGTACTACCGTGAGCTGGCCGATGCGTTCAAAGACAAGAAGCTTGGCCCGCTGGGGCTGGAGTTCGAGCGTGTCGTCTCGTCGATCCACCGGTATGCCGAGTCCTGAGTTCGGGCCCCGTCGCGGTGCCCGGATCGCCTCACCGGCTGTTACGATGCGCGGCTGAGGCCACGTTGACATCACGAAAAATCGCGTGGTAGCGTCCGCCCGCTTTGCGCCCCAAAATGTGTGTGCGTTGATGAAGAAGTACGTTGCTGGATTGTTGAGTGTTTTCGCGCTTTCGGTGGTTCCGTTCAGCGCATCTGGACAGACGGAACCCGTCGAACCGGCTCCCTCCGAAACCGTCGATGACGCGAAGGTGACCCCTGAAACCACGGGCACCCCGGAGAAGAAGTCCGACAAAAAGAAGAAGGACGACGCCGCCAAACCCGCGGCCCCGGCCGCTGACCCTGGTGTCGAGCCCAAGCTCGCCGAGGAGCCGGTCACCCCGGTCGAAGCCGCGAAGGGGCAGGTGGATGCCGCCGAGCAGTCCGCCCAGACCGAGGCGAAGCCGCCCGAGAAGCCGCCCGAACCGCCGGTGGAAGAACCGGCCGTCCCGGACGTCGACGCGAGCAATCCGTTTGGCGACAGTCCGATCGCGGACCTCGCCGACAAGGACTTCGTGCCGCTCGAAGACATTGAAGAGGGCGCGCTTCAGCAGATTATCCCGGCCAAGACGTATCCGAACTTCGATCTGACGGGCTCGTTCCGCACGCGCACCCGCGCGATGATGAATTGGGACCTCGATACCGAGGGGACTTCGGCGATCCTGCCGCCCGCGGAGTCGTTCACGCCGCTGGGTAACCCGGTCAACCCGGACAAGGATACGCACTGGGACGCGAACCTGCGCCTGCGCATCGAGCCGACGCTCAACATCACCGAACACCTGCGCGTCGTGATGGAGTTTCACCTGCTCGACAACCTCAACTTCGGGTCGTTGCCCGCCGGCCGGGCCGGCGCCGATCCGCTGACGCCGTCGCTCGGTGGTGTGGGTGGCAGCGACCAGTTGTCGCCGCGCGAGCGCGAGTTTTTCCGCGACGCTCTGCTCATCAACGAGCTGTACGGAGAAGTCGACACGCTGCTCGGCAAGCTGAGCGTCGGACGCATGGATGCTCATTGGGGGCTCGGTATCCGGGCTAACAACGGCGACTGCCTCGACTGCGACTACGGCTCCAATTTCGAGCGCATCAAGTTTCAGACCAAGTTCTGGGAGCTCTACGGCAACGCCGCGATCGACTTCCCCGATGAAGGCCTCTTCTCGAGGGTTGTGGAGCGCGAGGGCGGTCAGCCCTACGACATCGCCCAGATCGACGACGTCGACCAGTACAGCGTTGCGATCTTCCGCAAGGCCCTGACCCGCGAGGAGAAGGAGCTGCGCGGCAAGCGACTGCTCGAGGACCAGATTCCGGAGGTGGAAGGTGGGCTGCTGTATCGCTACCGCCGTCAGGATGGCCGGTTCTCGCCGCTGTACACCGAAGAGCCATTCGACCCAGTCTCGCCGCGCGACCTGATCTACCGCGGCGAGCGCCTGCATCTGCTCGACCTGTGGGCGGAGTTTCTGTACGAGCCCGATTTTGACACGCGGGTGCGCTTCGGGATTGAAGCGCTCACGTGGCTGGGCCGCGTCGACAACGTCACCAACTCGCGCGTCGGCCTCCCGGAGCAGACCGGCGACGAGCCGATCAACTGCTTCGACAAGGACGCGTTCTCGGCCAACGAAACCAATTGTACGACCGACGTCGACGGCAACACGACGCGCCAGAGCGTTCGCCAGCTCGGGATCGCGCTGGAGAGCGAGTTTCACTTCGGCGGACCCGTCTCGTTCGGTGTCGACGGTGGTGTGGCATCGGGCGGCGACACGCCGAATTGGGGCGCCGGCGCGCAGGATTTGTCGTACTACCGGTTCAATCCCGACTATCACGTCGACTTGATCCTGTTCCGCAACGTCATCGGCACCGTGACGAACGCCTACTATCTCAACCCGTGGGCGAAGATGAAGTTCCTCGCCTCGAGCAGCCGTCATGTCGAGGTCCAGATCGACGCGATCGGCTCGCGCGCGGTCAACGTCGCGGGCACGCCATCGGGCACCAGCCCCTGGCTGGGAACCGAATTCGACGGCGCCGTGCGCTATGTGAACCTCGACCTGTTCACGGCCGCGATTGAAGCGGGCATCCTCTTCCCGTTCGAGGGACTGCACGCGGTTCCCGGGCGAGAAAAGTATCGCCCGTTCGGCGTCGACACCTCGCAGTTCAACGCCGAAGTGCGCGCGCGGATCGCGTGGACGCTGCAGGCGAAGTTGTTCTGGAACTTCTGAGTCGGGACAACCTTCGCAACGTTCGTTAACGTGTGCGTGTGAACGCTTCCTCCTCCATCGCAATTCTCGTTCTCGCTGGTTTCACGCCGTCGTGTGCGGCTTTGGTCGCCCCTTCGGGGGCGCGCGTGCTCGCCGTCGAGTCCTCGCCCGGGGCGTCCTCGCTGGCTGCGGTCGAGGGTCGTCCCGCCGGGATCGTACTTCGGCTGCAGTGCGAGAACCCCGGCGCGGCGAGCGTCGAGCTCTATCGCGTCGTCGACGAGGAGGACCCGGAGCTGCTCCAGAATCTCGCGGTCGACGATCGGCTGGGGCCCGCACTGCGCGAGGGGCTCGAACTCGTGGACAGCACTGTCGTCGCCGACCGGCGTTTCACGTACCAGATGTTCACGATCGGCTCGAATGGGGCGGTCCTCGAACGCTCCAACGTCGTCGATATCGACTGGAGAACGCCGCCGCCTCGCGCCACGGAGGTCGTGGCGGTGGCTCCGTTCACCGACGCCGTCGAGCTGTCGTGGCGCCCGCAGCCGGGACTGGGTGTGGTGGTGTTTCGACGCGATGTGATCCAGGACGGGCGGTTCGCTCGCGTGACGACGCTGCGCCCGGGCTCTCGGGCCTGGGTCGACCGCGACGTCTCCGCGGCGGGCGTGTGGTCGTATCGCATCGCGTTTGCGCGCCGCGATGACTCGGGCCTCGTGCAGTACGGCGCGCCGTCCGAGGAAGTGTACGCGTCGACCCCGGAGCCGCAGTGAGTCTTCGTTCCGACTATGACCGCGTGTATCGGTCACTCAGCCGCGTCGAACTACAGAAGGGCGCCGGAGACCTCGACCTGCCCGATCTCTTCGGATCAGCGCGCGGGGCTGGGATGCTCGGGTTCTATACCGAAGAGGCGATGCGCCTCGTGTTCGAACGGTACGGCTTCCTTCGCAACTTGGCCGATCAAGGATACGGGGAGGTGCGCATCGAGATCCGCTGCGACGACCCCGAGGAGCATCTGATGCGGGTGTGGAGCGAGAGCCCCCGGATCGAGACGGCGCCACTGCTGGAGTTGGTCGCGCGCCGCGATGTCCTTCGACCCGCCGATGAAGTCGAAGCACGGATCGGCCGATCCTACGTGGCGGTGCTGAACATCGACTGGTTGCAGTTGCAGCGGCCGGATAGCGAGTTCAGCGACGAACGTCCACCGTTGCCCGGCCAGCATTACCCCGGCCTTGGCCTGGGCCGCGAGGTGCTCGAAATGACGCGCCAGGCCGCGAAACGGCTGGAGTTGGACGCCTTGGTCACCGTCCCGTCGTACTTTCACAACGCGTTTTTCTACAGCAGCGAATTCCAGTACGTCGACCCCCACGAGCAAGGCCTGTTCCTCGCCCTCTGCCGCGACGTCTTGCCCCGCACGTTCGGCTCGGCCGGTGCCGCGAGCTGGGCGATCCTGGAATCGATGGTCCTCGACGAAGACTCGCAGGAGCCGTTCAAGTGGTTCCACGACGTCATGCTCGCGCCGATTTCAGACGACCTCGTCGCGTACATGAACGCCGACGTGTACCACCGGGAGTCCGGTGCCGCCCTCCGGTCGAAGCAGTTTACGGTCTTCGAAGCGGCCCTGAAGCGCCATCTGGCGGCGCGCGGGATTCGCCCGCTGGACCCCGCGTTGATCCGGCGCTGGATCGCCGACCAGTAGGGTCGTCAGACGAACAGCGAGCTTAAGAGGTAGTACAGCAGGATCGTCAGGATCGCAGTGAAGGGGATCGTGTAGATCCACGACTTGACGATGTTGAACACGATCTTGAGGTTGAGTGCGTTCATACCGCGCGCGAACCCGACACCGATCACGGCGCCCACAATCGTGTGGGTCGTCGACAGCGGCAGGCCGAGCTTGCTGCCGACCAGAATCGTCGACGCGGCGCCGAATTCGGCCGCGAAACCGCGACTCGGTGTGATCTCGGTGATCTTCGTGCCGATCGTTTCAATC
>JBFIHF010000421.1:0-5364 GCA_041601915.1 Bradymonadaceae bacterium
TCCTCATGGAACGGGCCTGACGAACTCAACGCGTTCGAACTCTTCTGCGCGTACCACCTCGGAATTTTCGAGAACAACAGCTACCGCGACCCGTCGCTGAAGCAGGTCGCGCGACTGTTTGGCAAATCACCGGATGAAATCGCCAACGCCCTCGAGTCGTGTGGTCTCGATGACCGCACCGTCAAAGCCGCCGGCTACGACGTCGTGCTCGCGCGCCTTGACGTCAAGGTCGCGCCCGACGGGATCGACAAGCGCGAACTGGCGAAGAATCTGTTCGATGAGTTCCGGGAAGAGCACCCTGGGATGGAGGCGGGCTGGTCCGAAGCCCAGGACGACGACGACGTTGAAGACGAAGACGACGACGACGACGATGACGACGTCGAAGAAGACGATGACGACGACGACGACGAAGAAGACGTCGATGACGACGAAGACTTCGACGACGACGAATTTGAGGACGAAGAAGAGACCGCCTGAGCGCTGTGGCTCAGGTGGTTTGCTTTTTCTCGGCGAGAACTTTTCGGACCTTGAACTCGAGTTCGTCGAACTCGAACGGCTTGTCGACGTAATCGTCGGCGCCGAACAACGGTGAGGTCAGCTCGTTGTTCACGGGCCCGATCGCGGTCAGCATGATGATGCCGACCCCCGCGTACTCTTCCTTGGCTTTCACGTACTTACAGATCTGCCAGCCGTTGAGCTCGGGCATCATCACGTCCAGCACCACGAGATTGGGCTGGTTGAGGATGATCGCCTCCAGCGCGTCGGAGCCATTCGACGCCTCGATCAAATCACAGTCTTGATCTTCGAAGAACACCGTAAGGAGGCGTCGAATCTCCGGATCATCATCGGCGATCAGGATGAGCGGGCGATCGCGAGAGCCGATGGGCGGGTGGAGCGGCTCATTGAGTTCGTCGTCGGACATGCGTCGAGCCTACGTGGGCCGCGGCGACGCTGTCAACCGCACGACGTGGCACCGCCGGGAGTTCCGTTGACCGCGCCGACTTCCTCGTCCGGGATACACCAGCGCTGCGGGTCGTTGTTGGCGTCGGGGCCTTCGAAGGCCTGATCCACGGCAATGGCCTCGCCTTCGAAGAACGACCTCGCCGCCCCGTCACCGACCGGGTCGAGCAGCTCATGGCCCTCCCAGCGGATCCCGTCAAAGATCGCCGTCTCCCCATCGGCGAAGCTGTAGCCGAGGTCCAACTGTCGACGAACGCCTTGCTGGTGAGGCAACGTCGGACCGCTCGCGTAGCGGCCGAAGTCGTAGCTGTAGCCGGGGGCCAACCCCGCGGTGATCGCGGCCACACTCGGGTCTTCGTAGCGCACGAACACGAAGTACTCGCCGGGCTGGATCGCCTGCAGGCCGTTCACGATCGCCTTTTCTTCGTCACCGAATCCGTCTTGGACGCGGATGCGCGCCCCGCCGAGGGGGTTGTCGAGATCGCGCAGAAACATCGTGATGGCGCGTGGATCGGCAGGTCCTTTGCCGATGTTCTTGATCTCGACGTACTCACCGCGCTCGGTCAACCCGGGGTCACTCCCCGGTGAATCGATCAGGACTTCGGTGAAGATCAGCAGCGGCGGATCCGGAATCGGGACATCCGCGAGCGGCATGTCATCGAGGGGCCCGGTATCGCGGTCATCGAACGTCAGAACGGGGCGGAACGGAAAGTCGGACGCCGACTCGGCGAGCACGCATCCGCTGGTGCAAAGGAGGAGTGCGAGCACCGCGCCGCACTGCGTCGAGAGCTCCAGGCTGGATGACAGATTGCTCACATCGACTTCTTGATCCTCTCGACGACATCGCTGTACGACGTGTTCCCTACCACCCGAGACATTAGATCGGTGTATTTTTCGACCAAGTCGGTTCGTCCCTCGGCGCGGTAGTGCTCGAGAATCTCATTCAGGCGCACGAAGGTCCGCTCGCTGTTCACGAAATACTCGGCCCCCTTGACCGTCGCCTGCATGCCGGCGCGGCTCACGGAAGGCGCGGTGCTCTGGAAGATGAACTCCACGCCCTCGCTGTTCAGGATGCCCACCGTCGCTTCGGCGGCCGCCGCGGACGTCGAGGCACCCTCGGCCACCGAGATCAGGCCCCGGATGTTGAACTGCGAGAACCGGATCGACTTGAGCGAGGGGTACTCGTTGGCGAGTCGATCGCGCAGCCCGTTGAACAACGCATCAATGACGCCGACCCCCTCCGATTCGACGGTCATATCGGAGCCGTCGGCGTTCTTGAGGTGGCAGGTGAGCCGACACTTGGGCTCATCTTCGTCAAAACTCTCGGTGAGCGTGTACAGCAACACGGCGAGCTCCGTGTAGTCGTCCTGAAGGATCTCTCGCATCAGGGCGACCATTTTCTCTTGTTTTTCGCGCATCTTTCCTCGTTCAGTCGTGGTCAGACGTGTTCCGACTTGTCAGGTGAAAGAACCACCGGGATGGCGCCTCGATTCCACGTGCTCGTCGTGCGTAAGCTGACGTGCCGTGATGATTGGGGTACACTCCCTCAACCGTCCAAAATCGCACGCTTGGTGCAGGCCCATGAGTCACGACTACTACGATTACAGTGCATCGGTTTCCCAGGCTTCGCAAGTAGGCCAGGAGCCTCCGCGCGCGGTGCGCCGGGAATCGTCGACGTGGATGACGGACCGTGACGCCGAGAAGATGTGCACCCTGTTCGCGGACGGGCTTTCCGCCGGCATCGGCTACTCCCGGATCCTCGACTTCATGGAGCGCCAACGTCTGGACGCGAAGTTGATCGACCGACTTCGCCTTTCCGTGTTGGAGCACGGTGACCAACTCGGTGAAGCCTTTGCGCGATTCGGCGTGCTCGACGGACCGTCGCGCAAGCTGATCCTCGTCGCCGAGGAGCAAGGCACACTGCCGCAGACGTTCAAAGAGCAATCGAACTTCTACGGCCGTCGGTACAAGCGCCGCAAGAAGGGCGTCTACGCGATGATCTACCCGATCATCATCATCTGCCTGGGCGTGTTCTTCTTCGCGCAAAACATCCACGTCGTGTTCGACGTGACGTTCGCCTCCGATGGGTGGGACCAGCTCATCAAGCTCGGCATTCGGGCCGCGATCAAGTCTGTGATCTTCGCGATGGCCGCCGGATTCAGCGGGTATCTGTTCTTGAACATGCCGGTCGACTCGACCCTGCGTTCGATCGCTGGGCGCGTCTGGTTCAGCGTCCCGTTCTTCTCCGGGGCGACTCGCCAACAGGCGGTGGCCAACTTCTGTCGATACCTGCAGCAGTCTGTCAATGCCGGCATGGACGTCTACCGCAGTATCGACCTCGCCGCGGACGCGTCCGGGCACCCGAGCTTCATGGCGAGCGCGCCGCGGGTGATGGCGCTTCTGGAGGAGGGCTACCCCCTCGACACGGCGTTCCGGGAGCTCAAGGGCATGCCCCAGGAAGTGCTCGACTACATCGGCATCGGCGAAGAGACCGGTCGGCTCGACGAGCAGCTGCGATTCCTGACCGAACGCTACGACGAGCTCGCCAACGAGACCTCGGAGCGAACGCTGATTTACTTCACGAACATCATCATCTTCACCGTGATCGTGACGGTACTCATCGTCGCGTTCACGAGCGTGATCGGGATCTTCAAGTTCATGTGACGCGGGCCGCGTCTCCGTTGACAATTCAGCCCGCAGTTGCGACAAGGCCCCGCCCCCCGCATGGTGCGCCCATGGACGCCGTCCGCATCTTCCGAACCCCGTTTCGCCGAGCTCTCATCCTCGAAAACCCGTCGACGCTGCTCGACACCCTGCTCTTGGAGCAAGGCATCGAACCGGACCGGCTGCCTGAGGAGGCGACGCTCGATCGTGCCGCCGTCATCGCACGACTTCGCGAGCGACAGCACGACCTGATCTTCAAACGCAGCCGATTCGAGATCGACGACGAGGTGCTGTCGGCGTCGGCGAACCTCGCCGCGATCATGCTGTGCTGTATCGGCGACGACTCCGTCGACAAAGAGGCCTGCGCCCGGCACGGCGTGATGGTCACCAACGATCCGGTCTCCAACGCCCGATCGGTCGTCGAACTCGTGTTCGGCGAGATGATCTGCATGGCGCGCCGAATCTTTCACGCCGTGGAGGCGACCCGAGCCAGCGAGTGGACGAAGGACTCGCGGGCCCGCTACGAGCTCAAGGGCAAGACGCTCTCGATCATCGGCCTCGGCAACATCGGCAAGGCCGTCGCGCAGATGGCCGAAGACTTCGACATGCACGTGTGTTTCTACGACAAGCGTCCCGTGGCCCAGGAAGTCGGAACGACGCTGGGCTGGGAGAAGTGCGATACGCTGGACGCCGCGTTCCAGAAAGGCGACTTCGTCACGGTTCACGTCTCCGCCGAAGACCCCGCCGGGAACTCGAATCGCGGGATGATCACCTACGAGCACTTCAAGCAGCTCGGCGAGGAGCGCGGTCCGAACAGTCCGCGGATCTTCCTCAACGCCGCACGAGGCTTCCTCTACGAGCCCGAAGACCTCAATCGCGCGGCGCGCGAGGGGTTCGTCAAGGCCGCCGCGATCGATGTGTTTCCGGAAGAACCCGGCTCGAAGTCCGACGCGTGGCAAAACCCCTACGCCGAGTCGCCCACGATCGTCTCCACCCCACACATCGGGGCCGCGACGCAGGAGGCGCAACCGCGCATCGCGCAGCATGTGGCGATGACGACGCGGCTGATGTCCCGGTTCGGCACGCTGCGAAACTGCGTGTTCAGTCCCGGCCAGACGATCGGCGTCCAGGGAGCGGAGCCCAAGTACATTTTGGGTGTCGTGCACTCCGACCAACGCGGCACCAAGAAGGCCGTCGCCGATGCGATCTACGACGCGGGGATCAACAGCATCGAGTCCGCCCACCGTGACTTCCCCAAGTACGGAATCGCGTACGACATCACCGCGATCGACCGCCCGCTGACCGACGAGCAGCTGCAACGGCTCGTCGAGAGCGCGCGCGATATCTCCGGCGATGTGAGCGCGGTGCGCTCGATTCGGCAGATCCAAGTAGCCGGAAGCGCCGACGGCTAGCAGCCGGCCCCAATTTGCTCCGAGCCTGCGCCGACTCCGCTGACGTGTGAGTCTTGCCCGGCTTTGTGGGTGCGTATGGTCTGCTCATGAAAGCGACCACGACCATCCTATTCGTCCTTCTCCTCGCTCTCCCCGGCTGCGCTACCCCGCCTCCGGAGCGCACGGTCACGTTGCACGACGTCGACCGTGAACTCGCCGCCGTGGAAGGCAGTGACCTGCGCTTCCAGATCGGCGAACCGTTCCAATGCACGGGTTTCCGCGGCTGTCGGGACGTCGTCACCCCGCCGAACGAACAGCTGGAGATGTATCGATGGGCGCAGCTGTGCGA
>JBFIHF010000422.1:0-5334 GCA_041601915.1 Bradymonadaceae bacterium
CTAGAAGTCGTATCGGGTGCCTTCGCCGTCGACCGCCAGCAGGACCGTGCCCGGCGTGCCCGGGTAGCCCGCATTGTAGACGTCCTTCATCGACGTGAGGTCGAACGTGAAGGTCTGCGTCAGATACGCCTCGCAGCTGTCGCCGTGGGCGTCGTGGTACAGCGAGATGTGGGCCTGCACGGGGTTGCTCTCCAGGAACGACCCATCCCAGCACGCCGTCACGGTGTGCTCGGCGCATCCACCGGAGAAGCTGGCGTCCACGCTCAGCGTGTCCCCCTTGACCCACACGCTGTTGATCGCGAGCGCATCTCCGCCGGTCGGGCAGTCGCCCATCTCCAGCGGGAGGAGCTGTGGCGCGTTGTTCGCGTTGTTCGGCTCCACGTTGCAAGCGATCTCGGTGCAAGCCCATCCGCCGTCGATACAGGAGCAGGTGTTGCAGCCGTCATCCGCGTCTTTGGCGTCGCCATCGGCACAGGCGTTGGAGACCGCACAGTCGGCCTGATCGCCGTCGGGGCACCAGTCGTCGCACTCGTCGTCGTCGTTGAAGCCGTTTTCGCTGCACACCGCGTCATCCGCATCGCCGCTGCCGATGAGGGCCTGCGCGTCGGCCTTCGAGAGTTTGTCGGAGGTGCCCGTCGCCGTTCCGCAGGCGGTGGCGAAGAGGGCGAGCAAAATCAGTCGTCGAGCGTTCATTGTCATCTCCATGGGTCACTACCATCCGTTACGAGTTTGATGGTGACGACCCGGTGGCAGCGCTACCACATAGAGCATCCTAGAGTTTCCTAGAGTTTCGGTCATCCGGTCGCCGATCGCGCGAAAATAACGCGCAAAAACCCCGCCTTACGCCGCAACGACCGCCGGATGTGGCGATGTTGAACCAGCGGCCAAAGCCCGTCATGCTCCAAACGTGACCCGACGAACCCAAATCCTGACCGCCCTGGTGCTCCTGAGCGCGGCGTGTTCGAGCGCCGACGCTCCGCCCGACGACGTGCACGCGACAGGCCTCGCCACACCGATCGAAGCGGGACTGTACGAGGGCAGCGCTACGGGTTCGGACGACTCGGCGTCCCTCGCCGTCTGGATCGACGATGACTCGCCGCACGGGACGCTAGCGCTGGGCGAGTCGAAGGCATTCCGGTTCACCCGCGTCGATGATGTCCTGATGCTGGTGCCACTGGCGGGCGGCTGTCCCGGCTGCACCGACTCGAGCTGGGCGCTGCACGTCGTCGCTCAAGACCAGCAGCTCGTGTTCAGCGTAGCGGCGAGCACCGTCAGCCCGGGCTTTGACGGCCTGATCATGGTCCCGCACGACGGCTTCAAGCCCGAGTTCAGCCCCGCACCGGGCATCGAGCTCTGGACGGGTGTGATCGTGGCCGCATCCGCCGCGATCCCCGATGCCCCCGTCCTCGATCGCGACTGCGAACTCAGCACCTCGCTCGAGACCAGCGAGATCGTAGCGTTCGACTGCCTCGACTTGCCGACGGACTCGCCATGGACCGCCGAAGTCGCCGACTCGTGGCACGTCGACGACCCCGCCGCATCGTTCGAAACCAGCGGCGCGCGGTTTGTCGGCGAGACTGTCGGAGACCGGCTTCGCGGGCGCGTCCTCGTCGACGAATTGGTGGTCGGCGTCTTCGAATTCGTCCGCTAGACGGCTCCGCGGCGGCGTGTCAGGCTGGCGTTCTACACCCTATCGGTGAAGTCATGCGCGTCCTCATTCTGGCGCTCGGTGTCGTTGCGCTCATCCTCGGCGGCGGCGGGCCGCTCGGAGATCCTGGACCCCGGACAACTCGCGTCGTGGAGCGACAGTCGCGCAACGGGGATCCCGGGAGACAGCGGATCTCTACCGGCTCAGGAGGCGCAGAACGCGCTGCAGTCACTGCGCGAGGCGATCGTCGGCCTCGAAGAAGTGCGCAAGTTCTACACCTCCGACGACCCGCAGGAGGAGCTGCCTGAGGCGTGGTTTCCGTCCACGATGGGCCGAGACTACCGCAACTCGTTGCCGGGCCAGTTTCGTCAGAACCGTCTCCGTGCACGGCCCGGGCCTACAAGGAGATCGAAACGGAAGCGGTCGTCGCGCTCTCCGCTGGCGGTCCGAAGCCCATCGCCGCGGGACCGCCGCCAGGCGCCGTCACGCTGGATATCCACTACCACCGGGGTCAGATGGACCGAGCGATGTTCGACAGCGCGGAGGGCATGCGATTGCTCAACGACTACCTGGGATGGGTCAATGCGCGGGACCCATCGGGCGGTCACTACTACTACATCGGTGCCGACTTCGTCTCTCGGACACCCCTCGATGTCGACTTCAACGACGTCGCGCGGGTCAGTACGGTCTGAGCTAGTCTCCGCGTCGCACCATGACGCCGGGGTTCAGGTAGTAGCCGGCGTCGGACGTGAGCAGGACGCCCTCGAGTCCCAGGCGGCGCAGCACGCCGACGACCCAGTAGACACGCTCCGCGGCGACGTCCGGCTCCGCCGACTCGCCGGGCCAGCCGAGCTCGAACGCCTCGTAGACATCCAGCGGTTCGCCGCCGGCTTCGTAGCGACCGGCCAACTCGTGGAGGATTCGTCGGTGCGCCTTGCGGCGCCGAAGGCTCACGGGCTCCGCCGCGGCCTGGAACCACTCACCGGCGCGCCCAATCACCACATCGGCGCGCGCGGGCGCGCTCACGGCCACCAGCGCTTCGGCACTCACGAACCGACGCACCAACCGGCCCTGCAGCGACACCCGCAATGCAGCCTCCTCGGCCAGCGGCTCGCCGCGCAGGATTTGGCCCAACGCGCGCACGATCAGCGCTGCGAGTCCGGGACCGGCCATGTCCGAGAGGTCGCCACGCGGCCCGCCGACGAGCGCCTTCGAGCGGTCGATCACCGCGCGCCACTGCGCATCGTGCGTCTCGAGGCCCTGCAGCGTTGACAGCGCGGTCTCGCGATCGTCTCGTTGCGCGGCCAGCCACGCGCGTGCGACCTGCGTGGCAATCACGTCGTCGAGCTGACCCAGCTCCCGAAACAGCTCCGTGGCGCGCTGGTAGTGAAACGCGGCGTCGTCGGCGTAGCCGCGCTCGTGCTCCAGCGCCCCCAAAGCGAAGTTCACCACGGCTTCGTAGGGTCGAGCGCCAGCGCGCTGATGCAGCAGCAGCGCCTCGTGGTAGCGCTCGGTCGCTGCATCGAGGTCGTCACAGCGGTGATCGGCGCCGCCCAGATTGCCGAGGAGAACACCTGTCAGGTGCTCGTTTCCTAGCTCGCGATGTTCGGCAAGCGCGACCTCGTACTCGCGCCGCGCGGTCGCGAAGTCACCTCGTGCGAATGCGGCGTCCCCTAGCCCCTGGCGTGCACGAGCCATGCGGCGGCGATCTCCGATCTGCGTCGCGAGCTCGAGCGCGGCCTCATTGAGCCGCTGTTGCTGCTCGTGATTGCCGAGATAGTAGTGCGCGTACGCGAGCCGCTTGAGCGCGTGATACTCGTCTCCGGCGTCGGCCTCGGCCGCTGCGGCCGGGATGCCGAGCAGCACCTCCGTCGCACGCTCCAGATCGCCGACCTCGACGAGGCAGCTGGCTTGGTGCGCCAGAGCGAACCGCCGTGTGGCGACCGACCACGACACCGCGGGATCCGCGAGCAGCGCGTCGAGGCGCGACAGCCCGTCTGCGGCGCGGCCCGTCCGGCGCTCAACCTCCGCGCAGTGGACTTCGGCGCGCGCCAGAGTGACCCACTCGCCGAGGTCGCGGGCCAGGGACGCGGCTTCCGCGCTGTCTACTCCAGCGTCGGACAACTCGCCGGTGACGACGCCGAGTTCGCCGCGAGCCTGCAGCAGCCGGGCGAGTGCTTCCCGGAGGTCGTCGCGTCTCGCGGCGGCGATCCCTCGGTCCAGCGCCGCGCGATGCAGATCGGTAAGTCCACGGTGGCGCAGC
This sequence comes from Bradymonadaceae bacterium, assembly GCA_041601915.1. Lineage (GTDB taxonomy): Bacteria > Myxococcota_A > Bradymonadia > Bradymonadales > Bradymonadaceae > JBFIHF01. The sequence continues at coordinate 3,912 of JBFIHF010000422.1, forward strand.
AGCGCGTTCAGTACGAGCGCCGCGCGTACTGCCAGCGCCGGCTCGCCGTCCTCAAACCGATCCAGCACCGCGACCAGGTTCTGGGTGTCCGCGCTCGCCCGCGCCACGACTCGAGCCGTCCATGGGCGGGCGGCCCACGCCTCGCCGAGTTCGACGAAGTGGACTGCATGGCGCCGGTCGGCCACTGCGTTCGATGATCTCTCCACGAACGCGCGGATCGATTCCGACATCCCCAGCCGACCGCCGGGTTCGCTCGTGAGCAGTGACTTCTCCACCAACGACTCGATGACGTCCAGAACCCAGGGCGCGCCGGCCACCACGACCACTCCCTCGGCCGCATCGAGGTCGAATCCCCCGCGAAATGTCGTGCATTGCGCCAACACAAACTGTTCATCGGCGTCGAGGAGCTCCCAGCTGAAAGCGATCGCCTGTTCGAGGCTCGCGCCGTGCCGGGATCGCAGCAGGGTGAACCGCCGATCCAGTCGCTCGAGCAGGTCCGACGGCTGAAACGTGCGAAGTCGCGACGCGGCCAGCTCGATCGCCAGCGGGTTGCGATCGAGGCGCTCCACGAGTTGCGCGGCGGCCTCAGCCTCTTCGCCGACCAGCTCGACGGGCGAGCGCGCCGTGAAGAGCGCCACCGCTTCGGCGGGTTCCAGCGGCGCAACGGGTACCGACTCCTCCCCGGGCAGGTCGAGCCGTTGCCGGCTGGTGACGACCCACAGCACATCGGGCACCACGTCGCCGAGCCGGCCCACGGTCACATCAGCGACGCCCACCAGGTAGTCGAAGCCGTCGAGCAGAACCACAGGGCGGCGGCGGCGCAGCGAGGCCGTAATGGCGTCGAACACCGCGCCTTCGCTCTCGACCCGCAGCGCGCGCGCCAGCGTGGTGAAGAAGCCGGTCTCATCCCGAGCAGTACTCACGTCGCAGACCACCGAAGCGGTGATGTCGGCGCGGCGCAGCGCCTCGCGACCCAGCCGGGACTTCCCGACGCCCGGCGCGCCGACGATCGTCACGACCGACGCGTCGGATTCGATCCGCCGAACCAGCTCCTCGAGCTCCGGCTCGCGGCCGATAAAACTGTCGTCATCACGCGGCATGGCGGGATTCTAGTCCCTGCGGCCACACCCGACCACGCGAGAAGCGCGCCAGACTTTCGCCTCACGCTCGCCCCGCCAATAAAGGCCGAGCCGCCCCCCACCCCACTAATTCTGCAACGATCGCGACCTGCTGCCGATAACGCTTCCTCAAAGGAGGCGCTATGACCGCACCAAACCCTGTATACAAACATCAGACGTTGATGCTGACCCGCCGCACCGCGAACGGCTGCTTTCGGTTCACCCCGACCCCCGAAAACCTGAACATCTTCGTCTACCTCGTGCTGCACTACGCCGAGCGCTACAAGATCCGGCTGCTGGTGCTC
>JBFIHF010000423.1:0-5300 GCA_041601915.1 Bradymonadaceae bacterium
TCAGACCGATGCCTGTCGGGCGTACGTCGATTGCATCGATGCGCGCGACGCGGCGGCGGGGATTCAGACCAACGTGGTTCGATTCGAATCGGACGGTGACTGCTGGGGCTCGGAGCCCGGCGCGAAACTCTGCGATACGGCGTGCACGCGGGGGCTCGACTATCTGGGCTCGCTCGACGGCGCGCCGATGGAGTGTGTGCCATGAGGTCGCTCTCGTTGGGTCTCACTTCTCTCATCATGTTCGGCATCAGCACCGCCGCAGCGCATCAGCCTGCGACGTCGGACAACTTCGAGTTCGACGTCGCAAAGCCCAAGATCAGTTGGGCGCTCGTGGGCTCGTTCGACGCCGGTGACGAGGTCTTCACCGTCTACCTCGATTACGACGAACCGTTCGCGCTCCCGTTTGAGATGTTGACCGAGCATCGCACGAAGTTTGCGGACTTTCGGCCCGCCTACGCCATCGTCGGTCCGGGGTTTCCGGCGCCGTCGGACGCCGACATCGCCTTCCTCCCTCGCGAGCTGCCGGCCGACGCAGGGGTCTTCATCGAGCGCAACGACGGAGAGCGCGAGGCAATCTTCGAGTCCGTGATGCGGCGCGCGTACTACTCCAGCGGCGCGATCGCGCTGCCGCTGCTCGCCGGGAAGTACGAGGTCTGGGTCTGGTCGCCCGACGGGGACACCGGAGACTTCACCCTCGGGCTCGGCGTCGAAGAGGACTTCTCCGACGGCGGCTTCGACAAGTTGGCCGCGAACTGGAGCGACTATGCGTACTAACATGCTGCTGCTCCTCGCGGTGCTGGCGCTGGCGGCGCCGGCAGCCGCCCAGGAGATCGATGCGCAAGCGACGGTCGCCCCGCGCTCGCTCGGTGACCACTTCTCGGTCGGTGCGGGTCTCGAGGTCGACCTTGTCGGCCTCGCTTACGGCGTGCGCCCGGAAGTGCTCTTTCGTCCCGTGGCCGATGGCGGGGCGCACATCCGACTCGCCGTCGGCGCGCTGGCCGGGCCTGAGCTGTGGTTCATGCCCGTCGCACTGGGGTATCGCCACCTGTGGTCCAAAGGCCGAAAGATTCGACCGCACCTCGGGGGCGGGGTCGAGCTCCAGACGTTCTGGTTCGGCGGTGGCTCGCCCGTCTCGCGCGCCGCGTTCTACGCGGAAACGGGGTTCGAGTTCGAGGTATTCAAGGGAGGCTGGGTCGGGCTTCAGTACGGGCCGGACTTCGCGCCGTTCAGTCACTTCGGCTTCGGCTTCGTGGCCCGTACGACGTTCCGTTACGATCTCTGAACGACGCAAGCACGCCTGACCTGAAAGGCTCTGAAACTTGGGGTTCGAGGGGTGCGAACCCACGCGGTTCTCGCTAGATCTCGGGTACCCCAGCCGGAGGCTGCCGTGTCTGAAGTTCCCGCCCACATCACCGCGCTGCGCAAGAGCGACGACCTTCGCCGCCGACTCGACGTGGATTGGCTCGACGCGCAGAAGCAGCAAGAGCTGCGGGCATACTGGCTCGAAATCTGGGCCCAGGTGCCGTACGGCGAGCCCTTCCACACTGACAATCTGCAGCGCCTGCAGCGTTGCGTGCCACTGGCGCAGGGCACGACCCGACAGCGGCGGCTCGACCACACCGTCAACACGCTCGCGTTGGTCTGGGATCCCGCGGACCCGGAGTTCGTCTTCGTCTCGCTCTCCCATGCGTTCCCTCCGCTGCTGTGGATCAAGGCCGATGCGCAAGCGCAAGCGGTGCTGGATGCCGTCGCGCCGTACCTTGTGGAGGCGAAACCGCTGCCGCAGCTCAGCCGGTCCGCCCGGGTTGTGAAGATGCTCGATGTGCCGGACCGCGGCGTCATCGAGCGCACCCTCGAGAACCTCGAACTCTGGCTCGACGACACCATGTGGGCGAGTGCGTTCGACGACGACCCGTGGCTGGACGTTCAGGGGCCGCTCAGCATGGTGCAGCAGACCATCTGGCGCAAAGACGTCGCCGAGGAGCACTCCGGACGGTTCCCGTCGATCAGCTGTCGGACGCTGTGGTCGAAGAGCAACCTGCGCATCGAGCAGCACCCGTTTGGGATGTGGGTCTTCGACCTGCGCTATGACCCGGCAACCGACGCTGACGTCATCGCGCTGGTCAACGAGATCTCGCCCGGTCACCTGCCGCTCGACCTGCCCGTCGACCTCGCCGCGTCGCTGCTCCGCGACGCCAATCTGGGAGACGTCTACGTGTCCGACTGCCGCGCTCGAGGTCAGATCGTGGATGCGGCCGCGATGGAGTGCGCGTTGGCGCCCGGCGAAACGAGGAGCCATGCGGCGTTGCTCGCGGCGCTCGCCGCGAAACGCGATGACCCGGCGGCACTGGACGCGATCGCGGACCTTGCTCTGGCGTACCGGTACGACGCGGTCCTCTTCGAGATGACCAACCACACCGCGGGAACCGACCTCGGTGACTGGCTGTTGACCTACCTTGCCCCAACCGGGGGACAGTGATGGCAGATCTGAAGACGGATACGGTTCTCGTCTCCGACATCTCGAGTGCCGCGGTCGGCGAGCTCGCCCTCGAGTTTGGGCTCCAGCCGACGCACGACACGCCGTTTACGAACGGCGTGCGCACGCTGATCTGGGGCGACCCGGACCGAGCGATCAGGCTCAGCTACAACGGCACGGCCGGGGTCGCGGAGATCGTCGTCTTCGGTGATCCGCAGCTGGCCGACGCCTGCAAGCAGCGCTTCGCGTGGATCGATCTCGCGCACTCGCGCGACGCGACGCGCGATGACCTCGTCCGGGCGAACTTCGAATTGGCAGCCTGGGTGGAGACCGGCGCGTCCGACGTCGCCGTTCCCGCCCTGGCGCTGTTGTGCACGCGGCTGAGTCACGACGACGACCTCGTGCGCTGGTCGGCGTCTCGGCTGGTGCGCTGGTACCTGGAGCCCACCGTTGTGGAGGCCTATGAGGCGGCGCTGGCGGCGCATCCCGACCTCGCCCCCGATGTGGAGCTCGTGCGTGCACGAGTCCGGGCGGACCAGGACGGGACGTTTTGGGACACGCCGACGGACAGCTGGCACGTGCTCATCGAGCGCGCTCGCGCTGGCGTCGAGCACCAGAAGTTCGTTCGCACCGAAAACGCCACGGAGATGCTGCTCGCCGACGCTCCCTATCACGCCGAGGGGCTTCTTCTGCGTGCGTACGCCTACGACGCCGGCGGCGACGTCGCGCTCGCTCTCGGGCTCGCTGGGGCGTCGCTGCTGGTGCAGGAGACGGACCCCGAGTCGAGTTTTCATACCCCGGAGTTGCTGACCGAGACGCAGGACGCGGTCCAGCGTTTGACCGCGAGTGCTGCCGGCGCCGAGTTCGACGAGGACCGATTCGACGCCGAGATGCGCCGGTGGTTCCAGACCTGGACGGAGAGCTACCACGGCGAGGCGATGACCGGTTTCGCGCGGGCCCTCGTCGATGTGACGCGCCCGGCGCTGTTCTCGCTGATCGCGGGGCGCTGGGACAACGACGTGGCTCTGCTGCGTCGCGCCCACTCGCTCGTCCCCGACTCGGCGGCTGCGACCGCCGGCTTGTCGCACGCTCTCGCCAATGAGGACCCCGTCGAATCGCACCGCCTGCTCGAGGCCGCGCTTCTGCTCGTCGACGCGGCGGACAAGTCGGCGGCGGCGCAGGACGTCGATGCGCACGACGAGGGACTGGCGGCCACGACCCGCGCCGGCATTCTCGAGGTACTCACCCAGCGCGAATACGACGCACAGCAGTGGGACGAGGCGGCGAGACTCGCCGATGCGTTGGTCGCCGAGGACCCCGAGTCCACGATCGGCTGGCAGATGCGGGCGAACGCACGGACGTTTGCCTTGCGGCACGAAGACGCCGTCGATGCGTACCACGACGCGCTGGCGAGGCTCGACGACGCGATGAACGACCCCGACGCGTTCTACCTCGGCGGGGACCCGCGGCCCGGCATGCAGTTCAACCTGTCGTGTGTGCAGGCCAAGCTCGGCCGCCGCGAGCAGGCGCTCGACGCGCTGCGCGTGGCCGCGCGAGAGGACGAGAAGTTCGCGGGGATGGCCGCTGAAGACGACTATTGGAGCGACTACTTCGACGATCCGGACTTCAAAGCGATCGTCTCGCTCGATCCACGCGCCCTCGTTCTCGCCGCCGAACTGCACCGTGAGTACATCGAGGACCTCGCGATTCGTGCACTCGCCCGCTCGCACACTGGCGACATCGATGACGCGCTCGATTACGCCGAACGCACGATCCAGCTCGCCGAGATCGCGGGGTTCGACGACTTGCTCGTCCGCGGGCTCGCGGTTCAGGGGCGGACGCTGGCGTTCTACGAGGACCCCCACGTGGGCCTCGAGAGCCTCGACCGCGCGATGACGCTGGTCGACGGCGTCGACGCCGAGCTGCGCGCCGCCACCTACCACGACTACGGAGCGGTCCTGCACGCGGCTGAGCTCTTCGACCGCGCCCGCGACGCGTACGTGACCTCGCTGGAGCAACGCATCGCGATGTTCGGCGACTCCCATCCCGTGCTCGCGAAGTGCTTCGGCGACCTCGCCCGCCTCGCCAGCGATGTCGGCGACGCGGACGAGGCCGACGCGCAGATGGCGCACGCGACCGACGTTCTCGATGCGTACTTTGCGCTGGCCGACTTCAGCGACCCGACCGCGTACGGCGATGCCCTCGTCGACCGCGCCAATCTGTGGTCCAATCGGACATTCATGGCGCTGCGCGCCGACGACATCCCCGGCGCGCTGCCGCACCTCGAGCGCACCCTCGACGCGCTCGAAGCCGTCGCCGAGGCCGGTTTTCACGACGGCGGAACCCACCGTCAAACGACCGAGCTGGTCGAATTCGTCCGCAAGAACAGCGCCGACGCGGCAACCCGGCAGACCGCACGTGCGCTCGCCGCGCGCCTCGACGACCTCGTCCTCGACCCCGATCCGGACATTCGTCGCGAACAAGTCTTCTGGCGAGGACTCCGCTCCTTTGCCCGACGCATGGCGGGGGAGGGCGTGCCCGGCGACGCACTCGCCGAGGCGTTCCGGATGGCACTGCGTGGCGATGTGCTGCCCGATGCCCTCCGCGAGATCCCCGAAGTCGCCGGCCTCGCCGACGACTTCGCCCGGCGCGCCGCACGGTTCCCGACGTTCCTCGTCACCGCCGCGATGGCGCTCGAGATGGCGATCGCGGACGGCGACCTCGACGGCGCCTTGGAGCAACTGGAGGGCATCTGCGTCGCGTCCGTGGCCGCCGAACTCTGACGGTCCGATGACCGCGGTCATCGGCGTTTCAGCCGCCGCGA
>JBFIHF010000424.1:0-5286 GCA_041601915.1 Bradymonadaceae bacterium
CGGCGACGAGCAGGCGGAACTGCTTCTTGGAGTCGTCCATGCAGGCGGCGTCTTCGGTGAGGCAGTCGAGTCGCGGCGGAGCGGTGCCGGATGGCCATTCGACGACCTTCCACTCGTAGGAAACCACGCGCCCGTCCTCATCGCTGGACGCGCTGCCGTCGAGCACGACGTACTGCAGCGGTGCGGCGCTGATGCTCTGACGCGGGGTCGAGTTGATCCCGCGGATGTAGGCGCCGGCCGACGCGATGGGGCAAATCCCTTCCGAGCCGCGACCCACGAGGTCGAGTTTCAGCTCTCCCTGCAGCGGATCGTTGCTGAAGATCGTCAGCGACCCGCGGTCGGAACCGACCGCGGTGGGCGTGTACTTGAGGAAGAACGTGTCCTCCTGGCCGGGCTGCAGCACGACCGTGTTGTCCAGCGTCCCGTCGTCATTGGCGTCCCAGCCGCGCAGATCCATCTCGAACTCTTGGTCCGCGGTGTTCTCCGTCAGCACGATCTCGGAGATCTGCAGCGGTTGAATGCCACAGTTCGACACCGTCACGATCTCGGCGGACGCGCTGCCGATCGGCACTTGACCGAAGTTCCGCGTCACTCCATCCACGAGGATGCAGGGTGCGTCGGCGTTGGCGTTCACGTCGACGATGTGTGAGGCGCGGACTTCGCCGGACTCGCTCTGCACGTCGCCCGACGGATCGTTGGTGACGACGAGAATCTCCCCGGAGTCCGCGCCATTGCCGATCGGCGCGTAGTCCACGAGCATCGCGATTTCGTACGCTTCGGGGTCTGCCTGTGCGCTGTCCGGATCCCAGATCTCGAGCTGCAGCGGATACGTGCGAGCGACGCCCTGGGAGAGGCGGAAGTCCTCGCCGCCCGAGTAGGCGGGCTCCTGCCAGATCTTGAGCGGCGCGGAGCCGACGTTGCGAAGCTTCACCGCTTGCTCCGCCCGACTTCCGGGCGCGAGGCGAGCAAACCGTATACTGCCCGGCACGACTTCGAGGCGCGGATCGTTCCCCAGGGCGTCGATGTCGACCACTTTGGGGGCGTCGGCGGGGAATCGCGCGTCGGACGACGGGAACCGCAGACGAGCCCGCGGCGGCGCCTCACCTTCGACGGGTGTGTAGCGCAACAGGAACTGCGCCTGCCCATCGGCCTCGAGCTCGATCGGCGTCGACGGCATGTCGACGATCTTCAGGCCGTTCAGGTTGCCGCCATCACGCGCAACGAGTTCGACCTCGAAGACCGTCAGCGGCTCCGTGTCGACGTTGAGGATCTGGACCAACACTTCTTCGGAGCTTCCGATCGGCACTTGAGCAAACCCGATCGGATCCGGGGAGATGAGCAGCTTGCCAGATTTGCCGCCAGAAACATTGTTTCCGCCGCAATCGCCACAGCCGAGAGCCAAAGCGAAGAGGAGGCAGCACAGGAGCCAAAGTTGCTTCATCTAAACACCGATCTTTTGAGGCGCATCGAACCCCAAATGTGTAGTGAAACCCCCCGTTCGAGTCAATCGCCCGGCTTGCGGAGCCGCGTGGGCTCGCATACGTTCGCGAGCGACGCGACAACGGATGGTCGGTGAAACAGTACGCACTCAAACGCAAGCCGAAGGCAGGCACGTCGTCCATTGAGTGGGACCGCGTCCTCAACCCCCAGCAACAGGCGGTCGTTCAAGCAGGCAGCGGACCGCTGCTCGTCGTGGCCGGCGCCGGAACGGGCAAGACGCATACCCTGACCCATCGGGTCGCGTGGCTGCTGAGCCAGGGCGTGTCCGTGGACTCGATCCTGCTGCTGACGTTCACGAACAAGGCCGCGATCGAGATGATCGGTCGCGTGGGTGGGCTCGTCGATCAGGACGTCCATCGCCAGCTATGGGGTGGCACGTTCCACCACGTCGGCTTGCGTGTGCTGCGCCGCTGGGCGACGCGGCTCGGCTACCCGGAGCGATTCAGCGTGCTCGATCCGGAGGACGCCGCGATCCTGATGAAATACTGCATCCACGAAACCGGCGTCGACACGACGCGGCGGCGCTTCCCACGCGCTTCGACGCTGACCGGGGTACTCGGCTACTGCATCAACACCCAGCGCACCGTGGAAGAAGTACTCGAGGATCGCCACGTCGAGTATCTCGACCTCGCCGACGAGATCCGCCGCTGTTTCCATGCCTATCAGGCGAAGAAGATCGAAGTCGGCGCACTGGACTTCGACGACCTGATGCTGGGGTGGAAACGCGTGATGGTGGAGTGCGACGACGTGCGCCGCGAGCTCACCGGGCGATTCGAGCACGTGCTGGTGGACGAGTACCAGGACACGAACGCGCTGCAGGGTGAACTCGTGGACCTCGTCGCCTCGACCCATCGAAATCTGATGGTCGTGGGCGACGACTGCCAGTCGATCTACGGCTTTCGCGGCGCCGAATACCGGAACATCCTCGAGTTTGGGGACCGCTACCCGGACTTTCAGCAGTTTCGCCTCGAGATCAACTACCGCTCGACGCCGCAGATCATCGAACTCACCAACCGGTCGATCGCGCACAACGAGAATCAGTTCCCCAAGACGCTGCGCGCCGAGCGCGGGACGGGTGAGCGCCCTGCGCTGCTCAAGGTTCGTGACGTCTATCAGCAGGCCGACTTCGTCTGCCAGCGGATCCTCGAGCTCGCCGACGAAGGGTTCTCGCTGAATGACGTCGCGGTGCTGTATCGGGCGCATCACCACGCCGCGGAGCTGCAGGTCGAGCTGGCGCGCTACGGCATTCCGTTCGTGGTGCGCTCGGGGGTCCGCTTCTTCGAGCAAGCCCACATCAAGGACGTGCTCGCTTACCTACGGTTCATCTTCAACCCGCGCGACGAGCTGTCGTTCGTGCGCTTCGCCCAGCACTACCGCGGTGTCGGCTCGAGCCGCGCGCATGACCTGTGGAAGAGCGTGCGCACGGCCGACGATCCGCTGAGCGCGGCGACGGACCCCCAACTCGCGCACGCGCTGCCCGAACGCGCGGCGCGAAACTGGGCGCACTGCGCTGGACTTCTGTCTCAGCTGCGCAGCCAGCGACTGACGGCGTCACCACACGAGATGCTCGATACGATCGTGCACGGCCCCTACCGCGAGTACCTCGAGGCGAACTTCGAAAACGCGGAGAATCGGCTCGGCGACATCGAGCAGCTCGGCCACTACGCCGAGCAATACGGCGACCTCGACCGATTCCTCGGGGAGGTCTCGCTCATGGCTACCCCATCGGGTCAGGACATTCTGGTCGGCGGGGACAAGCCCGACGAGCACGTGACGCTCTCCTCGATCCATCAGGCCAAGGGCCTCGAATGGCGAGCTTGCTTCGTGCTGTGGCTGTCGGACGGTCAGTTCCCGTCTGCCAACGCGGCGAGCGAGGACCTCGAAGAGGAGCGCCGCCTGTTCTACGTCGCGGCAACGCGCGCACGCGATGAACTCTACCTGTGTCACGTCTTCATGCAGACGCGGCGGGACCGCAGCCGTGTCGTGCTGCGCGAATCGCCGTTCCTCGAAGAGCTGCGCAAGCCCAGGCCCGAAGACGAGCCATTCGAATCGTGGACGCTGGTCGTCGAGAACTGACGCGTCCCCGCAATGATCTGCTGATCCGCGGGTCCGCTGGTCTGCTGGTCTGCTGGTCTCCGATCAAACTCAAACTGGACCGGTGCTCAGACCGGGAGCCACCACGCGAAGCGCGGAGGACACGCGCTGTCACCGCTGAGCGGGTGCGACACCACCCGGAGGTGTCGAGCGTGCTCGGCGCCTGGTTGCGAGCTGGGCGCCCGGCGCTTCGCGTGACGGCTCCGTGGTTGGAGTGTGGGTCCAGTTTGAGTTTGAGCGGAGACCAGCAGACCAGCGGACCAGCGGACCAGCGGAACGGCGCGACAGCAGAATGTTAGCTCGGCGCGCCGAACAGGACGTCTTTCATCGTGTAGCGACTGGGCGGGCGATCGGCGAGCCACTTCGCGGCGCGCACCGCACCGCGCGCGAAGATCGCGCGATCCTGGGCGCGATGAGTCAGCTCGATCAGCTCGCCGTCGCCGCAGAGCATCACCGTGTGCTCCCCGACGATCGAGCCCCCGCGAACGACCTGGAAGCCAATCTCCTCGTTGGTGCGCGGGCCGGTCACACCGGAGCGCGCCCACGTCGCGATGTCGGCGAGCTTTCGATCTCGGCCGCGCGCGGCGGCTTCGCCGAGCACCAGCGCCGTGCCACTGGGCGCATCGACCTTTCGGCGGTGATGCGCCTCCATCACTTCCACATCGAAGCCGCCCAGCGCGCGGCTGGCGAGCTCGACGAGATGTTCGAGCACATTGACGCCCGCGGAGAAGTTCGCGGCCCACAAGACGGGGATCTGCGTGGCCGCCTCGTCCAGCGCCGCGAGTTGCGACGCCGCGAGTCCGGTGGTCCCGGAGACGAGTGGACGTCCAGCCGCGACGGCAAGGGCCAGCGCTTGGTCAAATCCGGTCGGCGACGAGAAGTCGACCACGACATCGGCGTCGGCGACGGCCGGGCCGGCCGCGTTCACCGGTACGATGGCGAGGGCGTCCAACTCCAGGCCGAGTTCATGCGCACCGACGACGGCGGCACCGATCGAGACGTCGCCGTCGAGGGCTGCGGCGGCGATGATCGCGCGCCCCATGCGTCCTGCGGCTCCGACCACGGCGAGGCGCATCACTCGTCCTCGCTCTTCAGCAGGCCGTGCGTACGCAGCGCGATGCGCAGTCGCGTGCGCACATCCTCGCTCGACGGATACAAGGGCGGCCGCATCTCTTCGGTGCACCAGCCCAACATCGCCGCCGCCATCTTGAGCGGCACCGGATTGGCGTCCGCAAACAGCGCGCGGCACAGCGGTTGGATGAACATATGCAGCTGCAGCGCGCGGTCCCACGCGTTGGCGCTCGCCGCGGCGCACATCTCGGACATCGTTCCCGGATCGAGGTTCGACAGCACCGAAATGCAGCCCTTGGCGCCCAACGACAACGCCGGCATCGTCGTGAAGTCATCGCCGCTGAGCACGGTGAGATTGCGGCCGCACAGCTCCCGAATGCGGGTCGCGAGGATCATGTCCCCGGTCGCCTCTTTGATCGCGAGGACGTTCGGATGCTCGGCGATCAGCGCGATCGACTCCGCGGTGAGACCCACCGCGGCTCGCCCGGGCACGTTGTAGACGACGACCGGAAGTCCGCCTTCCTCGGCGATCGCCTGGTAGTGGCGCACCAGGCCGGCTTGAGAGGGCTTGTTGTAGTAGGGCACCACGACGAGCGCACCGTTCACGCCCGCGATCTCGGC
>JBFIHF010000425.1:0-5284 GCA_041601915.1 Bradymonadaceae bacterium
GGCTGGGGCCGAAGCTGACCGACCTCGGCCCCGTCGTCGCCACCACGGCATGGGCGCTGATCACGTTCGCGTTCGCGTGGGTCTCCTGGACGATCTTTGAGCAGCCGATCCTGCGGCTCAAGCGTCACTTTCGCTACAGCCAACCCGACTGACGCGTTCAGAAGTTTTCAGACGCGAACGCTTGGACTCGTCCAGCCAGATCGGTACAGTCCGCGCCAATTGCTTGGATGGCGAAGGAGTTGGCGATGCAGATGTCTCGATGGTGCGCGATCTCACTGGTTTTGGCGGCGTGCGGTTCGCCGGTCGGCAAGGACAAGACAGGCGATGTCTTCGTCAATAACGACACCACCGGCGAGACCAACGGAACGAATACGACGGTCAACAACTCGCCGAACCCCAACAACGTGCCGGTGAACAACACCACCACGCCCGCGAACAACACGACGCCCGCGAACAACACCACGCCGGCGAACAACACGACGCCACCCGCGAACAACACCACGCCCACGAACAACACCACCACGCCGACCAACAATACGACGCCACCGGATCCGGTGACGGACTGGTGCGACAACGGCCTCGACCTGTCCGCGCTGAGCCAGCACGACATGCCGCTGGTGACGCGCGATTGCACGTTCGAGTGCATTCAGGCGCCCGCGATCGGCCCGTGTGTGGCGACGTGCGTCTCGGTGGACGTTGGCACGAGTGACGAATGTTCGTCCTGCATCGGAACGTTCGCGGAGTGCGGCGTTCAGTTCTGCTTGAACGAGTGTTTCGAGGACCCGTACACGCCGACCTGCGTCAGCTGCTTGAACCAGAACTGCGAGAGCGAGTTCGTCGCGTGTGCCGGTATCCCGTCGCGCTGACCCTCAGAACTGCTCGCTCTCCGTCGAGGTGCCGAGCGCGGTCGTCGATGCGGTCCCCGCGGAGATGACGTTCGCGACGTCATCGAAGTAGCCGGTGCCGACCTCGCGTTGATGCCGGACCGCGGTGTAGCCACGCTCGGCGGCTTCGAACTCCAGATCTTGAAGATCGGCGTACGCCGTCATCCCGCGCGCGTTGTAGTCGCTGGCGAGTTCGAACATCCCGTAGTTCAGGGCGTGGAAGCCCGCGAGGGTGATGAACTGGAACCGGTAGCCCATCTCGGCGAGCGACTCGCGGAACTTCGAGATCGTCGGGTCATCGAGGTTCTTGCGCCAGTTGAACGACGGCGAGCAGTTGTACGCGAGCAGTTTGCCGGGATGCTCGGCGTGAATCGCCTGGGCGAACTCTCGCGCCTCGCCGAGGTCCGGCGTCGATGTCTCACACCACACGAGGTCGGCATACGGCGCATACGAGAGCCCGCGCGCGATCGCGCTCTCCAGGCCGCCGCGCACGCGGTAGAACCCCTCGGTCGTACGCTCGCCGGTGAGGAACGGGCGGTCGCGCTCATCGACATCGGACGTGAGCAGCTGCGCGCTGTTGGCGTCGGTCCGCGCGATGAGGACGGTCGGAACGCCGCAGACGTCGGCCGCGAGCCGCGCCGAGGTGAGTGTGCGAATGAACTGACTCGTCGGCACCAGCACTTTGCCTCCGAGGTGGCCGCATTTCTTCTCGCTGGCCAACTGGTCTTCGAAGTGCACGCCCGCGGCGCCGGCTTCGATCATCGCCTTCATGAGCTCGAAGGCGTTGAGCGCTCCACCGAACCCCGCCTCGGCGTCGGCCACGATCGGCACGAACCAGTCGCGGGTCACGTTGCCTTCGGAGCTCTCGATCTGGTCGGCGCGCTGCAGGGCACGATTGATGCGCTCGACGACCGCCGGCACGCTGTCGGCCGGATACAGGCTCTGGTCGGGGTACATCGCACCGGCGAGGTTGGCGTCGGCGGCGACCTGCCAGCCGGACAGATAGACGGCCTGCAGGCCGGCTCGGACCTGCTGCATCGCCTGATTGCCCGTGAGGGCGCCCAGTGATGTCACGACCGGCTCGTCTTGCAGCTGTCGCCAGAGTCGATTCGCGCCGCGGCTCGCCAGCGTGTACTCGATTTTGACGGACCCGCGCAGGCGCTCGACATCGGCGGTGGTGTAGTTGCGCCGAATGCCTTTCCAGCGCTCGTCGGCTGCCGTGTAGTACTTCTTGGACGCTACAGTCATCGTGTCTCCTGTCGACTCAGTGATCGAGTAGTTCGTAAGCGGGGAGGGTGAGGAATTCGGCGAAGTTTTCCGATGTGCACAGCGCGTCGAACAACCGCAGGGCATCGTCGAACCGGCCGCCGCGAAACCCGTCCGCCTCGGCGACTTCGTCGACGAGGTCTCGGAAACGGTTCACAGTCAGGGCCGCGCCGTCGTCGAGCACGGCACCGTGCCGGATCTGCTGCCAGATCTGACTGCGGCTGATCTCGGCCGTCGCGGCGTCTTCCATGAGGTCGTACAGCGGCACGCAGCCGTTTCCGCGCAGCCACGCTTCGAGGTACTGCACGCCGACGCGGATGTTGAGGCGCACGCCGTCGACGGTGCGGGAGCCCGTCGGCACTTCGAGCAGGTCCGCCGCCGACACGTTGACGTCGTTGCGCTGCCGGTCGATCTGATGGGGACCCGGCATGTGGGCGTCGAAAATCTCGCGGGCGAGGGGCACGAGGCCCGGATGGGCGACCCACGTGCCGTCGTGGCCGTCATGCACTTCGCGCAGCTTGTCGCCCCGCACCTTCTCCAGCGCGAGTTCGCTGCGCTGCGGATCGGACTTGATCGGAATCTGGGCCGCCATCCCGCCGATCGCGTGCGCGCCGCGCCGGTGACAGGTCTTCACGACGAGCTGGGTGTAGGCGTGCATGCAGGGTTGCGTCATCCCGATTTCGGCGCGGTCAGGCATCACGAAGGCCGGATCGTTCCGGAACTTCTTGATAAAGCTGAAGATGTAGTCCCAGCGGCCGCAGTTGAGCCCCGCCGAGTGTTCGCGCAGCTCGTACAGGATCTCATCCATCTCGAACGCCGCGGTGATCGTCTCGAGCAGCACCGTCGCGCGAATCGTGCCGTGCGGGATGCCCAACGCCTGCTGCGCGTGAACGAAGACATCGTTCCATAGCCGCGCCTCGTGACGGTTTTCGAGCTTCGGCAGGTAGAAGTACGGGCCGGTCCCGCGATCGAGCTGCTCCTGCGCGTTGTGAAAGAAGAACAGCCCGAAGTCGAGCAGTGCCGCGGGCACCGGCCTTCCGTCGACGTGCACGTGTCGGTCCACGAGGTGCCAACCGCGGGGGCGGACCATCAGGGTCGCGGTCTCGGCGTCGAGCTCGTAGGTGACGTTCTTGCGTTCGTGAACGTAGGTGATCTGGCGGCGCACGGCGTCGAACAGGTTGAGCTGACCGTCGATGACGTTCGTCCAGGTGGGGCTGTTGGAGTCCTCGAAGTCCGCCATGAACACCTGCGCACCCGAGTTGAGGGCGTTGATAATCATCTTGCGGTCCACCGGTCCCGTGATCTCGACCCGCCGGTCGTTCAGGTCGGGGGGAATCGCGGCCACGCGCCATGTGGACTCGCGGATCGGGGCGGTCTCGGTCAGAAAGTCGGGGCGCCAACCGGCGTCGAGCTGTGCCTGCACCTCGGCGCGCCGCTCCAGCAGGGCCGCGATGCGTGCGCCGAAGGTGCGCGTCAGCTCGCCGACGAACTCCAAGGCCTCGGGCGTCACGATCTCCGCGTCACGGGATCGGAGCGGGGCCAGCAGGGTGACGGTGGACATGGTACGGCTCCGTGGCTTGTCAGGAACGGACTTAACAGTATTAACAAAGGAGGGGTGTTCAACGTTTATTTCCATGAATACTGCAGAAAATCAGTCATTTTCTTTACGGATTTCTTCGTCAATCGTGTAAAGTCTGTAAAGTTACGGAGGCGAATATGGAACTTGGACCTCGCGTCAGGGCGCTTCGTCAGCGCGCCGGCATGACGCAAGTCGGACTCGCGACGGAGCTCGACATTTCGGCGAGCTACCTCAACCTCATCGAACATGAGCGGCGCCCGCTTCCGGCACGGCTTCTGATCAAGGTCGCCCGGATCTTCGACCTCGAACTGGATGCGTTCGGTGTGGATGACTCCGCGCAGACGGCCACCGATCTCACCGAAGTGCTCGCGGACTCCTTGTTTGAGCGCCATGAAATCGGTGAGGCGGAGATCCTCGAGTTCGCCGGGCGCTCGCCGGGGCTCGGTCAAGCGATGTTGACGCTCTACGCGGGGTATCGAGACGCGCGAGAGTCCTTGGAGTCGTTGGCGTCGCGCGTCTCCCAGACCCAGGACATGCCGGGTGTCGAGCCGTGGCGGCTGCCCAGCGAGGAGGTCAGCGACTTCCTGCAGCGCAACGTCAACTACTTCGAGGCGCTGGAGGCCGCGGCCACAGCGCTTTGGACGCAGGCGGAGCTGAACTCCCACGACCTGTACGGTGCGCTCAGCCGGTTCACGAGCCGTGCACTGGGCATCGACGTCCGCGTGACGCGCAGTACGTCTGCGAACCGGACGGTGCGCGTGTACGACCCCGCTCAGCACGTGCTGCGCCTGTCGGAGGTCCTACCGCCTCACAGCATGGCGTTCCAGATTGCCCACCAGATCGGTTTGCTCACGCAAGGAGAGGTGCTCGATCGGCTCGCGTCCGACGCCCGCCTGACGACTCCAGACTCCCGGGCCCTCGCGCGCGTCGCGCTCGCGAACTACTTCGCGGGCGCCGTGATGATGCCGTACGACCGATTCGTCGAGGCCGCACAGGAACTTCGCTACGACGTCGACATGCTTGGGCGGCGGTTTCGGGCGAGCTTCGAGCAGGTCTGCCACCGGCTGACGACGCTGCGCCGCCCCGGCCGTGAAGGCGTGCCCTTCCACTTCATCCGGGTCGACATCGCCGGCAACATCTCGAAACGCTTCTCGGCGAGCGGCATTGCGATCGCGAGGTTCGCGGGCGCGTGCCCGCGCTGGAACCTCGTGAACTGCTTCCTGACGCCAGGCCAGATCCGCGTGCAGCTGTCGCAGATGCCGGACGGGCGCGAGTACTTCTGCATCGCGCGCACCGTCTCGCGCGGGGAGAGCGGATTCGGAAGCCCCCCGGCGGTTCATGCCGTGTGTCTGGGCTGTGAGGCGGAGTACGCGTCGAGCCTCGTGTACTCGGACGGCGTCGACCTCGCGAACCGCGACGCCGCGGTCCCCGTCGGGGTGACGTGTCGGCTGTGCGACCGGATGGACTGCGAACAGCGCGCCTTTCCGCCGCTGAAGCGCACCCTGCAGATCGACGAAAACGTGCGCGCGCAATCGTTCTACGCGTCGCTCAAAGA
>JBFIHF010000426.1:0-5283 GCA_041601915.1 Bradymonadaceae bacterium
GACCGAGAGGTCGCGCAGAATTTGTTCGATTTCGTCTTCCGTAGTTAACGGGAGGCGAGAGCTTGGAGCGGTCGCCAACAACGGACCCCCAACCCGGATGCTCGGGTGGTGGGTACGGGCGGCCTAAGTTCAATCTCAATCTTTCGACGACGAATGTCAGTTGCAGGTTCGAGTCCTGCCTCGCCCACTCATTTGGGGGCGAGTGGCCCAACTGGTAGAGGCGGTTCGCCGGTCAATCCGAAGTTGAAACTAACGCTCCTAAGCTCAACCAACGCCATCATCCCTGCATCGACCGCCGTATTATTCGTGCCGACGAATGCCAGTTCGAGTCTGGTCGAACCCATCTCTTGCGGGTTTGTCGTCTAAAGGAAGGACACGCGGCATCAAACTCAACCTACGGCTTAAACGTGGTGGGGTGCCGAAGGATGGCAACCGGGCGGGTCTTGTTCAGGTTACAGAATTGGCCCGTCCACTGTGGAGAAGCTCACAGTGAGCCCCGGCGCTTGCCGGGAGGTGGAGGTGCAAGTCCTCCACTCTGCATTGGAACACAAGCACGCTGTTGACCCGAGTCAGCCCGCGCGAACGTTTGCGATCATGCTCCCAGGAGTCTGGTATGCGACTACTGCCCACAACGCTCGTCGGTTCTTACCCGCAGCCGGACTGGCTCATCGACCGGGCTCGGCTGGCGGACCGCTTTCCGCCGCGCGTCCGAGCGCGGGAGCTCTGGCGCGTCGACGAGCCGTGGCTCGAGCAAGCCCAGGACGACGCGACGATTCTTGCGGTGCGCGACCAGCAGCGTGCCGGGATCGACATCATCACCGACGGCGAGCAGCGCCGTGAGAGCTACTCGAACCGCTTCGCGACGGCGCTCGATGGCGTTGATCTCGACAACCACGGCGAGGCGCGCGATCGCTCCGGTCACCCGACGCCGGTGCCACGCATTGTGGGCCGCATCCAACGCCGCCACCCCGTTCAGGTCCGCGACGTGCAGTTCCTGCGCGAACAGACCGGTGGTCCGATCAAGATTACGGTGCCCGGGCCGTTCACGATGGCGCAGCAGGCGCAGAACGACTTCTACGATACCGATCGCGAGGCCGCGCTCGACTACGCCGACGCCGTGAACGCCGAGATCCGCGACCTACTGGCCGCCGGGGCGGACGTCGTCCAGCTCGACGAGCCGTACATGCAGGCGCGCTCGGAAGCCGCGGCCGAGTACGGGCTCGAGGTGCTCAATCGCGCGCTGGCCGGGACCGACGGCTCGCGCACGGCCGTGCACATCTGCTTTGGGTACGCGGCGCTGATCCACGAGCGCCCGCAGGGCTACTCGTTCCTGCCAGAGCTCGCCGAATGCGACGCGTCGCAGATCTCGATCGAGACGGCACAATCGAACCTCGACTGTGCGGTGCTGACGAAGCTGCCGCAGAAGACGATCCTGCTCGGGGTGCTCGACCTGTCGACGCACGAGGTCGAGACGCCGGAGCTTGTCGCGGCGCGCATCCGTCGCGGCCTCGCGTACGTGCCGGCCGACCGCATCGTCGTCGCGCCGGATTGCGGGCTCAAGTACCTACCGCGCGACGTCGCCTGGGCGAAGATGCGCGCGATGGTCGAAGGCGCAGCGATCGTGCGCGCCGAACTGTCATGAACCCCGCCGCGAGCAGCGTCACGACGTTGTTCGCCGCTCGAGCCGCGGCGCATCCGGCGCGCCTCGCCGTCAGCGACGAGCGCGTGGCGTGGACCTACGGCGAGCTGCGCGACCGCGTCGCACGGCTGGCGAGCTTGCTGATGGATGCCGGCGTGCGCCGCGGCGACAGACTCGCCGTGGTGTCCGAGAACCGCGCGGAGTACCTCGAAACGATCCTCGCCGCAGGGTGGATCGGCGCGGTCGTCGCGTGCCAGAACTGGCGGCTCGCCGATCCCGAGCTTCGCCATTGTCTGGACCTCGTGACGCCCACGCTGGTGTTCGCCTCGCCCAGCTACGCCGCGCGCCTCGAGTCGATCGGGACCTCGCCGTCCCACGTGTACGGCGCGCAGTACGAGGCGGCGCTCGCCGCGGCGACGCCCGCCGATCCGCCGGCCGCGGGCGATCCCGAGGACCCGCTGCTGATCCTGTACACCAGCGGGACGACCGGATTGCCCAAAGGCGCCGTGATCAGCCACCGCGCTCAGATCGCGCGGAACCTCGTCGTGCGGGCCGAGTACGGCCTCGATCCCGCCGATGCGTACGTCGCCTGGTCGCCGATGTATCACATGGGCGGAACCGAGTATTCGCTGGGCACGCTGATGTCTGGCGGCACGGTCGTCGTGCTCGGCGGCTTCGATCCAGAGGAGCTAGTCGAGGTCGTCCGGCGCCAGAAGGTCGGTTGGTTGCTGCTGATGCCCGGCATGGTCGGCCGCTTCGCCGATGCGCTCGAGCAGGCCGGTCCGCCCCAATCGGTCAAGGTCTGTGGGGTGATGGCGGACCTCGTCCCGCTCCAAGATATTGCGCGCGTGACGCGGCTGCTCGACGCGCCGTACGCGAACACGTTCGGCGCCACCGAGACCGGCAACCCGCCCGCCTCCGCCGGGCTGCTCGCCGTCGGTCAGGTCCCGGAAACGCTGGCCAAAGTCGCGAGCATCTTCTGTGAGATCCGGCTCGTCGACGCCGCTGGCCGCGATGTGCCCGACGGCGAACCGGGCGAGCTCTGGCTGCGAGGGCCGACGCTGTTCAGCGGTTATTGGGATGCGTCGGAAGCCACCGCCGAGGCGTTCGCCGGCGGTTGGTTCCATATGGGCGACGTGTTCGTCCGCCGACCCGACGGCCGTCTCGAATTCGTGGACCGCGTCAAATACCTGATCAAGTCGGGCGGCGAGAACGTGTACCCGGCCGAGATCGAGCGGGTACTGCTCGCCGAGCCGCTCGTTTCGGACGCCGCCGTGGTGCGTCGCCCCGACGCGACGTGGGGCGAAGTGCCCGTGGCGTTCGTGTCGCGCCGATCGGATGCGCTAGACGAAGCGACGCTGTTCGCCGCCTGCCGCCGCCAGCTCGCCGGCTTCAAGCAGCCCAAGGAGATCCGGTTCATCGCTTTTGAGGACTTTCCGCGCAGTGCGTCGGGTAAGATTCAGCGGCACGAGCTCGAGAAACAACTGAACGGAGCATCCCCATGAGCAGCAAAGCAGCCGGCGTGTCGACGCGCATCGCGAAGGTCACCGTGGACGACATCCACATCCGCGGTCGCAGCTTGACCCGCGAGATGATCGGAAAGATGTCGTTCACCGAGGCGATGTACCTGCAGATCACCGGCGTCCCGGCGACTCCCGGACAGGTGCGGGTACTGGACGCCTGCCTTGTGACGCTGATGGAACACGGGATCACGCCGACGGTCGTCGCGGCACGCATGACCTACACGTCGGCGCCGGAGTCGATTCAGGGCGCCGTCGCAGCGGGACTGGCCAGCGTCGGCAGCCTGTACGTCGGCACGATGGAAGGGTGCGCGGCACTGCTGGCGCGGATCGTCGTCAGTGATGATCAGCGCGCCGAGGCCCGGGCCATCGTGGCGGAGCATCGCGCCGCCGGTGCGCGACTGGCCGGATTCGGCCATCCCACACACCGGCCCGATGACCCGCGCCCGCCGGTGTTGTTCGAGGTCGCGCGCGAGGCCGGCGTGGCGGGTGCACACCTCGAGGCGCTACTGCTGCTGGCCGCGGCGGTCGACGCGGCGGCGGGCAAGCACATCACGATCAACGCGACCGGCGCGATCGCCGCGCTGCTCCTCGACATCAGCGTGCCCGCGCCCATCGTGCGCGGCTTCGCGCTGATCAGCCGATGCGCCGGCCTCGTCGGGCACATTCGCGAAGAACAACAGCACCCCGTCATGGCCACGCTGTGGACTGCCGCAGAACTCGCCGTTCCATACGAAGAGTCCTGACCATTGGCTCTTCACGTGCGTGACGTTGGGTCTGGGGCTGGGTCTGTGGGTCTCCGGGTCCGCAAGACCTCATCCCGGGAGCCCGCGCGGGTCCGCGTGCCGTCGACGGCTGCATAACTGTGAGTTGAACCGTGGCGACCGCCGCACTCGTCGACATTTTTCCCAAGATGTTCTCGAATCGCTGAGAACCACGTAGCGAGCGGACAGCAGGGTGGGGCATTGCCGCGCGGTAGGCAGAGCTGTGCCTCGAACAACATCAGATGGTTTGAAGTGGGGACTCAGGCGGCGCGCACGCGCGGCCAATCGTCCCACTGTTTCTGGAGGCTCGCGGTCCACTTCGCCCGCGTCAGATGCGGGTCGTCCGGGCCGATCGCCGCGCATCGGACCCCAGCGCGCCGCGCCATCAAGATCGTGCCGGACGGAAACACGACGTCACGCTTTCCGTCCCGGAAGTCGGTCAGCGCCGCGCGATGCGCCTGTCGGCATGCACGCTGATGCCGCAGGGCTCTGACGATCGCCTTCTTGTTCCTCGAGCTGAACTGCGGGTTGAGTTCGCCGATCGCCGCCTCGGTCGTCGGCACGTGGAACGGACTCCTCGCTTCGCACGCCTTGATCCCGAGCACGGGAACCGTCCGATTGCGCGCGTACCGCTGCTCGGCTTTCGCGATGAGGTGCTCGAAGAACGCGATCACCTCGTCCAGCGGCAGATCCTCGAAGCCCGGCGGGGGCATTGGCGTGAACTCCACGAACTCCGGCATGTCCTTGCCGCAGTGCTGGGGCCGCGGAAACCGCATCGGCTTGCCCCAGTCTTCGGGCAGGATCTTGAACCCGCTCCAGTCCGTCGCCTTCTCCACACAGCCCGCGGCGACCGCCTGAAGGCAAACGTAGACGATCTTGTCGATGATCTCCTGCAGCTCGAGCAGCACCATGTCGCCGGGTTCACCGACCGCCCAGAGGTTCTCGCGCCGGTCGAGCTGCAGGTTCCGTTTGCGGGTCGTGTTGGAAAAGAACTGCTGCATGAAGCCCGACCGCGTGCCTTCGCGATCGAGCTGCGCCGAGTGGACGTGGTTTGACATGCAGAACGCCACGCTCGCGGTCTGATTGTGATCCAACAGCGCCTTGCCATACATGTAGCCGACCAGGTCGCGGGTATCCTTTCCCGGCCGCAGCAGAAACTGGCGGTGGGTCGTCCGACGCGTGATTTCCACAAACTGGCCCGGCAGGTGTCTCTTGGGTTGCGTCATCTTCGCCTCCAGAAAAGTGCGAAGACGTAATCGGCCGCTCGCGGTTTCCGTTGCAGATTTTCTGAGGTCGACTAGGGCTCTCCCGCATGAAACGGATGGATCGAGGTCTTCCGGACCCGGCCCGGCTCACGCGC
>JBFIHF010000427.1:0-5282 GCA_041601915.1 Bradymonadaceae bacterium
TCATCGTAGAGCGCGTGGCTCATTTCGGGCTGGCGGTTGCGCAGCGGCCCCGCGTCGTACGCCCCGACCCCACCGTGCGGATGGATGCGCACGCGTTCGGACGCGAGCGCCAGCAACGACCCGGCCGCCGTGACGAGCGTCGGAAGCGCGAGGTCGAACCGGATGTTGCGGGCGCGCAGCGATCGGGCCACGGAGTCGGCGAACGCGGCGTCACCGCCACGAGCCGCGTAGACGACCGTGAGATGGTCGGTATCGAGATCGTCGACCAAGTCCGCCACGCCACGGGCGGCGGCGATGTCGAGATCGGTCGCGATGTCCGCACGCCACGAGGCGGCGATGACCAGAACCGGGCCACCGCTGGCCGCTTCCAGCTTTCGGATGAGACGACGACGATCCACGACGACTAGGTCCCGAGGTCGATCTTCACGCCGGAGCGATACGCCGCAGCCACTTCCTTCTTGAACACGATGAAGGTCTGGTCGAGGTACGAGCTCTTGAGCTCCATTGCCGGCGGCTTGCTCTTGTCTTGGATGATCTTGCCGTTGAGCACGACGCCGTTCTTCAGCAGGATCTGGTCCGTGCTGGTCACCTCGAATGGCTTGGTCTTGTTCGCCCACTCGATGCTCTGCACCTCACGCTTGGGAATCGCGCGCGCCTCGGTGTAGCGGACGACGACCCAGAAATCGTTGTTCTCGCCGACGACCTGGCCGCGGATCTTGGTGCCGTTGCTCAGCGTCACGACGTCTCCGGGAGCCTGGACACAGGTCTCGCAGACGTTGGTCACGACGGTGAACGGCTCCCAGGCAAACGCAGGAAGCGATGCGGAGGCGGTAACAGCGAATACGGCGGCAGCGATCATCGTGGTTTTCATCGATTCCTCAATTCAGCGAATGGGGCGCGACGAGCGTAAAGCTCTCGATCTGCGCGTCGAACTCGGTGCCGTCCTCACGGACCATCTGGTAGCTGCCCTCCATCGACCCGACCGGCGTGTCGAGTGGACATGCGCTCGTGTACTGGAACGCCTCGCCGGGTCGGATGAACGGTTGAACGCCGACGACGCCGGCTCCCCGTACTTCCTCGATCTGGCCATGCCCGTTGGCGATGGTCCAGTGGCGACTGATGAGCTGCACGGTGCGCGGCGAGCGGTTCTCGATGGTGATGTGGTAGACGAAAAAATGCCGATTCAGCGCCGGATACGAGCGCTCCGCGATGTACTCGCTGCGGACCGCGACGCGGATCCCTTCGGTGACTGCTTCGGACATTCCTGCTTCCATGCGTGGAATGTACTTCCCGGAGGCGTCGACGCGCAAGGCGCGCGCAGGCTTGCGGCGATTCCACGAAGAAGGGCCGTGGCAGCTGCCACGGCCCTTCAGATACCGGAGGCGGGACTCGAACCCGCACGACCTCTCAGCCAATGGATTTTGAATCCACCGCGTCTACCATTCCGCCACTCCGGCAGCGGCCCAGACACTAGATTGCTCGGTGCGCGACGTCAACGAAGCTCAGCGTTCGCCCCACGACGGCGACGTGAAGCCGGATCCCGTCTGGGTAATGACTTTCTGAATCTCGCCATCGGCGGTCATCATCCAGATGCGGTCGCCCTTGCCGCCGCGGTCGGACGCGAACGTGATGTAGCGGCCGTCGGGGCTGAAGCTCGGGTCTTCGTTGTTGCCCTGGTCCTGCGTCAGTCGCTCGATGGTGCCGTCCAGACGCACGGTGAAGATGTCGAACCGCGCTCGCTCATCGCGGGCGGTGAACGAGATGATGTCGTCG
Organism: Bradymonadaceae bacterium; assembly: GCA_041601915.1. GTDB lineage: Bacteria > Myxococcota_A > Bradymonadia > Bradymonadales > Bradymonadaceae > JBFIHF01. The sequence continues at coordinate 1,774 of JBFIHF010000427.1, forward strand.
GTCGGCGACCAGCTCGGCGAGGTGTTGTAGCTGCCCTGGTAGGTCAGGCGACGCTGGTCGGAGCCGTCCGCGTTCATCACGAAGATCTGCGGGCCACCGGAGCGGCTCGACACAAACGCGATCTTGCTGCAGCTGGCATTCCAACTGGGTGACGTGTCGATGCCCCAGTGATCGGTGAGCCGCTTCACGGTCGTGCCGGTTTGGGGGTCGATCAGATAGATGTCGGCGTTCTCTCCGCCCATCGACAGCGTCAGCGCGAGTTTGCCGCCGCAATACGCGCCACCGGAGTTCTGGCCGCGACGACTGGACAGCTTCTCGGTCTTGCCGCCGCGGTACACCCACAGGTCGGGGTTCTGGTCGAGATACGACGTGAAGTAGATCGAGGAGCCGGGCCCCCACGACGGCAACAGGTTAATGGCTTTGTTGTTGGTGATCCGGGCCATGTTCGACCCGTCCATATCCATGACGAAGATCTGCTTGGTGCCGCCTTTGGCACGGCCGACGAACGTGATGCGTGTCCCAAAGATGCCGCGCGTGCCGGTGTAGTACTCGATGACCGCATTGACGAACTCATGGACCTGCTTGTCCATCTCGTCGCGGGCGGTGGGGGCCCCCTTCCACTTCAGGGTCACCAACTGCCCCTTGTCGACGACGTAGAGCCGCAGGTCGAGGTCGAGCTTGTCGCCCTTCATCTCGACGGCGCTCTTGATGAGACCCTGCGCGCCGACGTTGAACCAGTTCTGGAAGTTGATCTCGGTGGCCCGCATCCCCTCCTTCGACGGATCGAAGAAGAACGAGTCGTCGGGCAGGACCTTGAAAAACCCGGACAGGTCGAGGTCGCGGCGCAGGATGTCTTGCACCTTGCCGGCGGCTCCTTTCGTGGCGCCGTCGGGCTCGAGGGTGTTCGGGACCGCCATCGGGATGAGCACCCGTCGTGCGCCGCCCTTGATATCGATTTTGATGCCCTCGCGGTTCGCGGGAGCGACATCGGGCATGTCGTCCTGGGCAGCGGCACCACCGCTGATCGACAACGCGGTCAACAGAACGACAAAAAAGCTAATGTAGCGCTTCATAAATTCCTCAAGAGCATCCCTGCTCACATGGGTTCATCGGCCCGTGTACTCCCAATTGGTGAGCTGCAGGCCGTGATGTAGCACCGACGCCTTGACGTTCTCGTCGTCGGGCAGCGGCAGCTTGCGGCCGCCGCTGACCGTGTAGCGACGCAAGAGTCGATCGATGCTCGCATCGAACTGGTCGTTGGTGCTGTTCTTCTCAAAACGATGAATGACGATGTGCCCATCGGCGCTGAGTCGGACGTAGACCGTGACTTGACCGGCGAGCTGGGGGATCTCCTCGTCGGGCACGGTGGACGGAATCTCCCAACTTCGGGACAGCTCGGCGATCAGTTTCGCGGCGTAGGTCCCCATCAGGTTGGCGAGCGCAGCGTCGGAGATGTCGCCGCCGACGACCCCGTGTTCGGACCCTTCGGGGATCACGTCGTTGGTCGGCCGATTGGGATTGTGCAGCGCGCTGAGCGCGTCGAGCATCTTTCGTTTGCGCGCTTCGTCGTCCTGCTTCTCCTTCTTCTCTTCTTTCTTCTCGAGGTCAACGACCGGCTCGATCGGCTTGGCGAGGTTGACCTCATCGGGCGGTCGAACCTCGGGCTCGGGGTTCGCGATCCGCGGCAATGCGTTGGGCGGCTTCTCCTCGCCGAGCGCGAGCAGCTCCACTTTCTCGAACGTCAGCAGCTTGGGCTCGATTTGCTCTTCGATGCTCTCGCCGCTGGCCATCGTGCCGGCGACGATCACAGCGACGAGGCCGAAGTGCAGCATCATCGAGATGACGACACCCGCAACCTGAGCCCCGGGCGTGCGGATATCGCTCGCGAACGCCGGCGGTGGATTGGGCTGTGTAGACTTCTCGTTCACGTTTGCCTGCTGGTCCTACTCGCAGATAGCAACGACGGGGTCGTCGTGGCTTATTTCTTTACCGGTTTCCCTTCATCGTCGAGGTACTCGGGGTTCGTGATCATCCCCACCTTGTTGATGCCGGCGCGCTTGATCCGGGCCATCGTTCCGACGACGAAGCCGTACGGGATATCGGTGTTGGCGAGCAGGTAGATCTCGCCATCTTCCTTGAGCTTCGTGTTCGCGGAGAGCTTCGTCTCCACTTCGTCGAAGCACACCTCGAACCGATCCTTCTCGGACTTGGACAGCGCGGCACTGCAATCGGTGATGACCGCTTCGCCGATCGTGACCATCAGCTTGTCGTCGATGGAGAGGATCACCTTGTCCGTATTGTTCGGATCGATACGATTCGCGTTGTTTCGCGTGACCGGGATGTCCATCTCGACCTGGCGCTTGTCCTTGTCCTCTTCCTCGATCATCGGCGCGGTGACCATGAAGATCACGAGCAACACCAGCATGATGTCGACCATCGGCGTCACGTTGACGTCCGATACGAGCTCTGATCCGCCGCCTAAGTTTCCCGCCATCACACCCTCACTTGAAGAAGTGGCGCTTCACGATGTTGAGGAAGTCGTTGGAGAAGTTGTCCATCTCCGCATTCAACACCTTGATCTTGCTGAGGAACCAGTTGTACGCCACACCGGCCGGGATCGCGGTCACGAGGCCGACCGCGGTGACGATGAGCGCCTCGGCGATGGGTCCGGCCACGACATCGAGCCCGGCGGCGCCCGCCGCGCTGATGTTCACGAACGCGACCATGATGCCCCACACGGTGCCGAACAGGCCGATGAACACCGCGTTCGAGCCGACGGTGGCCAGAAACGGAAGCTGACTCTCGAGCTGGGTGTGTTCGCTGGTCATCGCTCGTCGCAGGGCGCGTTCGACGTTCTCGATCCCGCCGAGTTGGGTGCGCATCGTCTGCCCCTCCTCGGTCTCGGCGCTCTTGAGTTTGGAGAGCTCGATGTAGCCGGCTTTGAAGACCTGGCTAATCGGGGATCGGACGAACTCCTCGGCCGACTGATAGATGGCGTCGAGGCGCTTGGACTGCCAGAAGATCTCGAGGAATCGGATCGACTCGTTGCGCGCTTTGCGCAGGTACCACCACTTGTAGCCGATGACGTACCAGCAGATGACGCTGAGAATGGCGAGCAGGATCATGACGCCTTTGACGACGCCGCCGGCCTCGAGCAGGATCTCGAGGACGCCACGTGGTTCCGGCTGTCCAGCGGTGACCTGCGCGGTGATCAATTGCACCCAGATCGATTCAAACATCAGTGCTACCTCGAGCGGGAAAACATTGCGCTTCTACCATGCTGTGTGGGCGGTTGCCACGGACATCGCACGGTTTCAGCGCCCGAACCACAGCCCACCACCCAGCCACAACGCCAGACCGTCGCCAATTTCTGCCCCGAGCGAAATATCGCCATACGAGCTGCTGCGATAGGTCAGCGTGAAGTGTCCCACGCCGAGCAGTCGCCCGATCGGGGGGACGAGCAACACGTCTGGCGACCCGAACCCGGCGCGGACGTTGAGGCTGCTCGA
>JBFIHF010000428.1:0-5270 GCA_041601915.1 Bradymonadaceae bacterium
AAGCGCCCCCGGCGCGAAGCGCCCCCGGCGCGAAGCGCCCCGCCTTCCCCGCCCCCGGCGCGAAGCGCCCCCGGCGCGAAGCGCCCCCGGCGCGAAGCGCCCCCGGCGCGAAGCGCCCCGCCTTCCCTGCGCGAAGCGCTCGCCACCTGCGCGAAGCGCTCGCCACCTGCGCACGGCGGCGAAGCCGCCGGCGCTCGCCACCTGCGCACGGCGGCGAAGCCGCCAGCGCTCGCCACCGCGCGCAGCGCACGGCGCAAAGCGCCGTGCGCTGCGCGCTAGATCCCGATGCGCACGTAAAAGCGACCGCCCCAGTGTACGTGGTCGACGACCCGCGTGAGGCGGCTGAGTTCTTCGGCGCGGTTGACACCGACGAAGCCCTCGAGGCCCGCGGACAGTACGCCAAATGCCATGTACGCTCGGCATCCTGTCGCCGCGCCGGGTACTAGCGACCGACCGGTCTCGAGTTCGAAGCGTCCGCCGTTGTAGGCCGAGATCTCGAGGAACGGCGCGATCCCCGCGTCGAGCCAGAAGTCGTCCTCGGTCACCGCGCGATACAGGTGCTCGACTCTCGTCGACACCGACCGGAGGCGGATCGGTGCACCTTCGACCACGACCTGGACGGTGACTGCGTCGCCGACGCCCGTGAGTTCGAAACCGCCCACGCCCTTGTGCTCGTCGTCGAGCCAGCCGCCGTGCGCCGATAGCTTCAGGTCCGCGAGTGGCAGCGGCGTACGCTGAATGCCGAGCATCAGCATGTTCAGCCGTTTCGTGCCTGGGTGGATCAGGACGTCGGCGCCGAGGCCGAACCGCGGGATCGACAGCGCCAGATACGCGGACCCCTCGTGCGCGCCCTCCCCGGCACGTGACGGCGCCTCGATGTCGATGGTGCCTCCGCGTACCGCGATCCAGTCACGGTAGCGCAGCTCGGCGCCCGCGATCCGGTGGCGCCAACCGTATTCGACGTCGTCGAGGTCGCCCGAGAATCCGAGATCGTCGGTCGCAGCGAGGTAGAACAGTTCGTAGCCGAGGCCCGTCTTCCGGTCGTCGAACTTCGCGTGCGCGCCCCACCATTGGCGATCGAGGTCCACCGGTGTGTTGCTCTCGCAGAGCCGGAAACCGTCGAACGAATCCGTCCAGTAGAGCCACGACGCGCTGTTCGACCCGCTCAACTCCGTGAGGTCCAGCGGGTCACCGAGCTCGGCGCGCTTGTCTTCCATGTCGCGCTGGTTCTGGGCGTCCCACGCCCGCATGAGGTCGAGATCGGAGACCACCCCTCGTGTGTTTCGCGCGTCGGCGAGTGCCCCGACGCCGTCCAGCGCCGCGGCGCACTGCGCCGCCGCGAGGCGCGGAGCCGACCAGAGCAGGGCGATCAGGAGCAGCGTCTGCCATCGATGTCGCATCGTGTACCGTCGTTGGGAGTAGGCGTCGTCCAGTTTCCGACCGATAAGTTGGTTTCGAGACCCTGCGGTTCACGAGCCGTGCCAGACCGTTGCGCTCACGGTCCTGGCTGGGCTAACAGTCCGGCACCACCTCGCAGCAGGAGCGAGCCATGTACGACAGTGTGTTTCGAAAGGACTTGTTCGCCGATCAGACGATCATCGTGACCGGCGGCGGCAGCGGGATCGGGCGGTGCATCGCGCACGAACTGGCGTCGCTCGGCGCGCACACCGTGTTGATCGGGCGCAACGAGTCGAAGCTCGAAGCGGTCACCGCCGAGATCCGCGACGACGGCGGCGTCGCGAGTTGGCAGTCCTGCGACATCCGGGACGAAGACGCCGTACGCGCCGCGGTCGCCGCCGTGGTCGCCGACCGGGGGCGAATTCACGGGCTCGTCAACAACGCCGGTGGACAGTTCCCGGCCCCGTTGAGCGGGATCACCAAGAAGGGCTGGGACGCGGTCGTCGCCACGAACCTCACCGGCGGCTTCATGATGTCGCGCGAGGTGTTCGAACAATCGATGCAGGATCACGGCGGCGTGATCGTGAACATCGTCGCCGACCACTGGAAAGGCATGCCCGGCATGGCCCATTCGGGCGCCGCCCGGGCGGGGATGGTCAACCTGACGATGACCGCCGCCGTCGAATGGGCGTGGGCCGGCGTGCGCGTCAACGCTGTCGCCCCGGGCTGGATCGCGTCGTCGGGCCTCGACACCTACCCCGACTACGTAAAGTCGATGTTTCCCAGTCTGCGCGATGCCGTGCCGCTCAAGCGCCTCGGCACCGAAGCCGAGGTCAGCTCCGCCGTCGCGTTCCTGCTGTCACCTGCCGCGGCTTTCGTGACGGGCGAGACCGTGCGCGTCGATGGCGCCGCGCCGTTGTTCCCCGTGACGTTCCCGATCCCCGACCACAGCCGGTCGCGGGCGTACAATCCGTTCCATCGGTCGTCGATCCCGGACTGGGTGCGACCGTTGGTGAACGAGGAGTAGGCGCGCGCGTGTTGCCTGCCGACGCCCGTGTGATAACTACATCGCGTGTTTGACTGGACGACAAAGCTCGAGGTGATCCCCCACGAACCGGGGTGCTACCTCATGAAGGACAAGCGCGGGAAGATCGTCTACGTCGGCAAGGCGAAGGACCTCAAAAACCGCGTACGCAGCTACTTCCAGCCCAGCGGCGACCAGCGCGCGTTCGTCGAGTCGTTGCCGCGGGTGCTTGGCGACATCGAGGTGATCATCACGAACTCCGACAAGGAGGCGATGATCCTCGAGAACACGCTGGTCAAGCAGCACCAGCCCAAGTTCAACGTCAAGCTCAAGGACGACAAGAACTTCCTGTCGTTGCGCATCGATACGACCCACGACTGGCCGCGCGTCGAGGTCGTGCGGCGTCAGAAGCGCGACAAGGCGCGCTACTTCGGGCCCTATCACACCGCCAAGTCGATCCGACGCACGCTGGGTGTCCTCAATCGTTACTTCCAGCTGCGTACGTGCCCCGACAACGTGCTGAACAGCAGAGTCCGACCGTGCCTGCAGTATCAGATCAAGCGCTGCCCCGGGCCCTGCGTCTTCAACGTCGACCGTGCCGCGTACCGAGAGAGCGTCGATGAAGCGATCCTGTTCCTCGAGGGGAAGGGCGCTCAGCTGGCGAGCGGCCTGCGCGACAAGATGCTCAACGCCGCCGACGAGGAGCAGTTCGAGCTCGCCGCGCACTATCGCGATCAGGTGTCCTCGATCGAGCGCTCATTGGAACGACAGCAGGCCGTCTCTACCGATTGGGTCGATCGCGACGTCTTCGGCATGCACCGCGAGGGCGACCGGCTCGCCGTTCAGGTCATGTGGGTGCGAAACGGCAAACTCGAAGGCGCACGAAGCTTCGCCTACACGAACCAGGAGTTTCCCGACGCTGAGGTCCTGTCGAGCTTTCTCAACCTCTACTATGCGGCGGGAAACTTTGTGCCCAAGGAGATCCTCCTGCCGTTCGAGCTGCCAGACGGCGAGGCCGAGGCCTACGAAGAGCTGCTCGGCGAGTCGTCACAGGCGCGGGTGTACGTCCTGACGCCCAAGCGAGGTGCGAAGTTCGCCTTGGTCGAAACGGCGATGGCCAATGCGAGGCAGTCGTTCAAAGACGACTCCACCGAGGAGGAGCGCAACAAGGACCTGCTCGACAAGCTGATGCAGCGGTTGTCGCTCGCGACATACCCCGCCCGCATCGAGTGCTTTGACGTCTCGAACTTCATGGGCAAACAGATCGTGGGGTCGATGGTCGTGTTCGAAGGCGGCGAGCCGAACAAGGCGGAGTATCGGCACTACAAGATGCGCGACACCGTCGCGCAGGACGATTTCGGCAGCATGCGAGAGATGCTCGGTCGGCGTTTCGCCAAACTCGACGATGACGACGCGACCCGACCCAACCTCGTGCTGATCGATGGCGGCAAAGGCCAGCTCGCCCAGGCCGTGGCGGTGCTCGAAGACCTCGGGATCTACGATGTCGAGGTCGCTTCACTGGCCAAGTCACGCGTCGATAAGTCCGGGTTCGACGACCCCGAAGTCACGCGGTCGCCGGAGCGCGTGTTCCGACCGGGACGGAAAAATCCGATCGTGCTGAAGCAAAACTCGGCCGAGATGTACTTGCTCGAGCGCTTGCGCGACGAGGCACATCGTTTCGCGATCACGTTTCACAAGGACCAGCGTCGCAAGGAGACGCTGAAGTCCGTACTCGACGACATCCCCGGTGTCGGCGCCAAGACCCGCGCCGAGCTCCTGCGCCACTTTGGCAGCCTCGCGAAAATCCGAACCGCCAGCGAAGAGCAGTTGCGCGCGGTAGCTGGCGTCGGACCCCAGATGGCACGTACGATTCTCGAATTCTTCAGCTGACGGGACCACCATGACTCGAATCCTCCTGCTTCTCCTCGCTCTCTGCGCCTCCTGCGCCACCGCCCCCTCCCCCGATGCCGCGCAGAAGCCCAAGATCGCACCGTCGGCCGAAAACATCCCCTCCACCACCGATCCGGTGAGCTACTACAAGGGCACGATGACCGCGACGTCCGCCGACGGCCTCACGCCGATGGGCCCACCCGCCGAGGCCCTCGTCAAGCGCGAGTTGTTTCCGGACGACGGCCGCATCGTCGAGACGACCCTCGACGAGGGTGCGCTGCGCGTCACGACCCTCACCCAAACCGAGGGCAACACCTTCGCCGCGACCGACGCCGACGGCACCTTCGCGGGCACCGTCATCTTCAGCCCCGACCCGTGGAGCCCCATCTCGTGGACCTACGACCTCACGATGGCCGACGGCAGCGGCAAGGTCATCGGCGGCGCCACCGTCACCAAGACCAGCATCAAGACATCAAAGTACTTCGTCACACCCGACGGCCTCCAAAAGATGCGCATCATCGACGACCTCAAGACCGTCAGCGCCAAGGAATATGAGGCGGCGCTCCCCTGAACAGACCGCCCGGGGACAGACCGCCCGGGGCAGTCTACAGACCGCCCGGGGCAGTTTCCGATCGCGGCCTGATGAATCGCTTCAGTCGACGGTTAGCAGTCTGGTGTGATGTTTGATCGAACTATTGGTCGCGCGACTCGCGATGGAATCGTGAAAACGGGGTCGTGGGGGCGCGGAATTTGGGGGTGGGGGGCGGCGGACGCAGGTGTGCGGCCCATCAGGAGATGGTCCGTGGGGTGAGGTTGTGGTGGCGTTAGGGGCCGGCGCGGGGGAAGCCGTGCCAGACGTGCATCGCGTAGGTGCCCTCGGGGAAGGTGGGGCGGCCGCCGGCGAGGAGGATCTTGCGGGCGCGGGTGTAGGCCTGGCGGAAGGCGCGGAGCTGGTCGA
>JBFIHF010000429.1:0-5261 GCA_041601915.1 Bradymonadaceae bacterium
ATGCGCCCCCCGCGCACAATGTTGGTCTTGATCCCGCCGGGGTGGACGCACGTGACGCCGATCGCAATGCCCTCCATATCGAGCTCCGTGCGCAGCGCTTCGGTGAATCCGCGCACCGCGAACTTCGACGCGTTGTAGGCCGATTGCGTGGGCACGCCGATGATCCCGAATACGCTCGAGATGTTGACGATGCTGCCTTCGCCGGCCCGTCGAATGTGGGGGAGAAACGCCTTCGTTCCGTAGATGACGCCCCAGAAATTGATGTCCATCAGCCATTCGAAGTCGTCGTAGTCCATGTCGTCGACCGTCGCGCGCAGACTGACGCCCGCGTTGTTCACGATGCCGTGCACCGCCCCATGATACTCGACGACGTCGTCGGCCCACCGATAGACGGCCTCGCGGTCCGCGACATCGACGACTGCAGTGTGGACGCGGGCACTGTGTGCTTCACAGGCCGTCTGAGTCTCGGCAAGTCCTTCTTCGTTCACGTCGGCGACGGCGACGTGGCCGCCGAGCCGGGCGATCTCCACGGCGAGCGCCTGCCCAATCCCCGACGCCGCGCCTGTGATCGCGAAGATCCTGTCTCGAATTTCCGTCATACCGCTCATGGTATGCCTCGAATCGGGATGCTACAAACCTCGAATCGGAGCGACGGAGACTCAGGATGGCGACAGTTCTGGTACTCGGCGCGAGCGGCCACGTGGGGACGGCGGTGGCACGGCGCCTCTTGCGGGATCACGACGTGATCGGCACGCGCTTTTCGTCCGCGGGTGTGGCCCCGATCCGCTGGCTGGACGTCGACCTGCGCGATCCGGCGGCGCTGACCGCGGCACTCGATCGGCTCGATGCGGTGCCGGACGTCCTGGTGCACTGCGCGGGGCTCGGCGAGTGGACGGAGCTCGCCGATCTGAGCCTCGAGGCGTGGGATGACGTCATGAACGTCGGCGTGCGCGCCCCGTTCATCGCCGCACAGTGGCTGGCGCAGCGCTGGCAACCGGGCTGCGGGCGGATCGTCGCGATCACCGCGATGCCCGGCATCACGACCGTGCCCGCGCCCCCGCACACCGCGGCCGCCAACGCGGCGCTGGCCGGGATGATGCGCGCGCTGGCCAACGAACTCGGGCCGCGAAAGATCGCGGTGCATTCCGTGATGCTGGGCCCGCTCGAAGGTGGCCTCGGCGCTGCAATCCCGACGCGGCTACGCGTGGACTACGAACGCTTCAATTGCCTCAAGCGCTGTGGGACCGCCGCGGAGGCCGCCGAGGTCGTCGCATTCTGCGTCGCGGCGCCGCTGTCGATGACCGGTGCGGTCATCGCGGCGAACGGCGGGTTGTGAGACGGGCTGAAGTCGGGTTCGCCGCGCTGTTGCTCGTAGTGCTCGCGATCCATGCCTACACGAAGATCGAGCCGGGGCTGCTGTCGGAGCTGCTGTGGAGCTGCAACGTCACCGCGGCGCTCATCGCCATCGGCACGTTGGCGGACCGTCCGATCGTCACGTCGGTCGGCTGGCTGACGTTCGTGGCGGTCGGCTTCCCGCTCTGGCTCCTCGATCAGGCGTTCGGCGGTGGTACGACGTGGCCGTCCGCCATCGCGCACGTCCTCGCCCCCCTCGTGGGCTTCTTGCACATCCGGCGGGCTGGGCTGTGGCGCTATTCGGTGCAGGGGGCGTTCGGCCTGCATGTCGGCTTGCTGCTGCTCAGCGTCGGCCTCACCGAACCGAGTTTGAACATCAACATGGCGCACGCGGTGTGGCCGCCGCTTGCGCCGTGGTTCGGCGAGCTCTGGCTGTATCAGCTCCTCAACCTCACCGGTGGCGCGTCTGCGCTCGGCGCGGCGTTCCTGATCGCCCGCCGGCTCGGCCTCGTGCGTGCCGGCCCCGCCGAAAACTAGTGCACCTGCCCAGAAGTCCCGCCCCACCCTCGGCGAGGGCGGCGCGACGAGGTCGAAGCCGTCCGACGCAGGCGATGCTCCGGCATCGTCGAGGAGGACGGCGATGAGATCGTCGCGAGGAACCGGCGAGGGTGGGGCGAGACTTCTGGGCAGGTGCACTAGCTCGGTGCCGCTGGCGCGCGGGTCGCCCTTGGGTTAGGACTCCGGCTGCTGCTCGTCACGTTCGCGTGGCGGCCACCGAGACGTTGAATGAGCCTCGTCGCTACACATTTGACCCGTCGCCTCGAGGAGCCGGCCGTCGTCGACGCATCACTGCGGGTCGACGCCGGTGAGATCGTCGCACTGCTCGGCCCCAGCGGTAGCGGCAAGACGACACTGCTGAATATGCTCGCCCTGATCGATCGCCCTCAGTCGGGCACGCTCGAGATCGCGGGGCTGAGGCCATGGGATCTGGGCGCGCGCGCGCGCGATGAGGTGCGGCTGTCCGAGGTTGGGCTCTTGTTTCGGGAGCTCAGCCTGATCCGCCACCTCAGCGTGCTGCACAACGTGCTGTTGCCGGCGTGGCGGCTCGGTTCGCGCGAGGCCGAGGACTACGCCCGCGACCTGCTCACTCAGTTCGGCCTGCACGAATCGCTGTGGCGGCGCGCCGCCGGCGCGCTGTCTCGTGCGGACGCGCAACGCGTCGCGATCGCACGGGCGCTCATCAACCAGCCCGCGGTGGTGCTCGCCGACGAGCCGACGGGGAGTCTGGAGGGAGCGAGCGCGAACTGGGTCCTCGACGCCCTGGAATCATTGCGTGGGCGAGACGTCGCCACCCTCATCGTCACCCACGACCCCGCCGTCGCCGCACGCGCCGATCGCACGCTCGATCTCGTCGACGGAATGCTCGGCGCGAGCCGATGAACGGTCGCCGAAACGCGCGGTAGCGTTGAGTAAGTCATTCGCGACTGTGCGGTGCGATGTCGTGGTGAATGCGTTACGCTCCCTGTGTGAAACTACCGGAGCCCGGCGATCGAATCGCCGACAAGTATCGCATCGACGCCATCCTCGGTGAGGGAGGCTTCGGCCGCGTCTACCTCGCACAGACCGATGAGACGGCGCGCCAGGTCGCGATCAAGGTGCTCACGCCATCGGGAACCGGCTACCCGCACATCAAGGTGCGACGCTTTTTGCGCGAGCTGAAGAACATCGCGCAACTCAGTCACCCCAACACGATGACGTTGTACGACTACGGCCGGACCGACGAGGGCCTGCTGTACATGGTCTGCGAGTACATCGCCGGTGAGGACCTGAGTCAGTTGCTCGAACGCCGTGGTCGACTGACGGAGCGCGAGACGGTCCACATCCTGCTGCAGACGTTGGAGTCGCTGCGCGAGGCGCATCACGCGGGCCTGCTGCACCGCGACATCAAACCCGACAACCTGCGGCTGACCCACTACCAGGGCGATTCGCTCGTCGTGAAGGTGCTCGACTTTGGGATCGCGAAATCGCTGGAGGGTGACCAGCCCAACCTGACGGCGACCGGCAAGGTGATCGGCACCCCGCGCTACATGTCGCCTGAGCAACTGACGGGAGAGCCGCTGACCGCCGCGTCGGACATCTTCAGCCTCGGCCTTGTCGCCAGCGACATGCTCCTTGGCCAAACGGCAGGTTCGCTGCGACGCGTCGCGATGGCACAGCGCGGAATCGAGGCCTCCGACGAGATCAGCGAGCCCCTGCGTACCGTGGTCAACCGCATGCTGGCGACCGATGTCACGCGCCGGTTTCAGACCGCCGAGCAGGCCCTCCATGCGCTGCGTTCGCTCGAGCCGAGCAGCCTGCAGCCGCGGCCCCCGGAGCGAGGACTCGCGGTCGGGAGGGTGGTCGAACTCGGCGCGGTCCCGTCCACGTCCGAGGACGGGGAGCGCCCGGCCCCCGACATCGCCAAAGTGCGTTCCTGGACCCTGATCGCCGCCGTCGGCGGCGTGGTGATCGGTGGCCTGCTCACCTTCGCGGCGCTGTCGATGCGCGCCCCCGCCGTGCCCGCCCCCGCGCGGGCGACGCGAGCGGTCACCTTGCCCGGGCATGCACTGGTGAAGCAGCAGACTCGGGCCGTCGACGACGCCGCGGCGTTCACCACGATCGATGCCGGTGCGCCGTTCGCGCCCGATATTGGCGTGGGGCTCCGCGCGGGCTGCGGTCCGAATCCGATGCCGCGCGACGGCGGCGACTACAGGCTCTACGAAGGCCGGCTGCCCGACGGCGATGTCTCGTACTACGAGCCTGAGGACTACGACGGCAAGCACGCCTATCCGATCGTCCTGCTGCTGCATTCGGCCACTCAAACCGACGTGCGAATGTTCAACGACTCGGGCTTCCGCGAGGTCGCCGACGAGCATGGGCTCGTCGTGATCGCGCCTCGGCACCCCTCGCTGATGACGTGGAGGGGTGCCGACGCGGTCCCGATCGTGGAGCGCGCGATCGAGTACGTGAGCGATCGGATGTGTCTCGATCGCAGCCGAATCTACGTCCTCGGCCACGCCGCCGGCGCGGCGCTGGCCGAGGAACTGCCGTGTTTGATCCCCGGAGTTCGTGGGATCGCGACGACCGCCTATCGGTCGCGGGACGGCCAATCGTGTGAGCGCAACGTGCCTCGTATCCAGTTCACGGGACTCGAGGACGGCTACCTACCTCCGGCCGGTGGACCGGGCTGCAACGGCCTGTCGGTGGAGTCGCTCGCCGACTACGAGGCGGCGGTTCGCGAACGGCACGTCTGCGCCGAGGCCGCGACCGAGCATCTGAAGCGAGACGGCCACCGGTGCTGGACGTGGGATTGCAAAGTTCCGCTCGTCAGCTGTCACCTCGACGGCGGCCGCGGGTTTCGGGCGCAGAAGAAGCGCGGGCTCGACGCGCTGCTCAACTGCGACGGGGATCCGCCCGACTTCGACATCGCGGGCACGGCATGGACGTTCTTTGCGCAGACCGACGCTCCAACTCCCTGAGCCGGTCAGCCGGAGTGCTGGGCCACTTTTCTCCAGAACTCGCCGGCGAACGGCGCTTTGAGCTGGCCGACGTAGTTCGCGGGGTAGCCGTCGTGGGCCTCGTCGAGCCCCACATCACGAATCACGCGGTCCTTCGGCACGAACCGCGTCCCGAACACCCAGTCCCACACCGTCAGCACCGTGCCATAGTTGGCGCTCATCTCCCCCACGACCGGTGAGTGGTGCCAGCGGTGGACCTCCGCCATCGCGAAGACCGTGTTGAACGGGCCGAGCCGCGCATCGACGTTGGAGTGGTGCATCGTCGTGTGCACGATCGTGTAGACCCCATACAGCGTCAGCGCTTCGAGCGGCGCGCCGAGCACGATGAGCGGCGACACCGCGATCGTCTGG
>JBFIHF010000430.1:0-5260 GCA_041601915.1 Bradymonadaceae bacterium
CGGCGGATACATGCGGATGTGTTCGATCCGCTCTCGGTGGTGGGGTTCGGTGTGCTTGATGACCGCTTCGACGCGCTCCGGGTCGAGCAGACTCACGAAGAACGCCGCGTCGTCGGGCGCCAGTCGCTCCAGCATCTTGCCGACCTTCGCGTCTTCGAGAATGCCCAGAATCTCGCCTAGGATGCCGTCGGGCAACTCGGAGAGGGTCTTCGCAGCGGTCTTCTGCACGAACAGGATGTCGATGAACGTGCGTTGCTCGGCCGGGCTTAGATGGGCGAACAGCACAGCGAGCTCCGCGGGGCGAAACTTGTCCAACATGCGCACGACGCGATCGCGCGCACCATGGCGGATCATCTTGCGCACGAGCTCAATTTGTAGGTCGTTGACCGCCATGGGCCCGGTTTACTCCCCCCACCAATCCCGTGCAATGAGGGTCACGTGAATGACGGTGTCGCGAGCACGACGTCGAGGTCTGCCGCGGCATTCTCCTCGAACGGGTTCTCCAGCGGCTGGTCGAGCGTCGCGTTCAGCTGCGCGACGACGTAGCGACAGGCGGTCCGAATCGTTCGCGCCGGTTCGCCGGGGACGTGCCACTTCAGCGGCGGCGCGACCTCCACGACATCACTGCCCACGATCGTGAACTCTGCCGCAACGGCGGCCAGCACCGTACAAATGAGATTGGGGTGCAATCCGTGCGGCTCCATCGTGCCCGTCGACGCCGCGAACGTGGGGTCGGTGGCATCGATGTCGTTAGAGACGTAGACCCTCGTGACACCGGCTGCTTTCAGCCCTGCCACGATCTCCGCGGCGACCTCGGCGTGGTCGCGCCCGTCGATCTCGTCCATTCGCATCTGTCGCAGGTCCAGCGTCTGCTCCCACTCTTCGCGACTACGACCCGACACCCGAACGCCGACCTGGACCAGCCGCCGGCCGCGTCCAATGGCGTCGTTGGCGTGGTAGGCCCACGTCGCGAAGTTGTACGGAACCCCGTCGCGCAGGTCGAGCAGGTCGGTATGGGCGTCGAAGTGCAGAACGCCGAGGTCCTGAGCAGCGTTGCCGCGCGCGACGAGCGCATCGACGGGGACGCGCGACAGGGAGTGATCTCCACCGAGAACCAACACCGGCGCACCCGGGCTGAGCGTCCCGAGGTCGTCCAACACCGCACGCAGCGCCGACAACGGCGAGACCGGTGCGTCGGCCGGGAGCGAGCGGGCCTCGCGCACGCGGTCGAGCACTTCGGGAGTGTAGTAGCTGTCGTCGAGCAGCTGCGGGTTCACGCGAATGTCCCCGATGTCGACGACCCCGGCGGCATCGAAGCGGTCGTACATGCCTGCGGCCAACAACGCGGTGCGGATCGCCAGCGGGCCTTTGAACGAACCGCGTTCGAACCCCGCGCCGACATCGCACGGGACCCCGACGATGATCGCCTTCGCGTCGGCGACCTTGCTGAAGTTCGCGATCCAGGTCTGCGCGACCTCGACGGGGTCGGTCGAGCCCCAGCGCGCGCCCAGAAACCGGCCGATCTCATCGCCGCCCGTGGTGACGGTGAGAATCCCTTGCGGGGCGAGCACGCTGACGAGTCGGTTGATCAGATTCATGACGGAGGTGTACAAGGCGACCGCGGGGTTGTCGAGGCGCGGGTCTACCGCTATGGTGCCCGCATTCTTGGACTTATACGAAAACCGAAGGAGCCATCACGATGGTGAACATGCGACGTTTGGGACAACTTCTGACGGTCATTCTGGTTGCCGCGAGCCTTAGCGCCTGCGCCGCGAAACGCGAGTCGGCGATGAAAGACGCCGACGCGATCACGCAAGCGACGGAGCAAGGCGAGTTCTCGCAAGCGCTGACCGAAGCGCAGGCCCTCTGGCAGAACCGCCTCGACAAGAACGAGCTGAAGAAGTGCATCGACCTCATGGAGCGCGCCGTCAAGATGCCGGCGTCGGACCTGACGCCCGAGCAGCGCACCGAGAAGCTCGCCGAGACCTACGAGATGCTCGCGCGCGCCTACTACGTGTTCGGCGACAGCCACGTCCGGCTCGAGTCCACCGACGATGGCGACAAAGACGAAGAGATGATGAAGGTCTTCAACATGGGCGTCACCGCCGCGGAGAAGGCGATCCTGTTGCGTGACCCGGCGTTCGCGAAGGCCGTGACCGAGAAGCCCAACAAGTGGGCCGATGCGGTCGCCAAAGCGGACCCCAAGGCGCTGCCGGCGCTGTACTGGTATTCCACGAACCTCGGCAAGTGGGCGCTGCTGGAAGGCATCGCCACGATCCTGTCGCGCAAAGACGACATCAAAGCGACGATGGAGTGGGCGCTGCAAAACGACCCGAACTTCTTCTACGGCGCGCCGTACCGCTACTTCGGCGTCTATCACACCAAAGTGCCGATCGGCGGCGGCGACCCGCCCAAGAGCAAGGTCGCGTTCGAGAAGTCGCTCGCGATTGCCCCCGCGTACCTGGCGACCAAAGTGCTGATGGCAGAGAGCTACGCCGTGCTCGCCGGTGACCGCGCGATGTTCGACAAGCTGCTCCAGGAAGTCATCGCCGCCGATCCGAACGCGTTGCCCGAAGTGGCCCCCGAGAACAAGCTGGAGCAGATGAAGGCGAAGAACCTGCTCAAGAACGCGGACGACCTCTTCTACTGAGCGGTTTCGAATACGTGCGGGGGGTCCACAGTCTGACGAGGGCCGCCGCTCCTGCGCCGGCGTAATCCTGAAGCAACGGATGCATGACATGAACAAGCCATTGATGACCTCCCTCGCCCTGCTCCTCGTTGCTGGCCTCTCCACGCCAGCCTTTGCGCAGGACGCCGATGCCAAGCAATACGTGATGAACCTTGGCACCGTCGCCCCGCCCAATACGCCATGGGGTAAACAGCTCAAGTCGATGAAGAAGCGGATCGAGACCGAATCCGGCGGCCGCATCAAGGTCAAGCTGTTCATGGGTACCGCGGGCGGCGAAAACAGCATCGTTCGCCAGACGAAGCGCGGCGAGCTGCAGGCTGCGGGCGTCTCCACCGGCGCGATGGCGAGCTCGGTGCCGGAGATGAACGTCTTCGAGCTGCCGTACCTGTTCTCGAGCAGCGCGCAAGCCGACAAGGTCATCGACAACCACCTGTACAAACCCGTGCACGCGCTGCTGGCGAGCTACGGTTTCGAGCTGTACATGTTCGCCGAGAACGGCTTCCGAGATTTCGCGGTCAAGGGCAAGTGCATCAAGAAGCCCGAGGACCTCGCCGACATCAAGATGCGCGCCCAGGAGTCTTGGGTGCACGAGGAGGCCTACCGCGCCTTTGGAGGCAACCCGGTCCGCATCGCGGTGCCCGAAGTGCTGAGCTCACTGCAGAACAACAACGTGCAGGGCTTCGACAACACCCCGTTGTTTGGCTTCGCCGCCAGCTGGTATCAGGCGATCGACCACTGGACGATGTCCGACCACATCTATCAACCGGCGGTCATCGTCTACAACAAGGCGTGGTTCGACGCGATCCCCGCTGACCTGCAGAAGGTCCTCGTCGCCGACCGTCAGAAAGAGACCGAGTACGGCCGCGACCTCGTGCGCAAGCTGCACCCGAAGCTCGTGAAGAACCTCGAGGCGGCCGGCATCACCGTCTGCACGCTGACCGACGCCGAGCGCGCCGTGTTCGCCAAGCGCGCGACCGCGGTGCACGACATGTTCCGCGAGAAAGGCGGCAAGAAGGGCGCGGAGCTGTTGGACATCGTGCTCAAGAACCGCTGAGCCTACCAGTGACTCGCCACGTCGTCGTCCGATTCGCCGGCATGTAGCAGTGCCGGTCCTGGATCGAGGCCCACGATGCGCGGAAAGCGCCGCGAGCAATACCGAGACCACATCCCAAACGTGTAGGCGCCGACCTGGGAGACGACGACGAGGTCGCCTTCGCGTGGCATCGGAAGCTGCGCATCGCGGATCAGTACGTCCCCACCAAAACAGAGCGGCCCGCCGATCGTGACGGACCCCACATCGTCGGTGCGACGGCTGCCGTCGGGCGCGTGCACGTGAATCGGGGTGCTCCAGACGTCCGGTAGATAGATCCGTCGCAGCAACAGATCCGCGCCGAAGTGGATCGTCGCGATCGCGCCGTCGGCGGCGGGTTTGACGTACTCGACCTTCGACACCGCAACCGCCGTATCCCAGAACAACCAGCGCCCGAACTCGGTCACGACGTCAAAGCGCCCATCGAAGAGCTCCGGCACCGCGACCTCGAGGACCGCCCGGTAGTCCGCCGCGGATGCGCCCGGCGGCATCCCACCCCCGATGTCGACCCGGCGTGCTCCAACCTCGGTCGCGATGTCGACGGTGCGCCGGATCCCGGCCGCGAGCAGGTCGATGTGGTAGCCGAACGAGCCGACGTGCACGTGCACGCCATCGAGCCAATCGTGCTGCGCGAATGCGCGCCGCACGCCATCGAGCTCCGCGGTGAGCGACACGCCAAACTTCGAGTTGCGCACCCCGACACTGAGCGCTTCGACGCGCCCGAACGCGACCTCGGGGTTCAGCCGCAACCCCACCCGGCCGGCCGGCTTCAACTCAGCGAGCCGCGCGACCTCGTCGAGGTTGTCGGCGTTGATGAGCACCCCGAGTTCGACGGCGCGAGCGAGCTCCGCGCGGGTCTTCACCGGGGAGTCGAACACGATGTTCGCGGCCGGGCATCGCGCGAGCAGCGCGACGTCGACCTCCGCCATCGACGCGGCTTCGAGTCCCGCGCCCGCGTCGACGAGGCGCGCCAACGTACGGACGAGCGGATGCGCCTTCACCGCGATCGCGTGAGCCCACGACGCCGGAAACGCGCGCTGGAGTTCGGCGAGCCGACTCGCGATCAACTCGAGGTCTACGACCACGAACCACGGGTGGTCGTCATCGAGTGGAAACGCCTGGATCGCGCGCTGAAGCTGGGTGTCCTGCATGACTTCAGTGTGCGCCGCCGGCGGCGCGGGGTCAAAACTACCGACGAAGAGCGCTGTCGGGTGCACTCGACAGAAGCAACGCCGTCGAGTGGACCCGACGGAGCCGACGTGTCGAGCGCCACGCCTCGAGCGAGGGGCGCCAGGCATGAGCGCGACGTTGACGGTGAGCGCACCACGCATGTACACCCGAAGGACCATAAACCTATGTGAACTGCGCGTATGACGGACCGTCCCGCCACGCCCGAACCCTTGTCGGCTCAGCTCGGCATCTTCGGAAAACTCGACAATCTCGTGTACGCGGTGGAAGTCGTCGCCGTGGTGACCGCGCTC
>JBFIHF010000431.1:0-5252 GCA_041601915.1 Bradymonadaceae bacterium
GAGCTGTGCCCGGCGCTGTGCGGCCGCGCGACGGCGTCACAGACCGGCGAGCTCGTCGTGTACGCCCAGTGCAACCTGCGCCTTTGCGACAACCCGGCGACCGAGATCTGCGACGACGGACTGGACAACGACTGCGACGGCTTCGCCGACCGCGCCGACGTCCAGTGTATTCTGTAGCGCTCCGACCTTCAGTCGGGTGTGCAGCCATCGCCACCGCATACGTCGGTGATCGACCCGCCGCGGAAGAAGCTCACCATCTGGTCGTTATGCCAATCCCGGCGTCGCGGTAACTCGTGGGCGTCGAAGCAGCACTGGCCGTGACAGCAGCCGAAGTGGGCGCGGTCGATGTTCTCGTCGACGGGGCAGCCCGCCTCGCAGGTGGTCTGATCGCCGAATCGCGGGGGAACGTTCCCGGGGGGCGGCCACGCGTTCCGCCACGACATCGCCGTATTGTCCGTCTGTTCGAAGTCGTAGAGCACGATCCCGCTGCCGGAATGCGGGTACGCGACCGGTGTCACCAGATCCACGGTGCGACCGCCGATCGTGTCGTAGTCCGCCAACAGTCCGATCCCGAGGTCCGGCGTCCGCGCGAGGACTTCGTTCTGCGTCACGGCGACCTGAAAGTCTCCTTTCGCGGGCGCGAACAGCATTCGGTTCGGCGCACCGTCGAACGGCATCGCGCTCAGGTGCCGGACGTAGCTGTTCGAATCGGTCTGGTCCCACAGCAGCTGGATCGTGTGGAGCCCCATGAGCTGGTCTACGACGTCCGGGTAGGTTTCGCGCATCACGGCGAAGAACTCCTCGAAGTCCACCGAGCGATGCAGCAACACCGAGTACGTGTGGCCCGGGACCCCGGCGTGCCCGACCATGATGTCCGGGCTCAGCGCCACGAACGTCGGGCCAAAGATGCCGCCCTGGGAGATGCCGGAGTAGTACATCTGGGCCGTGTCGACGGTGACGGAGCGCGAGGACAGGTCCGTCAGCGACCCGAGCCGGTTTTTCACGGCGCGGGCGAGCAACACCCACTCCACGAAGCCCTGGTGGAGCTGGTCGCCGATCGACGGGAAGTTCGACAGATCTGCGATGATCGCGAACGCGTCGTCGGACTCCTGCACGTTCGACATCCCCCACAGCGAGGCGCCGTAGTAGATGAGGTCGTTCGCGTTGGCGACGCGACTGTTGAAGTCCGCCAGCGCGCGGTCGCCCTTGCCGAACAGGCCGTGCCCGTAGAACACCGTCTCGTGCGCCGGCCCCGCGAGCGCGGAGTGCGGGATGTTGACCCAGAACTCGGGTGTGCGCGTGCCGGTCGCTTCGGGGAGACCGTCCGCGCCGAGGTTCAGTCGCTTGGTCGGCCCGTCTTGCACGATGTAGTTCGGGACCGTGAACGTGCCGGTGATGCGCAGCGCGGTGTCGGCGTTCTCCGCCACTGTGAACTCCTCCACATTGGTGACCGTCAGCTCCGGTCCCAACGCGCCGGCGAGCTCGAGGGCGTCGTCGCGCATGTGGAGCATCATGCCGGTGCGCGCGGCGTCGGAGCTCGTCACCCAGTCCCACGCCAACACGAGGTCATCCTTGGCGAAGCCGGCCGTGCCCAGAATATCGAACAACTCGTCGAAGCGGGCCTGCCGGTAGAACAGATTCGGATCGGCCGCCGTGTCGCCGGACAACACTTTCTGAAACTGTGTGCCCGCCGCGATCGCCGCGCCATTGGTGTCGACGAGATTGCGGAACGCGACCGCGTAGCGCGTGTTCGACTTCAGGATCACGGCGGGGTGCACGATGATCGAGCGTTTCGTCGGGTCATCGGTCTGCAGGTCGTGATCGACCCAGTACGGGACGCGCGTCGCGGTGGTGCCCGCAATTTCGAACAGCCCGATCGCGGCGCTCGCTTCCATCGACGCGCCCACGTTGTACTCGTTGGGAAACGCGCTGGAATCGATGTTCGGAAACACGGCGATCGCCGGTGCCTGAAGCCCAAAGCCGTCGAGGCGGCCGTAGGGCGTCGGGTCGATGTAGGCGTCGACGCGATTCTTGGGCAACGTCTCGGACCCGAACGTGAGCTCGAACCCCGTTTCCCGTGCCGTGTTGGGAACCATGAACGCCATCGACGGAAACGGCATCATGCAATGCCCGTCGTTCAAGGAGTCGCAGCCGCGCTCCGCGCGCAGACCCGTCGTGTTGTTCGTCGGCGCATTGGTGGAGTTGTTGGCCGTATTGTTGACCGTATTGTTCGTCGTCGTGGTGTTGTTCGCCGTCGTGTTGTTGGCGGTGGCGTTGTTCGTCGCGCTGTTCTCCGAGTTGTTCTTGGTGCCACAAGAAGCGGAGAAGACCGCGAGCAATACCGCACAGCCGAGCACTGGGACCCGCATCGTAACCTCACAAAATCGTTCAATGACCAGGGTCGTTCATAGGCCATCAGATTCGGGGTTGCAAACGTGTCGTGCGTGGCGCGCGAGGCACTCGGCGTACGCGGTCTCGTCAAACGTCGTGTCCTCTCGCCACAGCTTGTCCACGATGAGCGCGGTGTCCGCAACGCGCGCGTCGATGCGGCCGACGAGGCGTCCGCAGTGCAGCAGCGGTACGACGTACCACCCCCAGCGCCGCTGCTCGACGGGTTTGTACACCTCCCAGATGTACTCGAAGTCGAACGCGTGCTGGATGAGTTTTCGGTCCCAGATCAGCGGGTCCAGCGGGCCGAGGATGCGCATTCGACCGTCATCATCGGGGTACACACGGTCGAGGAATCCCGCCGGGGCGAGGTACTCGCGTCGCGAACCCTCGACCGTTACGCGCTCGAGCACGCCCTGCGCGACGAGCTCCTCGGGAAGTCCCGACGTCCGCACCTCGGCGAGCATCGACCAGTGCGGGCCCGTTGCGGTCGAAAGCAGTCCTGCGGCCTCGACCCGCTCGACGAGCGCCCACGGTTCGAACGCGTGCTCCCGATCGAGTTTGTGCGTGCGGGGGAGGGCGCGGTCCGGCACATCGTAGAGCTTGTGCTTGCCGCGTCGGCCACACACCACGACCTGGCAACGCGTCCACAGGACCTTGAGCGCCAGCGTGGCCGCGCGCGGGGTGCTCTTCCACCCGCCATAGTCGAGCTGCTCGACCCGTCCATACCCCTGCAGGTCGCCGGCCGCGACGGGGCCACGCTCAGCGACCTCCGCGAGCACGTCCTCCAGCACCCCGCCGGGCAACTTCCGATGGCGCTCGCCGAGCCGCCACCAGGGCGTTTCGACGACGCGGTCGCGGTAGTACGGGAACGCCGAACTCGGCAGCAAGCAGCGTTCCTTTGCCCAATGTTCGAAGGCCTGCCCATCGAGCAAGTCGTAGATTTGGCCGCGCGCCAGGCCGTCGATGCGTGCCATCGCGACGAGGTCGGCATTGGTGCCGATCGGGTCCAGCGGATCGAGCTGAATGCATCGCATCCGCGCCAAGAGCGGCGCGAGCGCGCTGCGGCCTTCGCCGAACACCGACCGCAGCCCGTGATGGCCCACCAGAAAGTTCCGCGCTTCGTCTGTCGTCAGTGCCGTCATGACACTGAACATACATTCCGGTGTCCGGCGTGGCGAGCAGACTCGCTCAGGCGTCGAACGCTTTCGCCGAAAAGTAGGGGCGCGCGAGTTCGATCGCGAAGCTCGGGTCGATTGCGACGTTGCCGTGCGACTGCTTGACCAGCGCGAGGATCAAGAACGTGCCGTAGTACAGCCACGATGCCGTCTTCGAGTTGAACTCTTCCCGACTGCCCTTCAGGTAACCCTTGGAGTGCCAGTAGTCGATCGTGTCGGCGATGAGCTTCAGCACCCGCTCTTGGTAGGGCAGGTAGGTCTCCCGGACGTCGTTTTGGTCGAGCTCGCTCATCACGAGGAAGATCATCTTCGCCATCTCCTCGTTCCGCTCCAACACCATCGTGTAGTACTGGAAACAGTTGGCGAGGGCGACGAACGGCTGATCGCGGTTGCGGTCGAGCTCGCCCTCCAGTCCGGAGACCAGCCGATCACAGGTGTTGGTGATCGCCTCGGTGAACAGGGTCCGCTTGCTGCCGAAGTACCGGTAGATCAACGCTTCGGTGATCCCGGCTTCCTCCGCGATCGCCTTGGTTGTCGCCCCGTGATAGGTCGCCTGGGCGAACACCCGAATCGCGCTTTTCAGGATCTGCTTGCGTCGCTCGTCCGCGGACAGTCGTTTGGTACTCACGGCGCTTCCTCACCCGTAGTAAGTGAGCGCTAACTTGTCAGATGCGTCCCCCCGGTGCAAGGCTCCTACTCTTCTTCGCCGCTCGGAGTGCCGCTGGGCGCGGGGAGTGCCAGGTGGCGCGGTCGATCGACGACCACGCGGGCGCTGCGTTGAAAGCTGATGTACGCCCAGGCCCACTCCAGCAGCACCGCCATACGATTGCGAAATCCCACCAGAAACATGATGTGGATGAACAGCCAGGCCAGCCATGCCACGAAGCCCGTCATCTCCAACGGGCCGGACATCGCGACGGCCTTCTTGCGGCCAATCGTCGCCATCTGTCCTTTGTCGAGATACTTGTAGGGCAGCAGATCGAGGCCCGCGATCGCGCGTTTGATGTTCATCGCGGCGTGTTCACCCATCTGAATCGCGGCGGGCGCGAGACCGGGCACCGCGACGCCGCGTGCGTCGACGCAGGCCGCGATGTCGCCCACGATGTGAACCTCGGGATGCGCAGCGAGCGTGAGCTGCGGTCCGACCACGATGCGGCCCGACTTGTCGTGTTCCGCCCCAATCTTCGCCGCGATCGACTCCGCCTTGACCCCGGCCGCCCAGACGACCGTTCGCGTCGCGATCTCTTCGCCGTCCGCGGTCACGATCCGATCGGGGTGGATCTCTTTGACGAACGTCTCGAGGCGCACCACGACGCCGAGGTCGTTGAGCTGCTCCCGCGCACTGTTCTGCAGGCGCTTCGAGGGCATCGCGGCGAGCACGCGGTCGACGCCTTCCATCAGATAGACTTTGGCGGTGTGCGAGTCGAAGTTGCGGAAATTTCGCGCCAGCGTCCGGCCCGCGATCTCGCGCAGCGCCCCGGCCATCTCGACCCCGGTGGGGCCGCCGCCGATCACCACGAACGTGAGCCACTCTTCCCGCGCTTCGTCGCTCTCGGCCAGTTCGGCCGCTTCGTAGGCGAGCAACACGCGTCGTCTCAACTCCAGCGCGTCGTCCAAGGTTTTGAGGCCCGGCGCGAGCGGCGCCCAGTCCGCGTCGTGCCCGAAGTAGTGCGTGCGCATCCCCGC
>JBFIHF010000432.1:0-5250 GCA_041601915.1 Bradymonadaceae bacterium
ACTGATGGATGGCTGCGGCAACATCGCGGAATGGACATCGACGGCTGAAGAAGGAAGCAGCGACGTCCACTTTCTGGGCGGTGCTTCGTACAACTCGTTTGCGGAGATGTGTCGCCTCGATTTCGTGCTCTCCAGCCCCACAACCTACAAGTTCGTCCACTACGGTTTCCGCCTCGCGATGTCGCTCGACGGCACGGTGCGGTAGGACGCGAACGTCTTTGGTAGCCGATCGGTGAATCGGGTACGATTACGCTTTGTTCGAAGGATCCAAAATGAACGTGTCCCAGCTGTTCGCTCTGCTGTCTCTATCGGCCCTTGTTGCCTGCTCCGCTCCTGACCGCACGCTGGGCGGTTCAACGAACGATTCCGGCGGAGACAACAACGAAACCACTCCGAGTTCCAACACCACGTCGAACAACGCGAACAACGTGGCGGGCGAAGCGGACATGGCACCCGACCAGCGCTCTCCGGAGCCCAGCAACTATTGTGTCGCCGACCAAACGGGCGTCTGTCTCGATTTCGAGGACAGCGGTGGCACGGCCGCTCAGGGGCTCGGCTACCCGGATTCGCGGCGGGCGGGCGCCTCAGCCTGCAATTCGACGGCGTGGTGGCAGTACACGCCGGAAGAAGGCGTCGAGGTGGCGTACGTCGGCAAACCCGAGGGGACACAAGACATCGGGGAGGTAACGGGGCTGTGGAACGCGCTCATGGGCGTCGCGGCCGAACCGCTCCGTCGCGTCGTGTCCCTGGGACCGACGGAGTTCAGCACCGAAAACCAGATCGTGATCTCGGGCCCGGAGTCCGTGGTCGCCCTGATTAGTCCGTGCTGGAACGGGACCGTGCTCACACTCAACAGCCCGATTCGGGTCGAGGACGGCGCCACGCTGATCCTTGCTGGCGTCACGCTGAAGAGCTCGGGAAGTACGCTCGTCGAAGCGGTCGACGGTGCGCACGTCTCGATTCTAAACTCGCACCTCAACCCTGGCGGCGGGACCGCGGTTTCCGCGGACGGTGCCGAGAGCCTCGTGCTGTACGCGACGACGATTCGGAACGCCGGCACGGGCGCGATCGTGAATCAGACCCGCATGTGGGGCAATCACCTGCTCTTCGAAGAACTGTCCGGCGTCGGCATCGATAGCCGCGGTGCAACGGGTACGGCCGCGGGTCTCGCGCCGTTCCACAGCACGATCGTGTTGTCCAACTCTCGCTTCGACAACAGCATCGCGCCGGCGACGGCGGTGTGGCTCGACCAAACGGCGGCGATCGTCGCCGATGTCGTCGTCCTCGGGATGCGAGGCGGGGGTGCCGGTGACGGAACCGGGATTCGCGCCCGCCACAGCGTGGTCGGCGTGCAGAACGCCATTCTGAGCGGTAACGAAGGCAGCGGCATTTTGGCGTCGGGCTCGCGCGTCGTCGTGCAGGGTGGCGACGTCAGTGCGAACGGTTGGGGCATCGTGGCGACGCCACAGGATCTCGGTCCCCTCGCCGCAGTCGCAGCGGGCGACGCGGATTACTCCATCGCCCACTTCCCTGCCCCACTGTTCCTACCCTCGGCGATGCGCGATGGTGCCCCATCCTTCATCCCCGGCGATCAATTCATCCCCGGCGACCAATTCATCCCCGGCGACCAGTTCTTGCCGCGCGATCAATTTATCCCCGGCGACCAATTCATCCCCGGCGACCAGTTCGTACCGGTCGGCGACACGTTTATCCCCGGCGACCAATTCTTCCCGGGCACGCTGCCCTTCCAAACGAACATCGAGAATCTCGAAGCGCTGGACTCGTTCGCGGCGGTGTTCCTGATGGCGGACGTGGCGATGGTTGGCAACATCAACACCGGCTTGTTCGCCGATGGGGTCGTCGTGGCCGCCGAGCGTGCTCAGTTCAACGAGTCGGGAGGCCTGTTCCTGCCGACGGCGCTGATCGGCGACGCGCGCAAGCCCGGCGCGTTTATCCGTGACCCACGCGGGCTGTTTCTGAGCCGCGTGAGCGCATCGAACAACACCGGCCCTGGCGTCGTGGTTCGGCTGACGTCGAGCGCCCCGATCCGACCGCTCATCGTGCAGAACAGCGACTTCTCCGAGAACGCGATGCCCGGCCTGTGGGCCCAGGCGCCCGAGCTCCCGCTCAACCGCGCGAGCACGCTGAAGGTCACCGACTCGACGTTCGTCGGCAACGTCGGCGCGGGGCTCTACACGGCATTTGCCGCGATCGAGGTCCGCTCGTCCGCATTCATCCAGTCGGAGGCGTTGGACATGCAAGGGATGGGCGACGGACTGATGAACTACGGATCGCCCGCGATCGATGTGGCGGAGTCGTTGTTCTACGACAACGCCGGCTACGGCCTGTATCTGGCGAACCCCGAGGCCGTCGTGCTCAACTCCAACGCGTGGATTCGAAACGCGGGGGGCGGCGATCCGACGAAGTCGATGGTCGGGGCGTGGGGTGGGTCGCAGATGGCCGCGACGGGCAACGACGAGGCGATCGGTAACTTCTACGACGCGTCCGCGGGGCGCTTCCTGGATCCGGCCGACGCCGACGATCCCGCGGGGCCGATGTAGCTGTTGCGTTTGACGCATACGGCGCTAACCTGAGCGAGCGGGGGGCACCATGTTTTGGAACAAC
Organism: Bradymonadaceae bacterium; assembly: GCA_041601915.1. GTDB lineage: Bacteria > Myxococcota_A > Bradymonadia > Bradymonadales > Bradymonadaceae > JBFIHF01. Next base: position 2,626 of record JBFIHF010000432.1, read on the forward strand.
CATCGTCGTTTGCGATCCCCGCTCGTACGCATATGACCGACTCCCACCAGCATACGCCGCTCCCGCAAGCGCTCGAGCGTGACGCGCTCATCGCGAACGTGATCGACGCGTCCCCGTTGGGTGGTGTGTTGACGGACGACACCTTTGAGGTGATTCACGCCTCCGCGGAGGCGATTCGGATTCTAGGCCTCCGCGACACCAACGGACATCTGCCCAGACTCGTACGGCAGGGCTCGCAGGTGGCGCGGCCCGACCTGTTCGAGAGTTTTGTCGGGCGGCTCGGCGCCGACGGCGCCGAGACCCGTTCACATCACATCGTGGAGGCGGGCTCCGACGAGCCACGGTGTATCGCCGTCGAAGCCGCGCGATGTCAGCACACCGACCGCCGCTGGATCTTTTGGATCGAAGACATCACCGAGAAGTCGCACCTGCCGCAGTTTCAGCTGCTCGCCGAGATCGGCCGCAGCAAAGGGGCCGACGTCTCCACGCAACGCCTCGCTGAACGACTGGTCGATGCGCTGGTTCGCATCCTGGGTGTCGACATCGCCGTCATCACGCTCGCCGATCGCGACGGTCTGCGGCCGGTCGCGACCCGCGGCCTGCTGCTCGAGGACGGCTACGTGCTTCACGCTCGCGACCGACCGAGCCTCGCGCAAGCGCTCCAGACGAAGCGTCCCGTTGTGGGAGACGGGTCGGAGTGGGACGCCGCCGAGCAGGAGATGACGGGGACCCACTACATCGTGCCGTTGGTGGCGTCCGGTGTGGTGCTCGGTACGCTGCACGTCGGCGTGCTCGACGAGGAGAGCCCGATGAGCCGCGCGATGGGCTTCTCCGCAGTCCTCGACCTGGCATTTTTCGATGCGCTGTCGGGCTACGCGGGGGCAGCCATCGCGAATGCGCGCCTCTTTGAAGAGGTGCGCGAGGAGCGCCTCAAGCTCAAGACCGTCGTCGATTTCATCCCCGAGGGCGTGATTTTGTACACCGCCGCCGGCGACGTGCTCGCGTTCAACGACACCGCGCGAGCGATCGCGGAACGCAACTGGATCAACCTGAACACCGATAGCCGCCCGTATCGCCTGTTGGACGCCAAGGGCAACCTGATCCGCCGTGTGGATTGGCCGTTCTTTCGCCTCAGCCGCGACGGCGTTCCGATCCTCGGCGAAGAGATCGTCATGGATTTCGGCGCCCACAAGAAGGTGCTGTCGATCAACGTCGTCCCCGTTCCTTCGGTGAGCGACGAGTCGATTCCAACCTACGTGGGCACGCTGCGGGATATCACCCTCGAACGGGAACGACAGACCGAGCGCGAGGGCTTTCTGCAGGTCGTCAGCCATGAGATGCGCAGTCCGCTGACGCCGCTGACGGGGTTCCTCCAGATGGTGCGCAAGCAGGTGGAGTCCGGTGAGGCCGTCGACGCCGAGCTGATCCGCCGCGCGGAGTTGCAAGTTCAGCGGCTCGCTCGCCTCGTCGATCGCGTCCTCGACCTGTCGCGGCTCGAACGGGCCGTCGAGTTGTCGACGCAGACGCTGGACTTGCGCGATGTCGCGCGGTCCGCGGGCGCCATCTGGCAATCGGATCCGCGAGGCGTTGCGATCGATGTCGTCGTGAGCAGCGATCCGGTGCTGGTCGACGGGGACGCGGACCGCCTCGATCAGGTGCTCACGAATCTCATCGACAACGCCGTCAAGCACTCCCCGCGCGGGGCGACGGTCGAGGTCGAGGTGCACAACTCGGGGGGCCAGGCCAGCATGCTGGTCCGCGATCGCGGGCGCGGCGTCACCCCCAACGAAATGCCTCACATCTTCGACCGCTTCTTCTCCGGCTCCGCCGGCGCCCCAGGCATGGGGATCGGGCTGTACATCACGCGCCAGCTCGTCACGGCGCACGGCGGCGAGATTCGCGTCACGTCGCAACCCGATGTGTGCACAACGTTTGAGGTGGTGCTTCCGTCCGTATCCCACTGACGGTAAGGTAGGCCATTCTCACCCTCGAGGATGGCATGAGTCAGATCGCACCCGCACTCGCCGCGCTGAGAGCCGGCAATCGCGATGGGGCCAAGGCGATGTTGGTTGATGCGTTCGACCAGTCACCGGGCGAAGCCGCAGCCATTCTGGCCCAGATGGCCATCGACGACGGCGATTTCGAACGCGCCGAAGCGTTGAGTCGCACGGCGCTCGAGAACTTCGCCCCCCAGGGCGTCATCACACTTGCGGACGCGATCGGGCGCCAGGGGCGCCGCAGCGAAGCCGAATCGATCGCGCTCAATGCGATCTCGGCGAACGCCGACAGCGGCTTGTTGCGTGCGGTCGTCGGGGAACAGCGCGTTCGCCAGGCGAAGTGGGACCTCGGCACCCAGGACTTTATCGACGCGCTGTCGCTGAACGACCGCAATCGAGTCATCGACCATCTCTGGCGGGTGGTCGCCGACCTCACCGTGGGCCACAAGGCCGAGAAGGTACCGACCGCACGCGCGATGACGTTCCTCGACCGCATCGAGGCGGGGGCCCCCAAAGACGAGCGGCTCGACCGGCTGTTCGCGGTCGCGCGACGGGCGATTAGCCAGAAAGGGACGATGCCTCAGCAGCCGCCAGCGGCCAAAACTCCCCCCCCCCGCCATTCCCCCCC
>JBFIHF010000433.1:0-5238 GCA_041601915.1 Bradymonadaceae bacterium
CGGGCCCGACGTGATCCCGTACCCGACGAAGACAGCCTCCGCAGTGAGGTCGCCGGAGGCGCTGAACGGGAAGGGTCGAAACTCCGTGTCGATCACCGCGGGCTGGCCAGCCACCGTGAGCTGGGCCGAAGTGACGGACTTTGAGGTCGACGCGCCAAAGTTCTGCAGGAATGTCCCGTTGTCGCCCGCCGGCTCGAGGCCAGCGGCCTCGAATCGCGTGGCGATCAGAGTTCCCGCCTGCTCCAAGCCCGCCGTGCCGAGACCCCGACCGGCGAGCGCGGGGTCCGCGAGCTCCTCGACGAGGCCCAGCCACGACGTCGCCTCGATCGCGGGCGCCCGCTGTTCGATCGGCTTCGCCCGGTCCGTGATCGCCTCGACGCCCGGCGGCAGTTCGTCCGTCCAGTCCGCGATAAACACATTGGTGTCGCCCTCCGCCGCGCCGTAGCGGTTCGAGGCGAAGATCAGCTTCTTGCCGTCGTGCGAGAACATCGGGAATGCGTCAAACGACGGATTGAACGTGACGCGGGTGAGGTTGCGGCCGTCGCTGTCGATCATGAACAGGTCGAAATCCCGACCGCCTTCGTCGTCGAGGTTGGACGCGAAGATGATGCGCTTGCCGTCGGGGTGCCAGTACGGCGCGAAGTTGGCCGCCCCGTTGGACAGGATCGTGCGCTTGTTCGAGCCGTCGCGATTCATCACGCGCAAGTCCATGACGCTCGGGCGCACGAGGTTGTTCGCGAGCAGGTCCTGATAGTCCTTGAGCTTGCCCGGGTCGGTCGGGTGGTTCGCCCGGTACACGATCTGCGTGCCATCGAAGCTGTAGAACGGCCCGCCGTCGTAGCCGACTTCGTCGGTCAGCTGCGTGAGCCCGGTGCCGTCGGGGTTCATCGACCAGATGTCGATGTCGCCCGAGCGCGTGCTCGTGAACACGATCCCATCCCCGGTGGGCGCCACGACCGCTTCGGCGTCATACCCGGGGTGGGGCGCGAGGACCGTCGGGTTCTCGCCGTTCGCCCCCGCCACGTAGATCTCAAAGTCGGGCAGCAGCGGCCAGACATAGCCGCGCGACGAGTCTGGGCGCGGAGGGCACGTCTTCAGCGTCGCGTGGCTCGAGCTGTACAGAATCTTGGGCTGGTCGGGAAACACGAAGCTACAGGTCGTGCGCCCCTGGCCGGTCGACACGAGGCGCGGATTCGTGCCGTCCACGTCCATCCGAAAGATCTGGTCGCACCCAAACCCGTCGCGCGTGCTCTGAAAGACGATCTCGGTGGCGTCGGCGTTGAAGTACGCCTCCGCATTCTCGCCGCCGAACGTCAGCTGCGTCAGATTCGAAAAATGTTTCTCGCCCGAAAATCTGAGGTCTTTTCCTGCATTTGGGCGAACTACGTCGGTCTGCTCCACCCGTGGCGGTCCGGAACAACTTGATGCGAACAGCGTGATCGCCCACCATGTTGCGGTGCTCGGAAGAATTGCGTGACGCATGAGGTTGTGGATGGTCATGAAGTACTGGTGGCTCATGGTTGGACTGGCGGGCGCCGTCGCATGCGAAGCACCGCCAAGATCGGCCCCCGCGGCTGCGGAACAGTATCACTACTCCCCGTTCGTGGTCCAAGTGTCCGGAACCGGTATGGTGTTCGACACAATCACGTTCAAAGACGTGGGGTTGAGTCGGGACAAGTCGGACCCCAACGATGCGCTGTTTGAGACGATCGCGGAGTCGGTCTCGTACGAAATTCAGTCCACGCCCGAGTTCGGCGTCTCGCACAGCAGCGTCGAGTACATCACCGAATATTCGGACGCCAACAATCACCTGTCGTGCGAAACGCAGCATCTCTACGTCGATGTCTGGGACCGCGCCGATCACTGGGGCTACTCGTTGTGGTCGGGGTGCGGCGAGTCGGACAACTTCGCGTGGGAGGAGGTCGCCGCGACCGGCGAGTCCGATGCGACGCTGCCCGAGTCCGTCGCGCCGCTCGCCGGCTCGATCACCGCGACCCTCGTTCACGCGCACCGGAACAAGTGTTTCGTCAAGAAGTGCTAATCAGGCGCACCCCCCAAATCCATGATACGAAGCTGCCATGAAGCAGCTCCTCCTCATCGTCCTCATCCTCGGAATCGGCGCCTGCTCGGGAAAACCCAAGCGCGGCGTCGACTTCGGCTCCGAAATCATCAAGGCGAGTAGCGCCGACGCCCAACGGCTGTTCGACGAAGGGGTGCAAGCCCTCGAAGAGCATCGCTGGAGCGACGCCGTCGAACGGTTCCGCATCGTGCAGAGCCAGTACCCCGACGACCCGATCGCACTGGTCGCGGAGGTCTACGCGGGGCGGGCCGGATTGCGCGACCTCGCAGTGCTCGAGGTCGGCCCGGCAAACGTCGACGACGCGGCGATGGTCGCGTTGTCGCAACTGGCGCAGAGCAAGGTCGATGAGCGTGTTCGTTGGGCGGCCGCAGCCTACTACGCCGCCGGACTGGCGACCGTCGGCGAACACGCCGAAGCTTCGTCGAGCCTCGCGACGTACCCGTCGGTGTCGCTGAGCCCGCTGATTCTCGCCGGCGATCGGCCCGCGCTGCAGGTGCTCGTCGCCGAGTCGCTCCTTGGCGCGGGCCGCTACGGGGACGCCACCGGGGCCTATGGCCGGCTCTGGCATCTCGCCGAGCGTGCCGATCTCCGGGCGTTCGCGAAGTCTCGGGCATTCGAGGCCGCGGCTCGCTTGGACGAGGCGGAGTTGGTGGACTCGACGGGAGGCAAAGACGATTTCGTTCGCGCCGTCTGCGGGGCCGCGCTCCTCGAGCGTCGCGCCCAACGCGCCTCGGAGGACGAAAGTGCGTCGCTGCAAGCCCTGATGACCCGTATCGCGCCGGACCTCGCCACGATCGGGGAGGCGAACCGGCTGGAGGCGATCTCACTGTCGCTCGCCGCGCGTGGCCCGGCGAAGCGACTCGCCATCGGCCTCGTGTTGCCGCTGAGCGGGGCCGCCGCGCAGGCCGGACGCGGTGCACTCGATGGAGCGTTGGTCGCCGCAGGCGCGTTCGATCCCAAAGCGCCGGTGACGACGCTCGTGATGGTCGATTCCCAGACCGGCTCGCCCGCCGAGCACGTGGCGCGGCTGCGCCTGGCGGGGGTCTCGGCCATCGTGGGTCCGCTGGACTCCCGCCTCGCGGGCGCCTGGGCCAAGGCAGCCAACGACGCCGAGATTCCGATCTTCGCTCTGACCACCGAATCGCTGGGCGGTGCCGCCGGCCAATGGGGCTTTCGCTGGTTCATCGATGCGCGCTCCGAAGCGACCGGTGTGGCCCGCGTGGCCGTGAAAGAGCAGGGTGACGCGAGGATCGTCATCCTGCGCCCCAACATCGGCTACGGCCGGCGCAGCGCCGAGTGGTTTGCCACGGCCGCCCGCGCCGCGGGCGCGACGATCGTGCTCGACGAGGAGTACGACCGCACGGCGAGCGACTACAGCCGCCTCGCGGCGCGCGTTGCCAAGCTGCGGCCCGACGCGATTTTCATCCCCGACACGGCCACGAAAGTCGGCGAGCTCACGGCGTTCTTGGCGCAGTCCAACGTGTGGGGCATCGACGGCCTGCGTCGGCCGGACGCGCGCGCAAAACGCGTCCAGGTTCATTACCTGGGCACGTCGCTCTGGAACGACCCGGCCTTGCTCACACAGGCCCGATCGTATGTGACGGGGGCGTTGATCCCGGCGTGGTCGTCGTCGGCATTCGCAGACGCACCGAGCCGGCAGTTCTTCGCCGACTATTCGCGGGCCGTGGGCCGTCCCCCCAACGATCTCGCCGCGTTTGCCGCCGACGGGGTCGGCTTCGTGCGGTCGAGCTTCGCATCGGGCCACACCGATGCGCTGTCCATTCGGGACGCCGCCCAGGCCAAGACGCTGTACCGCGGCGTCACTGGCGCGTCTCGGTTCGGCTCGGGCGGCGAGCCCGTCCGCACACTGCGATTCATCTCCGTCGCCGACGGCACGTTCAGCGTGTCGACCCGGACCGCGACCGTCGGACTCGACGACGAAACCTGATCGATGCGTCACTGGCCGCGCCTCGATGGGTGCGGCATACTCCGGCGCAATGCGCGCTCTCCCCACATTGCTCACCACGCTGCTGTGCCTCTGGGCCGCGCCGTCGGCCGCGCAGGACTCCGGCGCCGACCCCGAGCCCCCGGCCGCCGTCGAACCCACGGTCGACCCGTTCGACGAGTTCGAGGCTGAATTGGGCGACGAGTTGCCTGTGCGCCGCGAACAGGGCAGCGAGAAACCGCTCGAGCTGATGACGCGCGACGAGCTCGACGAGGCGGGGTTCAACTTCGGTGGCGACACCACGGGCGACAACTCTTCCGCCGCACTGCTGCTCAGCCTGACGGCGGGCACTGCGATCCACGGCATCGGGCATCTGTACCTCGGCGACCGCCGGACGGGCTGGTTTCTGCTGGGGCTCGAGGGCGTCAGCGTCGGCTTGATGTTCAGCGCCGCCTCATTCATCGGGCTGACGGGCGGCGCCAGCCCGTGGGCGTCCGCGTTCGGCCCGATGCTGCAGGCCGGGATCGCCGGGTTTGTCTTCTCATACCTGGCTGACGTCATCGGTGTCCTGACCAAGGGCGAGAGCGACCTGTCGCCGAACACGTCCGTGGAGCGAGGGGTCGGGTTTCGGCTGCGCTATGGTCTCCTCAATGCGGTGGGCTTGCCGGCCCGCCACGCCATCGATGCGCGGCTGGCCGTCGATGTGGGCGGCGTGTACGGCAGCGCGTCGACCACTCAGGACGTCTTTCTCGATCTCGCCTCGTACCGCGCGATCCTCGGGGTCCGGCCACTGCGGGGGCAGCGCCCACTCACGTTTCTAGGACTCGAAGCGCGCGGGGACTACTTGCAGTGGACGGGGCTCGGGGAGTTCGGTCGGATCGGCGCGCAGGGACGACTCGTGGGATCCTATCAGCTCGGCGACCAGTTTCCGCACCTCTCCGAGCTCGCGTTCGGCGCGACGACGGGCGTCGCCAACCACTGGATTCAGCTCGCGCCGCGCGACACGACGACGTTCGAACTCGCCTCGACGCGACTCTGGATTCCCTTCGATATCTGGTCTTCGCTCAACGTGTCGAGCAGCCTCAACGTCCGCGCCGGGTTCGGGTCGCCAGACGTGTTGCTCGTCCCCCCGATCGGGCGACTGCTCGGCGTGGGACACTTCACGCTGACCTATCGCAGCAGCTCGTATGGCGATATTTCGCTCGGGGCAGAA
>JBFIHF010000434.1:0-5211 GCA_041601915.1 Bradymonadaceae bacterium
AGCGGGAGCCGGCGGTGCCGGGGTCCCGCGGAGCGAATCAGGAGGCCACGAGACGCGGCCAGTGGCCGCGTTTCGTGGCCGAGTAATGAGCGGAGCGGGTCCCGGCACCGCCGAGCGACCGCGTCCGCCAGCCTGCGAAGCATCCGCCATCCGGCATCCCGGAAGCCTCGTCCGAGTTACCTGACAGGAATCGGACACTGGACACCGGACACCGCGCTCGAGCACCCGGCCACCGGCGCTCCCACACACCCGTTTGACTCCCCAACCGCCCCAAAGTGGTTTAGGCTGCGGGAATGGAGGACAAAGCCACACTTCGCGAGCTGCGCGAGCGCTATTACATCGACCAGCGATGGATGGACGTCGCGGGCGTGCTGGAGCGCGAGATCCCGCTGACCGAGGACCGCGAGGAGCGCCTGGAGCTCTACGAGGAGCTCGGCACGGTCTACGTGGAGCACCTCGAGAACGCCGAAGGCGCCTACGAAGCATTCGTTGTGGTCGCGGACCTTCGGGTCGGTTGGACCGACGAACAGACGCTCGAAGTGTTTGAACAGATTCTCGCCTTCGAACCCGACTACTTCCCGGCCTTCGAACGCGTCGAGGCCGTCCTGCGCCGGCGCGGAGATGTCGCGTCGTTCGAGTCGCTCGCCGGTCGCTACATCGACCTCGCGGCGGGCGCGGTCAACGAACCGGAGGCGTTCCTGCGCCACCAGCGCGAGGCCGCCCGCATCTTCGAGCGCGAGCTCGCCTCGCCCGAATCCGCGCTCGTGGTGTTGCTGACGTCGCTCACTGCACAGACGTGGCCCACGGGAATCCTCGAAGACGTCGAGCGGCTGATGCACTCGACGGGCAACTGGGACGAGCCGATCGAGCGCCTGATCGAGGTCGTCGGCAACATGACGGACAGCTCGCGGTCCGGGCGTCTGCACAAACGCATCGGTTTCTGGTGCCTGCAGGCCGGGCGATCCAGCGATGCGATGTTCCACCTCCGCGAGACGCTGCGCCACTTCCCTGCCGACCGGGAGGCGCTGGAGGCTTTGGAGCGGCTCTACCGCGTGGAAGGCAGGTGGGACGACATCCTCACCACGGCCCGGGCGCAGCGTGCGACGGCGGCCGACGCCGGGCAAGCCCGTGAACTCCGCGACCGGCTCGTGAAGCTGCTCCACGAGGCGGCGAGCGCCGCGGACGTCGACGCCGATCGCGCAAGATACCTCGCGGAGCTCGGACACCTACACGACATCGAGTTCCAGGATCGCAGCGCCGCCGTCGGGTTCTGGGAGCAGGCGCTCAACGCAGAACCCGCGACGATCGACGCCGCACGACCGCTAATCGACCACTATCTGGAGCGCAATCGGTGGGAGCGAGCAGCGCCGGTGCTCGAAGTCGTCATGAAGCTCGCTCAGCAGAAGCGCGGCTTGCTGTCGGACGCCGAGCACCACCAGCGCTGGATGCAGTACGCGGACGTCCTTGACCGCATCGGGAACGAGAAGCTCGCGCTGCACGCGTATCGGCAGGCGTACGAGCTCGACCGTAACGACCCGAAGACCCTCGAGCGGCTGGGGTTGTTGCTCTACGAGGACGACGAGTTCGATCAGGCCTACCACATCTTCGTGCAGCTCGCGGACCGCCACGAACGCTCGGTGGACCCCGCAGTACTCATCGAAGTGCTGCGGAAAGCCGCAGCGATCAAGGCGCATCACAAGGACTCACGCACGGCGATGGGCCTGCTGGATCGCGCGCTGCGCCTCGACCCCGACAACCGCGACACCCTGAAGCTCGCCGCGGATATCGCGGCTTCGACGGGCGACATGGATGCGTCGATGAAGGCGCGACGGCGGCTCGTGGACTCCGAGGCCAATCCGACGATCAAGTTCAAGGACCTCGTCGAGATGGGGAACCTCTGGGCGGACAAAGGGGACTGGGAACAGGCGGCCCGCGCCTACGTCAACGCGCTGGAGGTCGACGCGGACAGCATGTCGGTGCTGCGCAAATTGCTGGAGGCGTTCCAGAAGCTGAGCCGCTGGCGCGAGGCGATCGGCGTGCTGGAGCGGCTCGCCGCGCACGAGACGGACCGCATCAAACGCGGCAAGCTGTTCTACACGATGGGCATCATCGCCCGGGACGAGATCGGCTCGCCGGAGCGCGCCGTGAGCCACTTCGAGCAGGCGCTCGAGGAGGACATGGAGCTGTTGAAGGCCTTCGAAGCCATCGACCGCATCCTGACCGACCACAAGTCGTGGAAGGAGCTCGAACGCGCGTACCGCCGGATGTTGCACCGCGTCTCCGAAAACGAGCTCGGCCTGGACGAAGAGGCGGGCAAGCGGCTCGAGCTCATGCTGTGGACGAATCTCGGCGAGGTGTATCGGAGCCGACTCGGCGACCTGAAGGCGGCGGTGCAGGCGTTCGAGACCGTCCTGGCGATGAAGCCGGACAACGAGAAGACGCAGCTCATCCTCGCCGACCTCTACGAGCGGGCTGGGATCCACACCGGCGGCGCCGTCGACCAGCATCGCAAACTGCTCAAGAAGGACCCGCTGCGCGCAGAGAGCCTGCACGCGATCTTCCGGTCGTACATGGCCGCGAAGCGCTACGACCCGGCGCACTGCGTCGCCGGTGCGCTACACGCCATCAATCGCGGCGACGAGGAGACGACCGACTACTATCGCACCTACGTCGGCCGCCACCTCAAGCTGGCCAAAGGCACGTTCTATCCCGAGCTGTTGGACAAGGTGTATCCGCGCGCACAGAACCGCGTCGTCAACGGCGTCATGGCCCACCTCGCCGTGGCGCTGAGGGCGTACTTCGCGCACAACATCAAGGACTTCGGCGTCGACGCGCGCAGCGACCGCATCGACGAAGCCAACTCGGAGATCATGTTTGTGCAGATGTACCGGTACATCACGAAGGCGATCAGTCTGCAGCCCCCGCCGCACCTGTACGCGCGTCGCGATCACCCGCTGGGGATGCGGATTCTCAACGTCGAGCCGCCCGCATTGCTGCTGGGCTCGGATGTCCTCGGTGGCTTCGACGACGACCGCGAGATGGCGTTTCGCGCCGCGAAGCTCATCGCCTGGATGCGACCCGAGCACTACCTCGCCTCGACAGGCAACAGCCCCGACCAACTGCGGGTGATGTTCGTGTCCGCGATGGACTGGGCTCAGGGCCGCAAGCCGACGGCGGGCCGCGATGGCGCCGCGATCATCAAGGCACTCAAGTCCGCACCGTCACAATCGCAGATGCAGATTCAGACCCTCGTCCACCTGTACCTGAAACACGCGAGCGCCCCCCCGGACATGACGGAGTGGGTGACCCAGGCCGAGCACGCCACATCCCGCTTTGGCCTGATCTTCTGCAACGAGTTCGAAAAAGCCGTCCACTGCATCAAGAGCGAACCTCCGGTGCTGACCACCGCCAGCGTCGAGGAGCGCATCGTGGACCTCGTGAAGTACGCCACCAGCGAAGAGTACTTCGAGGTGCGCAAGGAGCTGGGCCTCGCCATCAACTGACCTCAATCGCCTCGAAGATGTCGCCATTGGTGACGCTCTGTGGGAATCCGGCCTACCGGGCAACATCGAGGGCGTGATCGCTCAACTAGATCAACTGAACCGCAACCAGTACTTCCTCGCCGCCAAGCGCCCTCTTCTCGAGCTGCACTAATGCCCCAGGTTTGACTCCCAGTTCTCGTCCTCGGGATCGTAGTCGTCGGTCGCAAGAAGCTCGACCGTATTGGGCGAGGTAATCACGCCTGTTGTTGGTCTAAAGGCGATCGTTCCTTCGTTCAGTAACTGTACGTAGACCGTCACTCGTTCGTTAGTATTTGAAGCCATCACCACCCACCTGCAATACCTCGTGCGTCAGGTCGTCAACAACGACCGAGCGGCCGGTTTCGGGTGGACGTATCTTGTCGCGGTATTGCCCTTGTTTACAAGACTTGTCGCCGCGAACCGCTCGCCTTCCCGAAAGGCCTCGTTAATCTGTTGGTTCGTCCAACCACGCTTTGCCATCTGGTTGTTCCACTACGTCGCGGACTTGAAGCTCCCGAGTTTCCACGGTTGGCCGTTGGCTCTGACGCGCCTTGCGGAGGGCGATCGACAATGGAAATTCGTCGTCGTCCGACAATGCCGACCAGTAGTCAATGTGATGTTCAAAAGCCCCTTTGTCTTGCTCCGCCAAGCTGATCAACGGCTCCCACTTTACTGGCAACCCTTGGAGAAGTCGGTCATTGGCGGAGGCCAAAATCAGACCGGCCAGCACAAATCTCTGTGTTGGCTCAAGGTTGCCGTGGCCGAACAAGCTTACGAACTCGTCCAAGCGAGCCCCATTGGCATTCACGATTCCCCAGTCCTGGCTGACATCCTCAAGCCCAAGTTGGTCTGACAACTCCCTTTGGAGAATGGCGGCTGACTTCTGGATTGGTGACATCCTTTACTCCATGGGGAACGCGGTCTTCACGCCGCTCTTGCTCGGAACCAACCGTGCTTTCGTGGCGGGTGTGAAGGTGCCGTCTGGATTGACGACCCGACCCATTCCGGTCGGTAAGTCGAAGGTTTTCGAGCCGTTACTCAGCTGGTCGAGTCGATCCGCGATGAAGCTCTCAGCTTCAGCCTCGTCGAGCCATTGACCGACAGGACGTCCAGAACCCTTCGCCTCTCTCAACAACTGCTCGGTGTTCGCAACGCCATGTTTGCTGAACGTATGCCCAAGCCGCTTGCCGGCCATCGCACCCAATTTTGGGGACTTGCCCGCTCTCCGCTCCAACAAATCTAGCAGCAACCGCCGCGCTTGGTCGATGTTGACCGCGCCGGACTCGTCGGCATGGAGCCGTCGAAGCAGAGCACGGACCTCGTCCTGGTTCTTCACCACGAGCTCGCCGAGCGCCTTGGTACCCTGCGTGGCCTCGAACGTGCGAACGATGTTCTCGCCGACCTTCTCGTACACGTCGGTGATCTCTTCCCGTTCGAACGGGGCGTCGCTGGCGCGACCACAGATGCGCTCGCCGATGCCGCCGCCGTAGCAGAGCATGTCGAGGCCATCGTTGGTTAGCGTCTTCTGCATGCCGGCGAGCATGCGGTCGCCAGCGTCCTCCGGGTAGGGCGCCTCGTACGGCGAGAGGTCGAACTCGTCATGTAGCCCTTCGCGAACATCGCATCGCGACATGAACCCGCACTTCCCGTTGCTCTCAGCGCCAAGGCCGTAAGGATCCCAGAAGTTGAT
>JBFIHF010000435.1:0-5197 GCA_041601915.1 Bradymonadaceae bacterium
CCTGGAGAAGGCGGACGCCGAGCGTGCCGAGGACAAACTGCGGAACGTGCACGAACTCGTCAACGCGATCGACGAGTTCGAAAACAACGAAGCCGAAGGCGGCACGCCGATCGACACCTTGCGTGCGTTTCTGGACCGCTCGGCGCTCCTGGCCTCGACGGACGCGCTCGACTCCACGACGGGGTCCGTGACCCTCATGACGGTCCACTCGAGTAAGGGCCTCGAGTTCGACACGGTGTTCCTGGCCGGTATGGAGGACGAGCTGTTCCCGAGTCTGCGCGAAGACTCTCCCGAAGAGCTCGAGGAGGAGCGTCGACTCGCCTACGTGGCGATCACGCGCGCGAAGCGCAAGCTGTACCTATCGTACGCGCACCGGCGCCGGATCTTCGGGCAGTTTCGCGATACCACGCCGAGCCGATTCCTCGCGGCGCTCGATCCGCAACGCTTGGAGTCCGATCCGCGCAGCGCCGTTTCACACCGCAGGTCCAGTGCCTATGGGCGCGGCGACTCGAGCCGCAACTGGCGGCGACAGAACCTCGGACGGGATGCCGACGCGTGGGAGTACGATCAATCCGCACCGATGATTCGCCACGCCCATCAACGCGCCGCGGAACAGAAGCCGCCGCACGACGAGTTCTCGCAGGAGTCGAGCTGGGACGACTTCTCCCAGGACGCGTGGTCGGTGGAAGCGCCGATCGAGGAAGGGTTCGTGGGCCGACACTGCAGCCACACGAAGTTCGGCCCCGGCAAGATCATGGCGGCGTCGGGGACCGGCGACATGGCCACCCTCACGATTCGTTTTGCGACGGGCGACGAGAAGAAGATCAAGCGCAAGTTCGTGAAAATTTTCGGCTAGCCGAGGCAGCTCCTGTGGAACCCGCAGCGTTTTTCGACATGGACGGGACGCTGTTGGCCGTCAACTCGGCGCGACTCTGGGTCGAGCACATGTGGCGCGAAGGCGAGTTGCGCAAGCGAGACCTGCTGCGAAGCGCCGCCAGTCTGGTGGCCTATCAGCTCGCGATCGTGGACATGGAGAAGGTGGCACGGGACGCCGCGCGGCGCCTCGCCGGCACGCCGGAGGATGTGCTCCGAGACCGCGTGCGCGCGTGGTACGAGTCCGAGATCCGCGCGACGATCCGGCCACAGATGCGCGATGTGGTGGAGGACCACCGCGCGCGAGGTCACACGCTGGTGTTGCTCACGGCGTCCTCGCCGTACGTGGCGATCCCCGTCGCCGAAGATCTCGGACTGGAGCACCACATCTCCACGCGTTTCGAAACGATCGACGGTCGCTTCACGGGCGAGATCGAGGCGCTGTGCTATGGCCCGGGCAAGGTCACGATGTCGGAGGCGTGGGCGGCGGGCTCCGGCGTGAGTCTCGACGATTCCTGGTTCTACTCCGATTCGTACACCGACGTGCCGATGCTCGATCGGGTCGGACATCCGGTGGTCGTGCATCCCGATGCTCGCCTCGCCCGGTGGGCTCGGCAGCACGCCCTTCCCGTCTGGGAGCCGTCATGAGAGGGTCACACGCCGCCACGACGCAGAAAGGGACCCGCACAAAGCTTGCCACAGGACGCAACCGGGCGGTAAGCTTCGGACCACGCAAAGTACGCGCCATTTTATCGGTAGTTACGAAACGATGAAGATCACGTGTCCGGCCTGTGATGCCGAATACAACGTAGACCCGTCCCGGATTCCGGCGACCGGTCTAAATATGCGCTGTCCGCAGTGCTCGCAGAGCTTTCGGGTCTCCTCGGACGGCACCACGACGGCGGATAACTCCCCCGACAGTGGCACGCTGCTCGATGGCGGAGGCCATTCCATTCAGAGCGAGCGTTTGTACGTCAAGCGGCCGACCGGCAAGATCTTTGGGCCGTTCGATCGCAACGCGATTCAGCTGATGCTGAAGCAGCAGAAGCTGACGGCCGAGGCCGAGGTCTCGCCGGACAAGACGGCGTGGGTGTCGGTCCTGACGATCCCAGCGTTCGCGCAGCTGATCACGGACAAGCCACTGCAATCGTTCGATCATCTCGAAGATCCGAAAGCGACGATGATGAGCGGTTGGCAGTCGGGGGCCCCCAGCGATCTGCCCGCGACCAAGGCCGACCTTCCCGCGCCGCGCTCCGGTCCGCCGGATCTGCCTGCCGCCAAGCGTCCCCCGGATCTGCCCGCCGCGAAATCGGCGGGGCGCCCCGAACTGCCGTTGCCGCGATCGGCCGTCGACTTACCGGCGGCACGCGGCAGTGATCTGCCGGCGTCGCGTGGCAGCGATCTGCCGGCGTCGCGTGGCAGCGATCTGCCCGCGTCGCGTGGCAGCGATCTGCCGGCTTCGCGTGGCAGCGACCTGCCGGCCTCGCGCAGCAGCGACCTACCGCTCCCCAAGTCCAGTGCTCTACCGATCCCGCGCGGTGCCGCGGACCTGCCGATCTCCAAGGCCGGCGCGGATCTGCCCACCAACGTGCGCTCCGAGCTTCCGGTCCCTCAATCGAAGAGTTTCGAGGAGGATTTGTTCGGCGATCCTTCCGCCGCGAGTGAAGGCAAAGATGACCTCTTCGGCGCCAGCGCGGCCGCAGGGGAGGACGAGGACCTGTTCGGCGCCCCGGACGGCGGAGACGATGACTTGTTCGGCGCCCCCGCGCCCGCGGGCCGCTCGACGGCGGACGATGACGACATCTTCAGCGCCCCGGTCGCCGACAAGCCGGCCGACGACGGCGACCTCTTTGGCGCATCTGACGCAGGGGACGATCTGTTCTCGGCCGGCGCGGCCGACAGCGACATCTTTGGTTCGGCGGCCGACGACGGCGATCTGTTCGGCGCAGCGAGTGCCGCCCCCTCGGCGAAGGGCGACGATTTCCTGGGCGGGGACGAAGGGTTCTCGTTCCTCGATGACCAGCCTGCCGGACCGCCCGCCGACGAGTGGGGCGATTCTTTGTTCGGCGACTCCGAGAGCCGCGCGAGCGTTGCCTCGGAGGCTTCGGCGCCCAAGGACACGTGGGGCGACGAGCTCCTCGATGACATTCCGGTCGCTCCGCGACGCGCACCCAAGACCCCGGAGTCGTTGCACGATCCGAACGATCCGTTCCGTCCGGCGTCCACCGGTGTCCGGCGCGACGAAGCTCCGGCGGATGTCGCCGAAAAGAGCACGACGGTCGCCGCAGACCGCAAGCGTGGCGGTGCCGTTCAGTTGTTGGTCGCCGCGGTCGCGCTCGCGGTGGTGGGGGGTGGACTCTACGCCGTCTACACGGTGCTGAGTACGCCCGACGACGTGGTCGCGCCGAAAACGACCGCCAAGAAGATCGATGGGGTGAGCTTCGACATGATCAAGTCCGACAACTTCTCGGACTACGCGATCCTGAGCGACACCGCATCAAAAGCCAACGCGGGCGAGGAAGGGCTTTGGCTGCTGGCGAACTCGATGATGCTGGCTCGATTCGAAGACACCGAAGCCGTCAAACGCGCGTCGCCGGTCGCCCAACAGCTCGACGCAGCAAAGGAAGGATTGGACGCGGTCGGCCGGGGTGCGTTCGAAGCGCGAAGCGGGAACGCTGATGCGGCGCGCGCATACCTCGAGGGACCCGCGAGCCAGCCTAGCGATGTCGGCTTCTTTGCGAACCTCGTCATGGGCGTTGGCGATGTGAAGGCGGTGGAGGCCGAACTGGCCCGCGCGACGGCGGTGCCCATCGAACAAGTACCGACCCCAGCGCCGCTGGAGATTCCCAAGGTCGCCGCCACCAACAACGGCACGACGGGAACCCAGAACAACGGAACCACGAGCGGCAACGCGACGAACAACGCGACGGCCGGCGCCGTGCAGGTGAAGAAGCAACCGGCGGCGAAACCCGTCGCGACGACGAATCTTGGCGGTCTCGACGACCGCGCACGTTCAGCCTTGGCCGCCGCCGCAAAACTGGATCCAAAATCGCACCTGCCGCACTACTGGCGCGGGCGCATGGAGAGTCGGCTCGAAAACACCGACCCCGCCATCGCGGCGCTCGAGCAAGGACTGAAGCTCGGCCCCAAACACGTCGGTAGTCACGTGGCGCTCGGTGCCGCGTATTACGCCAACGGGAGCCTGAACAAGGCCATCGAGCTGCTCGAGAAAGTCTCCGGCGAGCTCTCGGCCCTCGGAAGCCCGTCCGAAAAGTCGTTGGCCTTGCACTACGCGGGCCTCGTCCATGTCGCGCGGCGCGACAGCGACCTCGCGATCGAAGCGTTTACGAAGGCGCTCAACATCGACGCCAACCGCGGTGATACGCTGCGAGCGCTCGCTGAAGAGTACGAGCGAGCCCAGAAATACAAGGAAGCGCTCACCTTCTTCACGACGAATGAGAAACTGGCGAAGAACGATCCCAACGTGATGTTGGGGATCGTGCGGTCCCACATCGGACTCGAGCAGTGGCAGAACGCGATCGCGACCCTCGAAGAGGGTCAGAAGTCATTCCCTGACGACGCCCAGTTCCCGTACTACCTCGGACAGCTCTTCATGAAGCGCGGCGCGTTCGCCGACGCCCAGAAGCCGCTGGAGCGAGCCGTCGAGATCAACCCGAGCCTGCTCAGCGCCCACGCCACCCTCGCCCAGCTCGCGTGGCGGATGGACAAAGACATCGAGCGCGGCGAACAACACGTGCAAGAGATCGTCGCGCGACCGTCGGGCATCGACGCCAACGTCGCGACCCAGGTCGCGGAGTACTACAACCTGAGCGGACGACGCGACACCGCTGAGCAGTGGTACCGCGAGGCGTTGCGACGCAACCAGAACAACTGGCCGGCCCGGCTCGCCTTGTCTCGATTGCTGCTGGAGGAAGGAAAGCAGGATCAGGCCCGCGAGCTGCTGGAGCGCGCGCGCAAAGAAGGCGTCCAGGACGTGCGGTTGAGTGCGTACCTCGCCGACGCCTATCGTCAGGCGCAGGACTACGACCGCGCGATCGATGAGATCAATCAGGTGATCGAAGCGTTCCCCAAGAGCGAGGACTACATCTTCATCCGCGGGCGCATCCACTTCGACCGCGGCAACTACGACACCGCACGGGACGACTTTCAAAAGGCCTACGATCTCAATCCACGGTTCCACGACGCGTACTTCTTCGTGGGGCGGACGGCCTTCGAGCGTGCCGACTATCAGAACGCGCTCAAGATTTTCCGTCACGTGCTCGACTACAAGCCCGACAAGGGGAACTACCGCTTCTTCATGGCC
>JBFIHF010000436.1:0-5185 GCA_041601915.1 Bradymonadaceae bacterium
ATCAAGAACACTGTGACCAAGTACTAAAAGACGACCTGGACCTGCACACGAGCCCGGCGCAGGTCGTCTCCGTCCCCGCGAATCATCGAGACGTCGCCGGTGAGTTTGAGTTTGTGCTCCCGCAGAAACCAGTTCAGGCCGCCGGTCAGCTCAGTCGTGACGTCGTCGCCGGTGGGGTCCACGACCGCGACGCGCGCGACAGGGCCCAGTGTGCCGAAGAGCAGGGCGGCGAGCTGTTGGTGGAATCCCCATCCGTCGTAGCCGGCCTCGGACGCGGCGAGGTGCACATCGCCGGTCAGCGAGACGTGGCCGTGCTGCACGGAGTAGTCGAACGCCGCACGCAGTCGGTTGCCGCCGTCACCTTCGGTGTCGATCGACTGAAGCGCCGAGATGGCGGTGCTCCACGCCGGGGGCGGGCCGGCGCCCTTCCAGTCGATGTCGTCGAAGCCCTTGATCGGGCCGCCGTTGACGCCGAGGCGGACCGCCACCGACGGCTCGAAGGGCAGCGGGTCCGGCTCCTGGATGGTCCCGCGGTCCGCAAACGCGATGCGGTCTGAGGTGTCCCGGAACACGGCGACCGCCCAGGTGAGTCGCTTGGAGCTGGTGAGGTCGTTGTGCGCCATCACCCCGATGTCGCGGTCGCCATCGAACGCCGAGTGCGTGATGCCGCGATCGACGAGCGCGAGCTTCCCGGACGATGTCAGAAAGTCTCGGTAGGTGGGGCGCTTGAACTTGCCGGCCCGGATCAACAACTGGTCCTCGATCACCGCCACCTCGAGGTTCGCGTCCTTGATCTCGAACCCTTTCTCGAACGCGAGCTGGACGTGGTAGCTCAGGCGCCGAGTCAGCAGGTGTCCACGCGCTGCGGCCCGGATCCGTGGGAGGCGCACCTCGGATTCGGTCTCGCCGCGCGCCTCGCGCTCTCCCTCGTAGCGCGCTTGCACGCGTCCGGAGAGCTTTGCGCTGGCGATGTCGGACGATCGACCGATGCGAAGTCCATCGTCATACGCAACGAGCGGCTCCGAGGAATCTTCGTCTGCCGACGCGGGCACCGTAGCCAGCGTCACGGCGAAGAGCACGGCGATTCGAGCGATCATCTACAAGCCTGTCGCGGGGGCGAACGATGTCTCGGCGACCTTCAACGTGAAGTCCCGTTCGCCGATCGAGAGCACATCCATCGGACATACCTGAATGCAGATCCCACACTGGATACACGAGGAGTTTCCGTTGTGAAACGTCGTCTGACGTTGCGCGAACTTCTGTACGTCGATACCCATCTGGCAGTACCGCGTGCACTCGCCGCACCCGATGCACTTGTCGTTCGCCGCGATCGCGATCTTGCCGATCCGCTTCGCGATCACTTCCATGTAGGCGCGTAGCGGGCAGAAGAACCGGCACCACACGCGATTGCCCAGGTACGGATAGAAGGCCACGCCGATCACGCACGCCAACCAGAAATCGACGACGAGGCCGTACCACTTCTGGGCGAACTTCGCGGAGTCGTACAGCGCGTCGGATGCGATGAAATCCCAGGCATCGTTGAGGATCAGTAGCGTGACCGGGATCGCCAGGAGCAAGATCGCGCGACCAAACCACTCCGCTTTGTAGGCGGTGATCCCGCGCGGGGCGAGGTGCCGCCAGAAGTCGCCGAGCGTCTCTGCGAGTCCCCCGCACCCGCATGCAAAGCTGCAGAAACGCTCGCCGTGGTAGCGCACGAACAGGGGCATCAGCACGAACGACGTCACGACCCCCACCCCGATCCACAGGCCCGCGGTCACCGCATCGGGGCTCGACGAGCTGACCCACGTCGGGGCGTCGATCGCCGACCAGATCGATAGCGGCCACGGCACACTCAGCGCGTAGAACTTCCACGGTCGGTCGATGATGAAGTAGGCGAGGATCTCCGGCACCCCGAACAGAAACACCCATTGAAAGACGATCAGCGAGGCGTAGCGCACCTTCTGGATCTGCATCGGGTACTTTCGGTACGCCCGGATGCCGAGCACCAAGATCACCAGCGCATAGATCACGGTGCCCCAGAAACTGGCATCGACGGTGCGGAAGCCGAGGTCGACTTTCAGCATACCCGGCAAGAAGCCGAGGATGTCGTCCTGGGCGAACGGGAAGTACGGCTTCTTCGTCTTGAGCACGTAAAACAGGTACGTGAACACCGCGAACGACGAGATCCACGCGATGCGCAGCGCGTCCATCGAGCCCTCCATCCGCAGCCCGACGCGCTCGAAGAACGGCTTCGGCAACTTCGTCCCGATGAACACGAGCACATCGTCGTTCTCGATCTCCTTCGTCGTGTCACCTTGCTTGAGGACGACGCTCTTCTCCTTGATCTCGACAGGAGTGGCCCCCATCTCGGCCTTGACGCGCCCGGCACTGATCTCCGCAGCGATCGTCTCCTGGTTCTTCGCCTTGGCGCGGTGAAACTGGTCCCCGCGATAGGCGATCGTGACATCCGCGCCGGCTCGCGCGCTGGAGTACGCGGCTTCGACCGCCGAATCGCCGCCGCCGACCACGAGCAGCTTGCGCCCGGCATGCGCGGCGGGGTCCTTGAGGGCGTACGCGACTTTGTCGAGGTCCTCACCGGGGATGTTCAGCTTGTTGACGGAGCCGCGCCGCCCGATCGCGAGGATCACGCGCCGCGCCTTGTAGACGTTCTTGCTGCCCGCGGCCTCTTCGAACGGCCAGCCTTCGACCTGCCGACCCTCATGGAGCAGCCCGCCGTCGCCCACCACGGTGCGCACTTCGAACACGCCGCCGACCCGCTGGATGTCGAGCACGTCCTCGGGCTGATGCAGGACGAGGTTGCGGTCGTCGATCGCCTCTTCCCAGCGGTCGATGAGGTCCTCTTTCTGGGCGTCTTCGAACCAGAAGTTGCCGCGGCTTTCGATCTCGCGGGGCTCGGAGAAGATGAACTTCGCCTTCGGGAAGTTCTGGATCGTGTTGAACGGCTTCTCCTTCTCGAGCATCACGTAGCGTGCGCCGCGCTCGGAGAGCGCGATCGCGGCGCCGATCCCCGCCGGGCCCGCGCCGATCACGATCACATCGAGCACCTCGGAATCCGGCTGGCCGACCTCGCCGAGGTCGTCGCAGATCTTCGTCGCGACCTCGTGGCCCTGGTTGATCGCGACCTTGATGATCGGCGCGTCGGCGAGGTCGCCGACGACATAGAGGCCCTTGATGTTGGACTCTTTGGAGGCCGACAGCTTGGGTTGCTCGCGCACGCCGATCTTGGAGGAGAATTCGAACGACAACTTGAGGATGTCGGCGACGTTTGCCATCTCGTGACTCCGGCGAATATTGCAGAACGCCAGCCCATACCACATCCGATTCGGGCCGTCCCGCCCCCGCGCCGCGTGCGACGTTCCCGCGCTGCACGCGATCGGCGCGAGTTCGACTGCACTTCCGCTTGCACGCCGCGCTTCGTGAGTCGTAGCGCGGGGTAGGGGGCCGACGGTGTCCGCCGCGGTCCGGCCGATCGCGCCCGGATACCACGCCGAAGGGGCCCGGGTCGCGCGGTCCGGCGGGTCTCTGTAATCTTTCTTGCAAAGCCGACGCTCCGCTCTGGATGTCGGACGCGGAATCGGTAAGATGCTCTCGCACGCTACGACGTCCTGCGTGCCGCCACGGACCTCCGGGGCGCGACTGGTGCGCCTCGCCGGCCGTCCACGGAATAGTTCGCGCGAGGATGCAGTTGCTCTTATAGTACTACTTCAGCACGATGCCGCGCCCAAGCAACATCACACAGAGGCAGAACACCGAAGAAACGGTCAAATTACACTCGCCCGAGGGATTGCCATGAGCAGATTCGACGCGGACGCATTTTTTGACAGTATTCGCACCGCACGAAAACAAGAGTCCAAGCGGCCTGCTCGAGGCTTGAGTGGAAATCTGTTCGACGTAGGTGATTTTCTGCACAGCATTCACATCGCCGACCAGATCGAGATCCTCGAAGCGGCTCGTGCCGCCGGCGGTCTGGCGCCCGATGCCTCGGACTATCCGCTGTACATCTCGACCCAGCCCGCCGACGTTGACTAGCCCCCGTGGCTGAAGTCCTCCTCGCGGTCGCGCCGTGGCTCACCGCCTCGGCGTGCATCGCGTGGCTCGGCGTCTGCGCGGCGGCCACGCTGCGTGCCGGGCGGGTCCCCAATTTCGCGGACCAGCGCGTCGAGTCGCTCGACGCATTCCCCAAACTGACCGTCGTGATCCCCGCCTGCAATGAGGCGGACACGCTCGAGGCGGCGATGCACTCGCTGCTTCAGCAGGACTATCCGGACCTCGAGGTCGTGCTGATCAACGACCGCTCGACGGACGCGACCCCGGCGATGGTCGACCGGCTCGCGGCCGAAGACGACCGCGTGATCCCCGTGCACATCGATGAGCTTCCGGCGGACTGGTTGGGGAAGTTGAACGCCCTGCGATGTGGGACCGAGTTGGCGTCTGGGCAGTGGCTGCTGTTCGCGGACGCCGACGTGCGGTTCGAGCCCGGCGCGTTGAAGGAGACGGTGGCGTTCGCGGTGGCCAACGAGCTCGACCACGTCTCGCTGATCCCCGAAGTCGAACGCCGTAGCTTCACCCAGTCGATTCTCACCGACACGTTCGGCGTGATCTTCATCCTCGCCGTGCGGATGGACCGCGTGGCGGATCCGGCCTGCGACGATTTCTTCGGCGTCGGCGCGTTCAATCTGGTGCGGCGCGAGGCGTTCGAGCGCACGGAAGGCTTCGAGTGGCTGCGGATGGAGATCGCCGATGACATGGGGCTCGCCTTGCTGCTCCGGCGCCACGGCGCGCGAGCCTGGGCGGGGATCGCGCCGCGCTCGTTGAAGCTGCTGTGGTACGCGTCCGCGGCGCAGATGGTGCGCGGTCTAGAGAAGAATCTGTTCGCCGCGGCCGCTCACTTGAGCTTCGTCCGCGCCGCGTTTCTACTGCTCGCGGTCGCCGCGCTGCTCGCACTTCCCGTGGTGGGCCTGCTGCTTCCGGCGCCTCTGGGATGGCCGATGTCGCTCGCCGTGGTCGCGGGGCTCGCCGCGCTCTCTCGCGCAATGGCCACCCAGTGGGGGTCCAACCCGGCCGCGGTGCTGCTGCTTCCCGTCGGCGTGGCAATCCTGTTCGTCGCCGTCGTGCGATCGACGTGGATGTATGCGCGGACGGGTGGGGCGCTCTGGCGAGGCAC
>JBFIHF010000437.1:0-5170 GCA_041601915.1 Bradymonadaceae bacterium
CATCACGACTCCGCCGCCGGTCTACGAGATCGATCCGAATGAGGAGGTCTCCGAGGAGCCGCGCGCCATGGTCGCGCTCGCGTACACCATCGACGAGCCCGCCGGGCGGGGCTTTCTGCGGCTCTTGAACGATGAACGCGCCGCCCAAGGACTCGCGCCGCTCACGACCTACTGGGACCTCGAGGACGACGCACACGCGCAGACGGAGCGGATGATCGACGCCGGTCAGATCTACCACAACCCGGACCTCGCGCAGGTCGTGGGCCCCGTCTGGAGTCGACTGGGCGAGAACGTCGGCGTCGGCGGGACCGTCGAGACGCTGCACCGGGCGTTCATGAACTCACCGGGGCACAAGGCGAACGTGCTTGGCGACTACACGCATGTCGGCATCGGCGCACAGCGCGATGACGATCAGAAGCTCTGGGTCACGCTGGTGTTCATGAAGGCGACGGTGGCCGGCATCGAGAACACTTACGGACCGTTTACCGACGACGACTTCAACACGCACGAGTACGGCATTTCGCGCATCGCCGCCGCCGGTATCACCGTCGGCTGCGACGCCACGGGACGCCGATTCTGCCCGGATGCGACGGTCACCCGCGGCCAGATGGCGACGTTCCTCACCCGGGCATTCGCGCTACCGGCGTCGACAACCGACCACTTCGTCGACGACGACGCCGCCTGGTACGAGGGTCCGGCCAACTCGCTCGCCGACTCCGGAATCACGAAAGGCTGCAACACCCAGGGCACGCTGTTTTGTGGCGCCGACGACGTGACACGCGGACAGATGGCGGCGTTCCTCACCCGCGCGCTCGCGTTGCCGCCCGCCTCGGCGGACTACTTCGACGACGACGCGGGGCGCTTTTACGAGGACGCCGCCAATCGCATGTACGAGTCTGGTGTGACGCAAGGATGCGGCAACCGCCGGTACTGCGGCGACAACGCGGTCACGCGAGCTCAGATGGCGACGTTCCTCACGCGTGCGTTGGGCCTCTAATCTAGAGCTCTTGCAGCACAAGCTCGTGCTCCTGTTCGTCATCGGGCTCCAGCATCGACTGCGTCAGCTGGCGGCGGCCGTCGGCGAGGCGCTCAATCAGGATCGTGCCCGTGCCGGTCTGTAGGTCGCCTTCGTCGATGTACTGGTGCCAGGCAAACTGGAGTTCGTCCCCGGACACGGCGCCGATGATGTGCCCGCGCTTCACCACGCCGCCGCGGTACATCGCTTCGATCACGCCGCCGTTCTGCCGAAAGAAGAACACGCTTCCGTGAGGTAGCATCGCCTCGGGCGTCTTGTTGGTGACGAGTCGAAACGCGCTGTTGTCGAGGCTGCCGCGTCGTCGGCCGTAGTCGCGGGACATCGGGCGTCCCCCGTCCGGGGCCGCCGCGAAGATCGGATGCGTCGCGACGATCGCGGGAAGGTCGTCGTGCTCTTCGGTTCGGAACCCCGCGCTCTCAAACAGCTGCTGGACCCGAGTTCCGGGGGCGAGCAGGTAGATCGCCGCCGGCGGCTCCTCTTCCATCAGCTGAGCCATCGCCGAAGCGAGCATTCCCGCGCCGATCCCGCCGCTGCGAGAGGTCGGTGCCACGGCGAGCGAGTGAAGGACCGCCACGTCGTCGGCGCGATTCCAGCCAATCGCGGCCGCCACCCCGCCCGCGCGGGTCTGCGCCGTCAGATACTGCGCGCGCTCCCAGTCGTCCGGTGGGTTGTCCAGCGGTGCCATGCCGCAGGCCTTGAGGAGCGGCCCGAGGTTTGGAGCCGTCGAGCGCTCCAGCCGGTAACCCAGATCGGTGATGTGGTCACAATGCGCGGTGGGCGCAAAGCCGATGACTGTCAGCTCCGCGCTCTGCGACGCGGGGACGACATCGACGCCGCAATGCCCACAGAACTTGGCCTCGTCGGCGAGATCTTTCGCGCAACCTGGACACGCTTTCATGTTTGGAACTCCCCCGTTTGGAACGAGATCTACCGTAGCAGGGGGGGCACCCCCAGCGACACTCCAGCGCAGACACCCGGCATTCCAACGGGTTGTCGAACGCGCGCGCCACGATACGCTGCGGCGCGGTCTCCGGCGTGCCAAGATGAGGTTTCGACGGATGATGCCGTCTTGCTCCCCCGTATCTCGCGCTCCCCGAGGCGGGCCTCACCTGCAGAGTTCCTCGGCGAGCAGGTCGTGCAGGTGCCCGGCGGCCTCCTCGAACGCGCCGAACATGAGGTGTTCGTTGGCTTGCGCCGCAAGTCCCGCCTGCATCTGTTCCACGATCGGGAGGTCCTCTTGGCCGAACACCTGGCCGTCGATGAGGTCCCACGACTTGGCGAAGTGCGCTTCGCGCTCCGGCACATCGTCGGTCCGCCGGATCATGAGCTCATGGGTCCAGCCGAAGCGGTCCGTGGCGATGGGCTCGATCGTGATGCGACTGATGTAGGTCGGGTGAACGATGAGGATCGTGTTGGGGAACAGAAACAGATTCGCCGTGAGCAGCTCGCGAACGTCGAGCGATTCGTAGGGCTCATCCCGGTGGTCGGCGATCGCCCGTCGTGCCACTGCCGCACGCATGTGCGGCCCGACCCAATCCGACACGACGACGCCGTCGAGGAAGAACGGGTAGACGCTGTGCCGATGCAATTGCCGGATATGGTAGTTCTCCAGAAACGCCTCGATGATGAACTTCCAGTTCGCCTGCCAAATCGAGGTCGAGCGCCGAAACACGCGGTGATCCTCGAGGCCGAGCTCGTCCAGCACGGAGCCCATCTCACCCAGGCCGAGGTCGTCGGGCAGCGGCTCGTCGACGCCGACCCAGACGAGCCCATGGCGTTCCCGTACGTCGACGGCCACGAGCGGCAACTTCGACCGGTCGAGGCCCGCAAACGTTTGCTCGTGCGGCACGTGGATGAGCGCGCCTTCGAGGTCGTACGTCCAGCCGTGGTACGGGCAGACGAACGCCTTCTTGCAGCTCGGCTCGCCATCGGCGACGAGGCGAGTCGAGCGGTGGCGGCACGCGTTGCGAAACCCACGCAGGCGACCGTCCGGCCCGCGCACGAGCACAACCGGAACGCCCGCGACATCGACGGGAACCGTGTCGCCGATCCTCGCCAGCGCGGACGAATGCGCGGCCACAATCGGCCGCCGTCGAAACAGCGTACGCTCGGCCGCCCAGCGCTCGGCGGAGGTGTAGACCGAGACCGGGACATCGCGCCGGAATGACGGAGGTTGGGCCCCGTCCAGCATGGCGACGAGGCGTTGCACGAGGTCAGCGCCGAATAACTCCATGAGCGCAGAGTAGCGCTGCTCGGTCGAACGCACCAGTGCGACATCTGCGGGCGGGTGAACGAGAATTCCCCGTGCAGATGCAGGATTCGCCCGGTCCGACTAATGTGGGGTCGTGGACATCTCACCGATAGCCTACGCGATTCCGCTCTTCTTCGTGTTGATCGGCCTCGAGGTCCTCGTTGCGCGACATCGCGGCCTCGAGGTCTACCGATATCACGACGCGATCACGGACCTCAGTTGCGGCATCGGCAGCCGGGTGGTCGGGGTAGCAGGCAAGGTGCTGGGCCTCGCCGGCTACACCGCGGTCTGGCACTTCGTGGGCGTCGCGCGCATCGAGTCCGGCGTTGCGGCCTGGGTCGCGGTGATCCTCGGGGTCGACTTCTTCTACTACTGGCTGCATCGGGCCGGCCACCGCATGAACATCGTGTGGGCCGGCCATGTCGTGCATCACCAGAGTGAGGACTACAACCTCGCCGTGGCCCTGCGCCAGAGCTGGTACATCCCCTTCATCGAGTGGATCTTCTACCTTCCGCTCGCCGTGATCGGCTTCTCGCCGTTGATGTATGCGGGTGCGAGCGCGATCAATACGCTGTACCAGTTCTGGATCCACACGGAGACCGTGGGCCGGATCGGGCCGCTGGAAGCCGTCTTGAACACGCCGTCGCACCACCGCGTGCACCATGGGACAAACCCCGAGTACATCGACAAGAACTACGGCGGGATTCTGATCATCTGGGACAAGCTGTTCGGTACCTTCGAGCCGGAGGTCGCGCCGTCGGTGTATGGGACGATCAAGCCGCTGCGCAGCTGGAATCCGCTGTGGGCGAACGTCGCGAATTGGGTGGAGATGGGGCAGCAGTTTCGGCTCGCCCGAGGTCCGGCGGACGCGGCGCGGATCCTGTTGGGGCCGCCCGGCTGGACGCCCGACGGGATCCCGCCCGCGCCAGCGGTATCGCGCGACGCGCAGCAGAAGTACGTGGTTCAGAGCTCGCGCCTCGCCGACTGGTACGTCGGGCTCAGCTACTTGACTGCGATTATTGCCACGACCGGATTCATGGTCGTGCAGACCGCGCTCGAACCCGTGAAGTTGGTGGTGTTCGGGGCGTTGATCGCGGCGGGCATCATCTCGTGGGGCGGACTGCTCGAAGGCCGCCGCTGGGCGTGTTTTACAGAGCTCGCCCGGCTGGTGGTCGCACCGATCGCCGCATGGCACCTCAGCGAGGGCAATACGGCGTTCGTGGCATCCGTCGCGATGGTGTCGCTCCTGAGTGCCGTTCCGGTCGTGGCGATGGTGCGCGGGAGTGGAGGTCGCGTAGGGTGACGACATTCGTTACTCAGGAGCAGTCATGCGCCTGCCGCTCGTTTTCATCTGCTTGTTCGTTGCCGCCTGCGGTGCCAAGCCGCCCGCCCCGCCCGCCGATCGGGCCGTGCAACGGACCGCGAGCTGTGCTGATGTCGTCCCGCCGACGGCCGAGCAGGCGACGCAACATGAGGAGATGTTCGGCTGTCCGCCTTGCCCATGCGGCTGCGTGAATGGCCAGATCGTGTGTGCCTCTTGCCCGCCATGTGGTGGTGACGGCCGTTCGGCGCTCGCACAGGACGCCGAATTGCGGGAAGCCGAAATGCGGGAAGCCGAAATCCAGCGGGCGACTGCGGATCGAGTGGCTCTCATGGTCAGCTACTACTGGGTGCCTCGGTGGTGCGGTGGGATGGTACCGCCATCGAAGTACGTCGACGGCGAGTTTCGCGGAGGCGTGGCCTTGGAGGTCGCGGTGGCGAGCAACGACAACGGCACGTGGACGTTCGACGAAACGACGCTCGTGGCGACCGAGTCCGGCAGCGTCGTCGAACTGCCGAATTCGCCATCGTACGGCATTCGCCAACCCGGGATGCCGTGGCAA
>JBFIHF010000438.1:0-5169 GCA_041601915.1 Bradymonadaceae bacterium
GACTTGACCATCAGAGCCGCCGCTTCACTCGGCGCCTTCAGGGCGCGGCGCGACATGCAGCTTCTGGGTCACGCGGCTCTTCGTGAAGCCCGAGTCCACGCGCGTGGCACTCAACGTGTCGCCGTGCAGCGCCATCAGCACCTTCTCCGGGGTCGCTGGCGCGTCGAACGCGTAGTCGCGCGGGGCGAAAGCTCGCAGCGCGTCACGAATCGCGAAGTAGGACCCCAGCCCGTACATCAGGGGAGGCTCGCCGACGGCCTTGGAGCCATGCGGCCCGGTCGGGTTGTCCGTCTCCAGCCACTTCACCTCGATCTCGGGCGCCGAGTAGACGTCGGGCGCCTTGTAGGTCGACAGGGCGAAGCTCAGCAGCCGCCCGTCATCGGAGTACGCGAGCTCTTCGAGTGTCATCCAGCCGATCCCCTGGGCGAGCCCGCCTTCGATCTGCCCGAGGTCGACGACGGGGTTCAGCGGGCGACCGAGGTTGTGCACGAGCTTCACCGTGTCGACGTCGTAGACGCCGCGGATGCAATCCACGGTGACCTCCGTGATCGCCGTGCCATACACGTGATAGGCGAACGGACGGCCCTTCTCGGCCACGCTGTCGAAGTGGATGTCGGGCGTGGCGTAGAAGCCGTGCGCGGACAGGTCGATCCGCTGCAGGTAGCAGTGCATCACCGCGCGCGGCCAGTCCCAGCCCGTCGGCGCGCCATCGAGCAGCAGCTGATTCTTGCTGAACCGCAGCTTCATCGCGTCATCCACGCCGAGCTCGAAGGCCATCGCCCACAGCACGCGGTGTAGGATCTGCGAGCACGCGTCGATTGTCGCATTCCCGTTGAGGTCCGTGGTCGCGCTGGCGGCGCTGGGGCTCATGTTCGCGACGCGGGTCGTGTTGGTGCTCTCCACCCGCACGAGCTCCAGATCGATCCCGAGCTCCCGCGAGGCGATGATCGCGAGGTTCGTGGTGAGGCCCTGCCCCATCTCGATCCCGCCGTTCGACACGCTGACGCTGCCATCGGTGTACACGTGCACGAGCGCCGCTGCCTGGTTGAGGTGGGTCTTGGTGAACGAGATCCCGAACACGACCGGCATCACCGCGAGGCCCTTCTTGGTGTCGAAGTGAGTCGCGTTGTAGGCGTCGACGCGGGCGCGCCACCCCTCGAGGTCGAACTCGCGGGCCGCCTCCGTCCACGTCTCACGAGCCTTGTCTTCCTCGGCGGACTGTCCGTACGGGAACGCGTCGCCTTTGGTGAGGAGGTTCTTGCGCTGAAGTTCCGACGGCGACACGCCGAGCTTCTCCGCCGCCGCCACGATCGCGGCTTCGATCACGAACATCGACTGCGGACCGCCGAATCCGCGGAACGCGGTGTGCGGATGCAGGTTCGTCTTGCAGCACGCCGCGTAGATCCTCGCGTTCGGGACGAAGTAGGCGTTCGTGGCGTGGAAGAGCGAGCGCTCGAGCACCGCCGTCGACAGGTCCGCAAACGCGCCGGAGTTCTGGTACAGCTTGGCCTCGTACGCCACGATCGTGCCGTCGGCTTTGAGGCCGAGCTTGTAGTCCGCGGAGTACGGGTGCCGCTTGCCCGTCATCACGAGGTCGTCGACGCGGTGCAGCACGAGCTCCACCGGACGGCCCACGGCCGTTGCGCCGAGCGCCGCTAGCACCCCCCAGTACGTCGCCTGGTCCTCCTTGCCGCCAAAGCCGCCGCCGAGGCGGCGGACGTCGACCTCGACGTGATTCTCCGGAATCCCGAGCACCTGCGCGACGGCCTTCTGCACGGCATATGGCGACTGTGTCGACGACGCCACGCGGACGCGACCGCCCTCTTCGGGTGTCGCGCGGGCCCGGTTCGTCTCCAGGTACAGGTGCTCCTGGCCGGCGAGCTCGACTTGTCCTTCGACGACGACTTCGCAGTCCGCCCAGGCAGAGTCGACATCGCCCAGGGCGAACGTCCGCGGCTTCGCAATGAAGTGCCCGCGTGCATGGGCCTCGCGCGCCGTGACCACCGCCTCGAGCTTATCGTACTCGCCTTCAATCAAGTGGACGGCCTCGCGCGCGGCCTCGACGGTCTTCGCGATGATCATCGCGACGGGCTGTCCGATGTACTGCACCACCACGTCCGCCAACGATTGCTCATCGGGGAAGATCGCGCCGATCACGTTGGTGCCTGGAATGTCCTTCGCGGTGATCACCGTCACGACACCGGGGTGAGCCAGCGCATGCGAGAGGTCGAGCTGCTTGATGCGCCCGTGCGCAACCGGCGAGCCGTAGATCGCGGCGTGAAGCATCCCATCGGGCGCGGCGACGTCGTCGACATACTCCGACTCGCCGCGAACATGGAGCGGGGCTTCGACGTGTTTGGGGCGCTTAGCCATGACTCGCTCCGTGGATCTGTTCGAACGTGAGGTGCTGGCCGAACAGCACGGTAAAGTGTGCGATGATCAGCTGGTTCACGAGCAGTCGCTTGTAGTCCGCCGACCCGCGAACGTCGCTGATCGGGGTGACCTCGGCCTGGGCCACGGCGAGTGCGCCACGCACGGTCTCGGCCGAGATCTCGCGGCCGGCGAGGAAGGCGGCGGTCCGCCGCAGGAGCAGTGGAATCGCGGCCACGCCACCCATCGAAATGTACGCCGAGACGATCGTGTCGCCGTTGAGGTCGATGCGCGCGCCACTACACACCGTCGCGATGTCGAGTGCCTTGCGCTTGGACACCTTCTCGAAGTTGACGTGTGTGTTCGAGGTGCCGAGCGGGACCACGATGTGCGTCACGAGCTCCTCGGGCCGCTTGTCGAGTTGCTTGTAGCCGAGGAAGAAATCGCGCATCGCGACTTCCCGCGTTGCAGTGCCGTCGCTGAGGACCAGCGCGGACCCCAACGCGAGCAATAGCGCCGTCATGTCGCCGATCGGCGAGGCGTTCACGATGTTGCCGCCGAGCGTCGCACGGTTGCGGATGTGCAGCGAGGCGATGAGCCACATGAAATCGTCCATCCGCGGGATCAGCCGGCGAACGGCCTCGTCTTCCGCGAACTCGGTGAACGTCGTCAACGCACCGATGTGCAGCGCATTGTCGTCTTCGCGGATCCCACGCATCTCCGGATGGTGGTTCAGGATCGCCACGCGCGATGCGGGGATCTCCTCGCCGCGCTGTACGTAGAGATCCGTGCCGCCAGCGATGAAGAACTCCGCGCCGGCACCGTTCGGGCGGGGCGCGGCAACGGCGGCCAGACGCTCGGGCATCTGGGTGAAGTAGGCCGGGATGAGCTCCTCGTCAACCAGCGCCTGGATGCGGTCGTCGGCCTCCCAGATCCACGCGTACGGGCCACCTTCACTGACCGCGGTCAGTATGTCCTCGCCGGCGCGATTGATCGAGTTGTAGCCGGTGCATCGACAGAGGTTGCCGCTGATCGAGCGCTTGAAGGCGTCCATGGTCAGCTCGCCGTGGCGGTCCATGAGGAACCAGGTCATCGAGACCACGAAACCGGGCGTGCAATAGCCGCACTGCGTGCCGCCGCGGTGCACCATCGCGTCTTGCACGAAGCTCAGCTTCTTGCGGAAGTTGAGCCCCTCGATCGTGACGACGTGCTTGCCTTGCATCTCCCCCATCGGCACCAGGCAGGAGGTGACCGGCTCGTAGCGCACGCGGCCCGCTTCGAGGTGCCCGACCAGGATCGT
Source organism: Bradymonadaceae bacterium (assembly GCA_041601915.1). Taxonomy (GTDB): domain Bacteria; phylum Myxococcota_A; class Bradymonadia; order Bradymonadales; family Bradymonadaceae; genus JBFIHF01. Next base: position 3,671 of record JBFIHF010000438.1, read on the forward strand.
GCAAGCACCGCAATCGCCCTCCTTGCACCCCTCTTTGGTGCCGGTGAGGCGGTTCTTGCGCACGTAATCGAGGACGAGACGCCCCGGAGACTCGTCAGTCTCGATCAGCTCGTCGTTCAGCCAGAATTGGATCGTTTCCATAGCCCGGAAAGGTACCGCGGCGGCGGAGCGGGTACAAGGCGCGCATGCCGACGGGGCGACCGTCCGCGGCGATGCGGATAGCGCGGCCAAAACGAATCGTAGCGAAACGGCACCTCGGTTGCGGTACCCTCAGGCGGAGTCAAAACGAGGCATCCGACCGATGAAGCGATCACACGCCATCGCGCTGGTTTGCATCGGGTTCGCCGCGAACCTGGCGTGCAAGACGGAGCCACCACCGCCCAGCGCCGTCAGCGCACCGGCACTGGTGCCTGCGCGGGCGTTCCGCCCCGCACCCTTCACGCTGCCGCTGCCGCCACCAGGGCCCGGTGATTGGCTCGCCGAGCACCCCGAACGAGGCCAGACGTTCGAAGAGTTCCTCGCCAGCGATCGACTACTTCCGAACCGGACGCGGCGCGTGATCTATCTCCAGCCGATCGGCGTGTTCAGCGGGCCTCGCACCGTCGATCTGGAGCGCCTCCGCACTCTCGCGGCGGCGTTCTTCCAGCTGCCGGTGGTCGTCCGGGAGCCGATCGGCGTCGGCGAGTTCACGATGCGCGAACACCCCGACGTCGGACGTCAGCTGAACTCCAGTGACGTCCTGCGGGCGTTGAAGTCGCACCTTCCGCCGGATGCGTACTGCATGTTGGGGGTCACGATGGAGGACCTCTACCCCAGCGATGTGTGGAACTTCGTCTTCGGGCAGGCGTCGCTCTCGGAGCGCGTGGGGGTGTTCAGCTTCGCGCGCTACAGCCCCACGACATCCGAGGATCTGACGCCCGCCCAGCGGCGCACGATGACCCAGCGTGCGTTCAAGGTGCTCACCCACGAGACCGGGCACATGTTTGGGATCAAGCACTGCACCGCCTACCGGTGCGGGATGAACGGGTCCAATGGGCTGGCCGAAACTGATCGCGCGCCGCTCGCGTTCTGCCCCGTGTGCTTGCAGAAGCTGCAATCGAGCATCGGGTTCGACGTCGCCGAGCGCGATGCGAAGATCGCCGCCGTGCTGGCCGACGATGGACTCGACGATGACGCGCAGTGGTACCTCGATCGGCGGGCCTGGATTCTCGGCGAATAGCGCGCCAGACTTTCGACCCGCGATCGCCCCGCCAACACAGGCCCACCACCCCACCACCCCACTAATTCTGCAACGAACGCGGTTTGCTGCCGATAACGCCTTCCACAAAGGAGGCGCTATGACCGCACCAAACCCCGTGTACAAACATCAGACGTTGATGCTGACCCGCCGCACCGCGAACGGCTGCTTTCGGTTCACCCCGACCCCCGAAAACCTGAACATCTTCGTCTACCTCGTGCTGCACTACGCCGAGCGCTACAAGATCCGGCTGCTGGTGCTC
>JBFIHF010000439.1:0-5160 GCA_041601915.1 Bradymonadaceae bacterium
CGGTCAAATTCAAACTAAGACCCACACTCGGTTCATGGAGCCACCACGCGAAGCGTCGAGCAACCTCGCGCCTGCTGGTGAACCGGCGGCCTCCCCCGTGAAGCGCGAGTGCCTCGGGCGCTTCGCGTGGTGGTTCTCTAGTTGGTGTGTGGGTCTTAGTTTGAATTTGACCGGCGACCAGCAGACCAGCGGACCAGCGGACCAGCGGACCAGCGAGCAGATCTATGAGAGGGACCTAGAGGGACCTAGAGGCCGTCGACCTTGGTCGATTGGATGGGGTGTTCGGCGGCGGTCTGCCACGGCTCGTCAGGCCACCACTTTTGCAACGGTGCCAGATTTCCGGGCTCGACGCTCTCGCCGGGCCGCGGCATCGCTAACACCGTTCCAGCTAGTTTTGCTGCGGCGAGCACGCGTTCGGCGGGTTCGGTCCAGCCGTGCATGGCGAGGTTCCACAACCCCCAGTGCACAGGCATGAAGACCTTGCCACCCACGATGTGATGCGCTTTGACCGCTTGTTCTGGGCCGATGTGCCAGTCCGGCCACGCGCGGTGGTAGGCGCCGACTTCGATCATCGTGAGGTCGAACGGGCCGAGCCGCTCCCCGATGTCCTTCATCGCCGGAAACAGGCCGGTGTCCCCCGAGTAGTACAGCCGGTGCTTCGGTCCAACCAGGGCGTATCCGGCCCACAACTTCGCCATGTAGTCGGTGACGAACCGCCCCGACGCGTGGCGCGACGGCACGCAATTCACCACCACGTCGCCGATCTGCGTCGTCTCCCACCAGTCGAGTTCGACGATGCGCTCCGCCGGGATGCCCCAGTACTCGAGGTGGGCGCCGACGCCGATCGGCGCGATGAACGTCGTGTCCCAGTCGCGCATTCGAACCATCGTCGGGTAGTCGAGGTGGTCGTAGTGGTCGTGCGAGATGATCACCGCGTCCACGTCGGGCAGGTTCTCCAGCGCGATCGGTGGCGGATACCAGCGCTCCGGCCCCACCCACGTAAACGGCGAGGACCGCTCGCCCCAGATCGGGTCGACGAGAAACCGCGCGCCGTCGAGCTCGATCAGCGACGACGAGTGGCCAAACCACGTGACGCGCAGGCCGCTGGCCGGTGGGGTCGCGAATTGCGAGCCGTCACTGGGCACCGTCGGCACCTCAGCTCGGGGCGTCGCCGCGTCGCTGAGCTCCGTCCACGACGTGAGGCTGGTCCAGACGTCGTTGTAGAGTTCCTGCGGGTTCGCGAAGACGCCGTCGCTCCACTGCGGCGACGCTTCCATGCGCTCCAGACGTTGCCCCTGCGCGCCAGCGCCAAACGCCTGCCAGCCGCTGAACAGAATGCCGGCCACCGTTACGGCGAGCAGGCCAGCGATCGCCGCGAGGATGCGCTTCGCGCGCGGTTTGATTGTCATTCGGGGCAGCTCTCGACGGGGAACGTGAGCCCGGGAGTAACGAACGGGCCTTCCCAAGTCAATTTCGGATCGACGAGGCGACCAACCGTGCCGATCTCTTGACACTCGGATCGCGTTTTGAAACAACGTGGGTGCTGGGCTCGAGCAGGTTTCCTGCGCGAGTGTGGACCTGGTCCGCGGTTACGGCCCGCCGCGCCATTTTCACGTCTCGAGGCTTCGAGGCGTACGGAACTTGGTGAGGGTGTGCCCGGACTGCCCCCAACGATGGGGCGACCGAGAGCACACTCGTTAACTCGAGGTAGGCATGAGCTCAGCGGAATCGTTCATCGACAAGCACAAATCGAAGGCTGCGCCACCGGATGTGCGCACCACGAAACCGGTCGTCGACCCGGCATCACTGGTCCATCGCAATCTTCGCGAGGACGAGTTCTGGCGCGCCGTCCCCGCGTTTGACGTCGATACCGCCACGTTCCTCGACCACAAGTGGCAGATGAAGAACTCCCTGTACGGGGAGAAGAGCCTCTTTGACCTCTTGTCGTCGGTCGCGCCGGCCGACTTCGTCAAGGACGCCCAGAAGGGGTTCCACCTCGCGCCGATGGCGGTGCGCGTCACGCCGTACCTGCTGTCGCTCATCGATTGGGAAGATCCGTGGTCGGACCCGATCCGGCGTCAGTTCATCCCGCTGGCCAACGAGCTCACGCCCGATCACCCGATGCTGACGCTCGACTCGCTGCATGAGCAAGCCGACGCGCCGGTCGAAGGACTTACGCACCGGTACCCGGACAAGGCGCTGTTCCTCGTCATGGACACCTGCCCGGTCTATTGCCGATTCTGCACCCGCAGCTACGCCATCGGCGTCGACACGGACACCGTTGAGAAGGTCGACCTCAAGATCAGCCCCGAGCGCTGGGAACGCGCGTTCGCCTACATCGAGTCGCGGCCCGAGCTCGAAGACATCGTGATCTCCGGCGGCGATACGTGGAACCTCGCCGCCAAGCACATCCAGATGATCGGCGAGCGCCTGCTCAACATCCCGAACGTGCGCCGGATCCGCTTTGCCTCGAAGGGCCCCGCCGTGATGCCGATGAAAGTGCTTAGCGACGAGAAGTGGACCGATGCGCTCACCGCCGTGCACGAGCTCGGTCGCAAGATGCACAAGCACGTGTGCCTGCACACCCACTTCAACCATCCCAACGAGATCACGGGCATCACGCGCGACGCGATGAACATGCTGTTCGAGCGTGGACTCACGGTGCGGAATCAATCCGTGCTGCAGCGCGGCGTGAACGACGACCGCGACACCGCCGTGTTGCTGACGAAGCGACTCGGTGAGGTCAACGTGCATCCGTACTACGTCTACCAGCACGACATGGTGCAGGGCGTGGAGGACCTCCGGACCTCCGTCGCGACGACCATCGACCTCGAGAAGTGGGTCCGCGGCTCGACGGCAGGCTTCAACTGCCCGCTGTACATCGTGGACCTGCCCGGGGGCGGCGGAAAGCGGAACATCCATTCCTACGACTACTACGATCGGAAGTTCGGGATCAGCGTGTATCGCGCGCCAGCGGTCAAAGAGGACCAGTACTTCATGTACTTCGATCCGCTGAAGGACCTCGAGCCGGACGTGCAGGAGGCGTGGATGAACAAGGAACGGCGCGACAAGATGCTCGCGACGGCCCTCGAAGCCGCCCGCTACTCCGCCGGGCATCCCGAGTAATCGCGCGACTCGCGCCGCGCTCCGGCATCAGACCCACATGACCGCCTCGACCCATCTCGAAATCCAGGACGCCGCCGCAACACCCCGGCAGATCCTGTTTTTCGACGGCGAGTGCGTGATGTGTAACGGCATCGTGAAGTGGCTGTACGCCATCGATCGTGCCGACGCGTTGACCTTCGCGTCGCTGCACGGCGAGACGGCGGCCGAGCTGCGTGCCGCCCATCCCGAGTTTCCGCGGGAGTTCGACACGTTCGTGTTTTGGGACGACGGCGAGATCCGCGTGCGTTCCCGCGCGGCATTCTACGCGGCGCGCATGCTGAAGTTCCCCTGGAACCTCGGGTTCTTGCTGCGGATCATCCCGACGTTCATCACCGATCCGGTCTACCGCTTCGTGGCGCGCAATCGCTTCGACTGGTTCGGCAAGACCGAGACCTGCTGGCTGCCGCCCGCCGACGGGATGCATCGGTTCCTCGATTGACCCCCGGCACACCACTCGCCGAGGCCTACCTGCTCGTGGCGATGTACGTCGCTGTTCCGCTCGCGGCGCGGTTTCTCGGCGTGAGCCGTCGCGGCATCGTCGCCATCGTCGCCGGTGCGGGCCTCTACCACGCTGGTCTGAGTTTCGGCCTGCCGTGGCTGGCGATTCCGTGGCTGCTCGTCACGGTCGGGCTTGCGGGCCGCGGCGCACGAAGGCTTGTTGGCCGTGGTTTGCGCGACTGGGCGGAGTGCTCGATCGACGCCGGCGCCCTGATGCTCCCGATCGGCGCCGCATGGTCGTTCGCGTGGCTCGCCGGCCTCGAGCCGATCGGAACCCGGGGCATCTGGGTGCTGCTCACGGCGGTGCACTTTCACTGGGCCGCGTTTGTCCTGCCGATTGTGGTGGGGGGCTTCGGTCGGCTCGCGAAGTTGCCCGGGCCGTACGTGGCCACCGCGATCGTGTGTGCGATTCCGATGACGGCGGTCGGGATCGCGTTCAGTGACGCGATCGAGCTGGTCGCCGCGCTGACCCTCGCGGGATCGGCGTTCGTGTTCGCGCTCACGATGCTGCAACGCCCGGTGTTCCTCGTCCCCGCGCTCTCACTGGCCGCGGCGATGACGCTCGCCGCGACGTTCGCCCTACAAGCGGGGCCGGTCGTCCTACCGATCGAGCAGATGGTCGCCTGGCACGGCACCGCCAACGCGCTCGGTTTCGGGCTCCTGAGCCTCCTCGCCCTCAACTGGCTTCGCCCCGAATCGACGGCCGAGGTGGAAGTGCCGTTCAGCAAGATCTTCGGCGAGCTGCGCCTTGGCGCCGACTTCTTCACGCGCAGCGACCTCGAGGTGGACGGCGCGGCACGTGGGCTGGTCGACAGGCTCAACGAGCTCGATGGTCCCGACTTCGACGCGTCGCGCGTCGACGACTCGATTCGCGACTTCTACGAGAACACCATCGACTACGACCTGCACGTCGTACCGCACTGGAAGTGGTGGTCCGCCTGGGCCGGTGCCATCTGGTACCAACTCGCCCGGCGCATGCAGCAGACCGTGTTTCCGCCTGCGACCGGCGAATCTCACGACATCGGGAGTCGCGTCTTTCCGCTCGATGCACACCGCGACGGGCGCGACTCCCCACGCGCATGGGTGCGCACGTTTCCGGACGGACGCTCGATGTACGTCGCCGCCTACTCGATGCATCGCCGCAACGGCCGCGCCTACATGAACATCGCCTTCCCGTTCTGGCGCTCCAACATGGCGAGCATCCTCTTCCCCACAAACCTCGGCGAGTCCGGCCTGCGCCTCGACACCCTCACCGCCCCCGCCACCCCCGACGCCGGCATCTGGCAAGTCACTCCCCTCGGCCCCATTCGCCTCCCCCTCCGCGAATTCATCGACGTCTGGAACGACGACGGCACCATGCGCGCCACCCACGAACTCCGTGTCTTTGGCCTCACCTACCTCACCCTCGACTACGTCATGTCCCTGCGCCCCTAAGGCGCGAGCGCCCCCCGGCGCGAAGCGCCCCCCCGGCGCGAAGCGCCCCCGGCGCGAAGCGCC
>JBFIHF010000440.1:0-5145 GCA_041601915.1 Bradymonadaceae bacterium
ACCTCGAATCCCTGGCGCGTCAGGTAGCGGACCATGCTGTCGCCGCTGGGGTGGAAATTGAGAATGAACGTGTTCATGCAATAGCCGGGGATCAGCAGCACCGGCCGGCGCGACACGTCAAGCTGCTCAGCATCCCAGTACTGGCGGAGCTCGAGGCCCCAGCCGTCGCCGTTGTTGGCGTAAATCAGCCGCTCTTTCAAGACTACTCGTCGGCGTCGTTGGAGAACACGAAGGGGTAGTTCACGTTGACGACACCGCCTCCGGACGGTGTCTCGAACTCGGCTTCGGCGACGCGCTTCTGCAGACAATCGTGGAGCTTTTCGTCGAACAGCGTCGTGCCGTCGTCGGCCAGCTCCGTCATCTCGACGCGCCCTTTGTCGTCCTCACCGATGATTCGAAATCCGATGGTAACCTTCCCAGCCGCATCGGGGAACTCCTTGAGCGTGTCTTCGTAACAAACTTTGACCAGCGGCCGCACCGCCTCGATCCCCTTGCGAATGTCGTCCTTGTCCAGTTGTCCGACGGGTGCGGGCCTATCGGGCACATCATCGGGACGCGGGCGGCGATTGCGGACCACGCGTTCCATCGCCTCGGCGCCCTCGGGACCCGTGCGATTGAGGGTGTCTTCGCGGGGCTCGACGCGTTTGCGCACCGTCTTGCGGGTCGTTCGGACCACGCCTTTGGAGGGGTCGCTGGGATCGACGGCCGCCTCGGTGATGACCTCCGCGTCGTCGCCGGCCGTGAACGGCTCGAACTCATGCTGGGGGTCCCCGGCGGTGCGCGGGATGAGCAGCAGCGCGGCGACCGCGACGACGATCAGGGTCACCGCGATGACGAGTGGGCGCTTCATGAGGCGGGTTGGGGCTCTTCAGGGTCGACGGGCTCGGGCTCGGCCGGGGCGTCGGGCTTGGGGGGCGCGCTGTCGACCTCGCTCCCTTCGTCGGATTCGTCGGACTCCTCGGAGCTCTTCTCCTCGTCGTCCTTCGCCTTGTCCTTGTCCTTGTCGGACTTTTCGCCTTCGGGCTTCTGTGCTTTTTTCCACTCCGCGAACTCGTACTCATCGAGGCGGAGCCGGCGGCGCTTGACGATCTCGATGACCGACTTGATGCCTTCCGCCACGAACGTCTCGGTGCCCTTCTTGAGCGCCAGCTCCCGGACTTCCTTCCAGATCGACTTCCCGGCTGTCTCCAACACACTCTTCATCGTGACTCCTGCAAGCGTTGCGTCCCATCCACACAAAGGCGCAATCACACCCTACCATTCCCCAGGCCAGCGAGTCAGTTTTCGGAGCACGTCACTCGACGTCAGTTCTCGACGGGCTCGCTCACGAGCGCGTTCCAAAGCCGGTCGCTGCTGAGCATGTGGGGGGCGGCTTCGAGGAACCACAATCGGAGATGCATGCTGCGCATCTCGGAGTGGCCACGCTCGAAGCGCTCGGCGCCCGCCGCCACGAGGATCGCCGCCCACGCCTCGGACGGCGACTCGGTGTCGAGGGCCTTCAAGGTGAAGGACGCCGCGCCGTCGCCCTCACGACGCACGACGCACGGCTCGTCGATCACCACCTCGCCGACTTCGTCGGGTCGATCGACGGTGAACGTCAGTTCGGCGCGGCAGTCGGAGCGTCCGATGAGGTCGGGCAAGGCCGCGTTGAGCCGAACATCGACGCTCACCGCGCCATCGACCCATGTCTGGTCCGTCGAGAATGACCCCTCCCGGCTCCAGGCGTGATGATACCAACGGTACTCGCGGTCTTGAGCGAGATAGCCTTCCGCCGACCAGAGTATTGCGGAACTCTCACGGCCCATCGCGACCGACAGCGCGGGCGGCACGATCGCCCACGTCCGCGTCTCACGATCCAGGTAGCCACGCCACATCGTGTGCTCGTACGTGACCTCGCCGAACTCGCCCACGCTCCACGTTCCGGCCACGTCGTTCCGCGGTGCCGGCTGCTCGTCGAGAAACAGGTCCCAGTGCTGCCAATCGACCCGGAGGTCGCCGTCCTCGGCAAACTTCATCCGCGTGGTGGTCGTGGAGTGGTCGCTGAGGTCTTCGCCGCGCCAGACATCGCTGTCCACCAGTGCGGACGCCACGAGCGACGCGACCGGTACCGCGCCGCGCGGGCCCTCTCCGAATCCCCAACCGGAAGCCGGTTCGGAGCCGCAGCTGGTACAGATGAACGAGAGAACGAGCGCTGCTGCCGATCGATAGAACATGGTCGGTACTCTCGCGAGGACCGTACTTCTGTTCAATTGAAATAGACGGAACATTTTACTTCCGTCTGGCTGAGGTTACCGCGGCAGCAGCGGCGCCACTTCAAGCGTCTCGACGGCGGCGGCCGTGACATCGGCCGGCTCGAACGGCATCTCGAAGTGCGTCGTCGAGAGCCACGGGTCGAGCAGGTTGTCGTAGTACGGCGAATCGCGGAAGTGGCGCTGGCCACCGGGCAGCGTCCAGAAACTCTTGATGCCATCCGCCGAGACCTCCGCGACGTGGCGCATCGATGGCCCGCTCGAAAAGCCCCAGCTCGACCCGCGGGGGTTGGCGACGTTGATGGCCATCAACCCGCCGGGCGCCGCGAAGGGGCCCGCGTTGTAGGAGGTGAGGCTCAAGGAGCTGAAGCCCGGAGCGGCCATCGTGAGCGTGTGGACCTTGCCCCATCGCCAGTCGTCGGAATCGGTGCCCATCGCGGAGCGAATCTTGGTCGTCGCGGTCTCGATCGCGGCGAGCGTAATGGTCTCGCGCGTTTCGACCGCGGCATCGGTGAGCGTGTTGTCCCAGTACGCCTCACCGCCCTGCAGGCGGCTCGAATCGGTCAACAAGATCACCAGAGCACGAATGATCTGCGCCGAACGCGCGGACGTCGTGACGGGGGTCAGCTCGTCGGCAAACGTCGCGTTCGACAACTCGTAGAGCACGTGGTGGAAGGCCGCACAGCCGATCGACGCGGCGGCGATGGCGGCGTCGGCGGTCTTGGGACCCATCGGATCGCGACCATCGATGCCGGACGGACACTTGCCGTTCCAGGTCTCGATCGTCGCCCAGAATGCTTCGGCTTCGGGGCTCAGTGTCGCAGGGTTGGCATCGACCACGGCCTGGATGTGTGGTCGCACCCAGTCGCGCAACACGAGGTACGAGTCGCCCTGCATGTCCATCGAGATCGCGGCGGTGTGTGTAGCGCCGGCGTCCAGCACGCGCTTCACGATCGCGTCCTGACGAAAGCCGCCACTCTCGCCGAATGCCGTGATGTAGCCATAGCTGTCGTTCGTGGGATCGCCGTCGAACGTGGAACCGGTGGGGTCGGTGTTCGCGGTCGCGATGTAACCGCTCGCCGGGTTCAGCATCTGGGGCTGCTCGTCGATCGGAACCATCGGACCCCATTCCGCCGAGCCGTCTCCCGGCAGCGGCAGCCATGGCGGCATCGCCAGTGATGCCCACGTCCGCTCCGGGACCGCGTTGAACGGGAACCATCCGATATCACCGGCGCGATCGGCGACGATCCAGTTCTGGTTCGTGCTCGCCGACAGGGCCAGCGCGTCGCGCGCCTCGTCGATGGTGGTCGCCTTGGCGAGGCCAAAGATCAGGTCGATCGTCCGACGGGCGTCGTTGGCGGCCCAGCGGTGTGAGACGGCGGCGTTGTTCGCAGCGTCGTAGCTGATGATCGGGCCGTGGTGCGCGACGAAGCGCAGCGTCTCGGTGACCGAGTCCGCGCGCGCGATCTCGAACGTGTGCTCGACCTCGATGATCGGCTCGGTGCCGCCATTGAAGACGACGGACTTGCCGTCGGGCGTCAGCTCTTCGATGTAGACATCGGAGAGGTCCATGTACACGACGGTGGCGCCCCACGCGATGTTGTCGTTGTGGCCCAGAATCGCCGATGGAACGCCGGGCAGGCTGACGCCGGAGATGTGCAGCTCGTTGGCGCCGCCGGTGGCGTTCAACTCGACCATGTACCACAGAGCGGGGTTCGACAGCCCGAGGTGCGGGTCGTTGGCGAGCATCGTGTTTCCGGACGCCGTGAGCGTCCCGCCGATCACCCAGTTGTTCGAGCCCTTCGGTTCGCCACCCTCATTGAGGAATCCCAACGCGGCCATCGTCTCCTGAGCATCCTGCAACAGTCGTGCGCGAGGCTGCAGGCGATTGAGGGCCGGCTGCATCTCCGCGGCGTTTGGCCAACGCAACAGCGCCTGGACGCGGTCATACGTCTCGCCGCTGGCCCCCATCGTGGACACCTGGGTCGCGGACATCGTGCCGAGCAAGTCGAAAGCCTGTGCGGCGGTGAGTTTCGGGTAGTTGATCCCGCGGCTGAGATCGGCGGACGACTCGTTCGACAGATCTTCGAGCAGATTCAAGCCCACGGCGACCGTGTCCGTCTCGGTCCATGGTGTCACGGCCGCGGCCTGGTCCACCACGGGCTGCTTGTATTCGTCGGGCAGATCCGCGCCATTCTTGCCGGCGGCGAGATCGCCGAGCCACGCATTGACGCCACGGGTGTAGGCGGTCACGGCCTGCTTCGACTCGGGGCTCGTGGCCTCCCACACCGCGACCTCCAGCGGCACACCGTCACGCGTCGACATCAAAGTTCGCATCGCCTTGTCGACGGCCACGACGCGGCCTTCGAACCCGCCGATCAGCGCGGCGAGACGCCCGGTGGTGTTGCGGCGGAGAATGTCCATCTGCCCGAAGCGGTGGGCGGCGTGGAAGTAGCCTTGGACCGCGAAACAGTCCTCGGAGGTCTGGCAAGCGACGTGCAGCACGCCTTGTGCGTCGAACGTGACGCTGACGGCAGCCGTGAGATCTGGAATCGTCAAGCCGTCGGGCAGGGACATATCGGGAACGGCGACGTCGTCGCCGACGTCGCCGGCGTCCGTCCGGTTGTTCGGGCCGTCATCGGCCTCGGTCATATCGGGGGACCCGCTATCTGGAGTCGGGTTGTTGTCGTTCTTGCTGCACGAGACGAGCAGGGCCGCCGTGGCCAACCAGATCGCTAGATTGCGCATGTTCTTCCCTCGCGGTGTCTTGAAAACGCGCGCACAGTAAGCGCGACAATGCCATGAATCAAGGGGATTACCGCCACGCAATGGTGTGGGGTTTGTTGACCCCGGACGCACTTCGGGCGATACACAGACAGTTCCGAGGGGCCGCGAT
>JBFIHF010000441.1:0-5132 GCA_041601915.1 Bradymonadaceae bacterium
TCCGGACATCACCACGGCGCCTGCTGCTTCGGCGTCCGGAAGCAGCGTTCGGCTCATGCCGAGCGTCGTGCCTTCGATCGTCTCCTGCCCCTCGATCGGCGCGACGCGCGGGACCTCGCGGTACGCCCAGCCCATCGCCTCAACGCCGCGCGCGAACGCCTTGGTCACCGCCGGCCATTCACCCTCTCGAAGCGACACCCCGAGCTTGCGTTCCGCCCACTCGTAGTGGGGCTCGAGCTGCTCGAGGGAAGCCTCCCGCAGGTCGTAGCGCGACGCCCAGCCCAGCAGAATCTCGCGGGGGGCGCGGGTCCAGAACCCGCTGTTGATCTCCGTGCTTCCGCCGACGCAGCGGCCCTCGACGGCGCCGATCGGGACCGACCCCACGATCGGGTTCATCCCACGGTTCCGATACGTCTGCTCCATCATCTGCGGGGCATGTTGGCGAAACCCCGCGACGTCGACGTGGTCCCCCTCTTCGAGGACCAGCACCGACGCGCCGGCGCGGGCGAGTTCGTACGCGGTGGTCGCACCACCGGCCCCCGAGCCGATCACGAGCACATCGACCGAAATCTCCTCGCTCATCGTGACGCTCGCATTCAGAGCGCCCAGGCCACGAGCTTCAAGATGCCCTGACGCACGGGGCTGCGATGATGGGAGCCGCCTTGCGAGGCGAGGACCTCGTCGCGATGTTCGATGTACCAATCGTAGGATTGGGCGAACATCTCGGCGTTGGAGTACTGCGCCGCCCAGCCGAGCTCGTCCTTCGCCTTGGAGACGTCGAAGTACATCTCCTCGCCATACATCAGGGCGTGATAGGCGCCGAGCGGCGAAAAGCCGAGGCGATCGGTGGCGCGCATCGCGATCACAGCCGGCGACTTCGGCAGGCTTCGCACCGACGACGCCGTGCCGGCGTGCTGCGCGAGTTCCTCCAACGTCTGCCGCATCGTCCCGAACTTCTCGGCGCCGATGTTAAACGTCGCGACCTCGCCGGGCCGCCGGTTCGCCGCAGCCAAAACGCATGCCTCAGCGAGGTCGTCGGCGTGCACGAACTGGTAGCGATTGTCGCCGCGACCCAGCACCGGGACGTTGCTGCCCTGGTAGATCCACTCGAACATGATCTGCATGATCCCGAGGCGCCCCGGGCCCATGATCGTGCGGGGCCTGATCACCGCGACGTCGAGGCCCTGAGCGGCGAAGTCACGGCACAGCTGCTCGCCGGCGAGCTTCGCGCGACCGTAGTCTTCGCCGGGCTGCGGGTCGGTGGCCTCGGTGACGGGGTTGTGCTTCGGGCACCCAAACACCGCGCTCGACGATACGTAGACGACCTTGCCGACGTCGGCGCGCAGCGCCTCCTCCAGCATCACGCGGACGCCGTCGCGGTTGACGGTCCAGAACAGCTCTTTGTCTTTGGCCAACGGCACCTGGGCGACGTTGTGGTGGACCACGTCGACGCCCTGCATGGCGTGGCCGACCGCCTCGGGGTCGCGGATGTCGCCGGTTACGAGCTCTGCCCCGTCGGGGGTGTCGCTGGCCGCGTGGAGGTCGAAGATCCGGACCGCGTGTCCGTCGGCCAACAGCCGCCGAACCATCACGTTGCCAAAGTAGCCGGACCCGCCGGTGACGAGGTGCAATTCAGCCATCTGCAGGTACGTGCGTGGGAGTGAATGGGCGTCGGCGATCTTGCCTCTCGCCCGCCCGAATGCCAAGGGGGATCATGGGCGCATCAGCTGGGCCCGCACGTCGGGATGTTCGTAGAACGCGAGCAGCACGACGGAGCGGATCGGCCGGAACAGCTGTCGCAGCAGCGTCACCGGGCCGTACGCCCAGGACTCGACCAGCGCCCGCTGCCTGTCGCGCCCTAGCACGGTGAAGGGCCGCAACGTGCGCGCAAACGCGTATCCGCGAAAGCCCCAGAGTCCGATGCGCAGCAGCACACGCAGGACGGGCGGCAGCGACCCAAGCTGCTCGACCGCAAACTGCTCGATCTCTCGAACTCCGGCATCGGACAACTCGAGCTGCGGCGGCATCAATGCCTGCGCCAATGCGGACTGGAACGCGCTGGAGCGCAGCTTTCGTGGGGACCGCGAGAACTCGCCGAGCACCGAGACGCCGGCGACCTCAGCCGGCACCGTGTCCTTTTGCCGCGCGAGCCGCGCCACCAGCGCCGCCTCGCCCAGCCGCACGCCGTACCACAGCATCGCGCCCACGCCCCACAGCGTGATCGGGATGTAGAACGTCAGATGGGCGACGAAAGCGTAGCCGAGCGCAACCGGTTCCGGAACGCCGAGCGCCACCAGCGCCTGCATGGCAAAGAAGTGAAACGTGCCCACGAACCCGGGGCTCGACGGCAGCAGGATCCCGAGGTTGACGATCGCCATCACCACCAGGCCCCACAGCGGATTGGCGGGCAGTCCAAACCCCAGCATCACGCACAGAAACATCGCGGCATCAAACGCCCAGACCATCAGCGTCATGATGATGATCTCGACGGTGTGAGCCGGTTTGCGCAGGTACGACACGCCGCGCAGCGCTGCGATGGTCATGTCGACGAGGCGCGACCGCAGCCGGGGCGGAGCGAGGCGCGAGACCATCCAGGTCACGCGATCGGGGACCAGCACCACGACCGCGAGACCGGCCGACGCCACAAGGAACACGGCGAGGATCTCCCAGTGCACCTGGTTCAGCGGGCCGCTCAGGTCCAACAGCGCCGTGGCAGCGGCGAAGTAGAGCAGCACGACGAGCCCGTCGATCAGGCGTTCGAGGAAGGTGACGGACAGCGCTTGGACCAGCGACAGGCCGGCGCGCTCGGCGAGTAGGCCGGCGCGGGCGAATTCGCCAAGGCGCGCGGGCAGCAGGTTGTTCACGGCGTAGCCGACCACGACCACGTTCGTCGCGGTCGTCACGGGGAGCGGTGCGTCTTCGCGCACCAGACGGGCGCACCGCCAGCCGCGCACCCCGTGTCCGATCGCGTAGCACAGCACCGCGAGCGGGATCCACGGCCACACCTCGACCTCGGTCAGCGCTTCGCGCGCTCGCCCGATGTCGACGTTCGAGAACGCCCAGAACAGCACGGCACCGCTGACCAGGAACCCGAACACGGCCACAGCGGCTGGGCGTTTATCCATAAACTGGCCTGGTGCGCGAGAGGACCGCAATCATAGGCCGCCCGGGTTTGGGCGCACAACCGCGGTTGCGGTTTATATTGCGGTACGCCACAGTTAAGGCGCCCGCGACCGGAGCACATGTGAACTTCACGCTCATCGATCCACCTCGGTACACGTTCCCGCTCAATCACGCCTCCAACGTCGCGATCCCGCCGCTGGGCATCGCCTACATCGCCGCCGCCGCCGAGGAAGCGGGTCACACCGTCCGTGTCATCGATTCGGTGGGCGAGGCGCTGGACACCTACACCCAGTTCGGGCCGGTCTACCTGCGCGGCCTGCGGTTCCAGGCCATCGTCGACCGCATCGACCCCGACACCGACGTCATCGGGATGGGCAACATGTTCTCGTGTCAGTGGCCGGCGACGCGCCGACTCATCGCGAGGATCAAGGACCGGTTCCCCGATATCCCGATCATCCTCGGCGGGGAGCACCCCACGGGCATGCCGGAGCTCTCGCTGCGTCAAGCGCCCGTCGACGTCGTCGCGCTGGGCGAAGGCGAGGAGACGCTCGTCGAGCTGCTCGCCCACTACGGCGGCACCGGGCCCGCGGCCCTCGCCGACATCTCCGGTATTGCGTATCTGGCCGACGACGGCTGCTTCGTCATGAACCCGCGCCGCACGCGGATCAAAGACATCAACAAGATCGCTTGGCCGGCCTGGCACCACTTCAACATCGAAGGCTACATCGGCTTTAACCAGCCGCACGGGGCGTCGCTGGGGCGCTACATGCCGATGCTCGGCACGCGCGGGTGTCCCTACGCCTGCACGTTCTGCACGAGCCCACAGATGTGGGGCCGCCGCTGGCAGATGCGTGAGCCGGAGCTGATCGCCGACGAGATGCAGCACTGGATGCAGACGTACAACGTCACCGACTTCCACTTCGAGGACCTCACCGCGATCGTCGACAAGCAGAAGATCCTGAACATGTGCGCCGAGATCGAGAGCCGCGGCATGAACGTGACGTTCCAGCTGCCCTCAGGGACGCGCAGCGAAGCGGTCGACACCGAGGTCGCGCGCGCGCTGTACAACGCCGGCTGCCGCGAGTTTCAGTTCGCGCCGGAATCGGGCGACGAACGCGTGCTCAAGGCGATCCGCAAGAAGGTGAAGCTCGATCGGCTGTTCGAGGCCGCGCAATGCGCGATCGACGAAGATATCAGCGTGTCGTGCAACTTCATCTTTGGGTTCCCCGAGGACACCCGCGAGAGCATCCTCAACAACTACAAAGCGATCATGCGCTGTGCCAAAGCTGGGTTCACCGGCGTGAACCTCAACGCGTACTCCCCGCAGCCCAACACCGCATCGTTCAAGGACCTCGTCGCCTCCGGTCGGATCCAGGAGTTCGACGACGAGTACTTCATGAGCCTGTTCACCTTCCAGAGCTTCTTCGTCCGGAAGTCGTCGTACAATGAGCACTTCACCCCCGAACAGGTCACGGTCATGATCTATCTGGGGATGATTCTGTTCTACGGGACGCACTTCGCGCTCGATCCGTCGCGTGCGCAGCGCACGATCGCGAGCCTCTTCAAGGACGTCTCGGCGAACAAGTCGGCGACCTACGGCAAGAGCATGGTCAAGGAACTCGGCCGCGTCCTGCGGTTCCGAATGTCGCTGAAGAACTACAGTTTGGACGACGAAGACACGAGCACCAGCCGTCGGCGCAGCGGCCTCATCCGCCGCGTCCTCACGCGAGCAGTCGGCGCCGAAGCATGAGGCGCCGGAACCGCAGCAAACTCGGATGGACGGCAGCGTGCGTCGCCTTGCTCGCCCTGAGCTGCGGCGAGACCGAAACCAAGAATCCGACCAACAACGCCACCACCACCACCCCAAGCACCAACGCGAAGACCAACGGGCCGGTCACCAACACGACCACCAGCTGCTCCTGCGTTTGGGAAGGTCCGGTCCTGTTCGAGCTGACGTCGGTGTCGAGGACTCCGGACAACGCGTACCTTGTTGGCCAGCTCAGCTGGCA
>JBFIHF010000442.1:0-5118 GCA_041601915.1 Bradymonadaceae bacterium
CCTGATCGCGCAAGTGTTTGTCGTCCAGCGGATGCGCCGCGAGCCAGCGGACGACGTCGGCGGCGAGCCGGTAGCAGTCGAGGCGTTCGTGCTCGAAGAAGTAGGTCGAATCGGCGTAGCGGTCGGTGGAATCACTCATGTTTCGGTCTCCTCGTTGGGGGTTCGGGTTGTCCGAGGGCCACGGATGCGGCCCTCGAAGAGAGCGCGGAGCGCGGGGCCGCATCCGTGGCGCTCGGACAACCCGAACCCCGCGACGAGGGCCGAAGCGAGGGGGCTCCAGCCGCGCACCCGCCGGTCTCGCCTACGCCTTCGAGCACCGCCCGCCCGCGGTACGGCCGCCTGGGCGGTGGCGGCAGCTCGCGTCCTCATTCTCGCCGGGCTTGTGCTCGTGTCGCGCGCAGGAGCGCGACGAGCGCCGAGGCCGGCCGGGTGGTTGGCCGATTCTGTCTCGCCGCGCTGGGAAGTCGATGGGACGGGAGCGAAAACGAGAAGCGAGAAGGCGGGAACGACAGACCGAGAACGATGGACGACGAGCGACGAGCGACGGACGACGAGGACGAGGACGAGCGCCCAGCGAGGAGAACGGGCGGGGCGGAGACGATCGGTCCGCCTCGTTGTCGTTGCGCTCGGGCGGGCCGTTTCTCTCTGCGCTGGGCTCCGAACACGAACTCGGGTACATGATAGACCCATGACAAACTCACACTTTATCAGTCTAGTCGCGCTGCTGAGTCTGACGGTTGCCAGCTGCGCGACTTCGCCCAAGATGTCCACGATGCCCGACACGTCCGACGCGGAATCGACCGAGCGCGCCGCCCCGACCCAAACGGAGGAGTTCGAGATGCCAGCGATTCCGTGGAGCGTCGCGTTCTCCGATGGAAGCGGCAACGGGTTTCGATTTGGGCACAACGCCCTCGCCAAGGACCCGGCGAACTTCGAGTACATTCCGGTCGCGGCCGCGGATAGCTCATCGGGGACGTACAGCGGCGGCAGCGCCAACAAAGGCGAGATGACCGACGCGCAGGCCCAGGAGCTGTGGATGCAGGTCGAGGCGCTGCGTGCCGACACCGAGGGGCACGTCAAATTGCGCATGAAGGGGACGGGCACGTTCACCCTCGCGACACCCGATCTGAGCGCCGCGTTCATCGTCGGCCCAGGTCCTGGGCTCGACGCGTTCCTCGAGTTCGCTGCGGCGTTTCGCGGACCGCAGTGACGGATAGCTCGTTCAAAGGCCTCGGCCTCGGCCAGGCATGGATCGATAACCTCGACCACCTCGGCTACGTCGAGATGACGCCGATTCAAGCGCGCGCTCTGCCGCTGCTGTTGGAGGGCACCGATGTCATCGCCCAGGCGAACACCGGCACCGGCAAGACCGCGGCCTTCGGGCTGGCGCTGCTGGCCAAGATCTCGCCGGCCAGCCGGCGTCCGGGTGCCCTCGTGCTGTGTCCGACGCGGGAGCTCGCACGCCAGGTTGCGGACGAGATTCGCCGACTCGCGTGGGCGCTGCCGAACACCAATGTCGTGACGGTCTGCGGCGGTGAGAGGATCCGCCACCAGCAGGCCGCGATCGCAAATGGCGTGGACGTTGTGGTCGGCACTCCCGGGCGCGTCCTCGATCACCTGCTCCGCGAGACTCTCGATCTGTCGCGGGTGTCGACCGTCGTGCTGGACGAAGCGGACCGGATGCTCGACATGGGCTTCATCGAGGACGTCGCGAAGATCGTCGACGCGACCCCCGCCACCCGCCAGACTGTGCTGATGTCCGCCACGATGACCGATGCGGTGCGTGAGATCGGCGAGCGCTATCAGACGGATGCGACGTTCGTCTCCGTGATCGACGAGGAGGCGCAGCCGGACATCGTCCAGCTCGTGTACGATGTCGGCAGCCTGACCCGCATCGGCGCGCTCGAGCGCGTCCTCGGCCATCATCGGCCCTCATCGGCCCTGATTTTCTGTAACGAGCGCGTCACATGCGACGAAGTCGTCGCTGCGCTTCGGGCGGGCGGACACTCCGTGGAGACGATCCACGGCGGACTCGAGCAGCGCGAGCGCGACGACGTCCTGGTGCTGTTCAGCAACGGTAGCGTCCGGCTGATGGTCGCGACGGACGTGGCGGCCCGCGGAATCGACATCGCGGAGCTCGATGCGGTCATCAACTACGAGCTGCCCTACGAGACGAACTCCTACGTGCACCGCATCGGTCGGACGGGCCGCGCAGGGGAGCAAGGCGTTGCGATCAGCCTCATCGATCAGCGCGACCGGGGCCGGCTGGGCCGCTACGACCGGTCACTGCCCCTGGTGGAGCGTCAGAACGCCGACTCGCTGCCGGAACGCTTCGCGCCGCCGGAGGCCGCGGCGATGCAGACGGTCGTGATTCAAGGCGGCCGAAAGGAGAAGCTGCGACCCGGCGACATCGTCGGCGCGCTGACCGGCGAGATCGGGATCCCCAACGCGTCGATCGGCGTGATCGCGGTCCGCGAGAAAGTGACGTTTGTCGCGATTGCGCACGAACACGCCGCGAAGGCGCGGCACGGGATCAAGAACGGGCAGATCAAAGGGCGCAACTTCAACGCGTTTCTACTGCGCTGACGCGCGAACGGCCGTCAGTTGCACCATGTCGCCGAACGCGGCGTGGTGCGTGAACTTCAGGGCGCGACGTTGCAGCGAGTCCGTGAACAGCCGAACCCCGGACCCTAGCAACACGGGCACGATCGTCAGGACGAGCTCGTCGACGAGGTTCGCCGCCAGCGCGTCACGCACGAGATGGGCGCCATCCACGTAGAGATCCTTTCCGCGGGCGGCTTCGAGGCCGAGCTCGACGAGACTCGCGATGTCTCCACTGACCGCGGTCACTGAGGCGCGGACGAGTGCCAGAGGTCGGCGCGTCGCCACGAGCACTGGCATCTCGCCGTACGGCCAGCGGTCGAATCCCAGCACGACGTCATAGGTTCGTCGCCCCATCAGAATCGCGCCCACGTCGCCGATGAACGCGTCGTAGGTCAGAGCGTCGGTCTGCTCGCGCCCACGCCGGGCGGCCGCGTCGGGGGGCTCGAGCCAGGTCAGATCGTCGTCCGCACCGGCGATGAAACCGTCGACGGAGCAGGCGAGGTAGACGCGAACACGGGGGTTTGGCATCGGTTTTTCCGCGAAAAGTGATGGATCACACATCGAACTGCGATGGCCGGAATTGTAGGTACCAAATGGGAGGATGGCGATGCGACCCAAAGGCGGGCGGTGAACTGCAACACCATTGGACGGTGAAGTCGTCGGACTGTTTTGCACAGTCGGCGGCTGATCGCCTCCGGTTCGCATGTTAGGTTCCGATTTACCATCCGAAGGAGCCAGCATGAGCATTCGACGAGTCTTGATCACGGGCGCCAACAAGGGGATTGGCCGCGCCACGGTCGCCGCGGTGCTCACCGCGCGCCCCGACGCCTACGTCCTGCTCGGCTCGCGCGACGCACAACGCGGCCACGACGCGGTGGCCGAACTGTTGTCCACCGAGCCGTCGTGGGAAAGTCGTGTCGAGGTCGTCGCGATCGACGTCAGCGACGAGGCGTCGGTGACGGCCGCCGCCGCGCACGTGAAGGCACAATTCGAGGGGGAGCCCCATCCGCTGTACGGTATCGTGAACAACGCGGGGATCGGGTTCGGCGCAGCGCTGCCCGACATTCTGAACGTCAACACGTACGGCCCCCGGCGAGTGTGCGAAGCGTTCTTGCCCCTCCTCGATCCCAAAGTCGGGCGGGTCGTGAACGTTTCGTCGGCGGCGGGACCGACGTTCGTCTCGGGGTGTGACCCGGAGCGGCAACAGGTCTTGACGAGCCCCGACGTGACGTGGGGCCAGATTCAGCGAATCATCGAGGAGAGTCTGGCGTTGGACGCCACCGGCGGCGACTTTGGTGCGGCGGGACTCGGCGATGGCGCGGCGTACGGCCTGTCGAAGGCGTGCCTGAACGCCTACACCATCCTGCTGGCGCGGGAGAACCCGAAGCTGACGATCAACGCGTGCACGCCGGGGTTCATCGAAACCGATCTGACGCGCCATTACGCCGAGGCGCAGGGCGTGGCGCCGGCGGAGTTGGGTATGAAGTCACCGCTGGAGGGTTCCAAGGCGTCTCTGCACCTGCTGTTCGGGGAGCCCGGCGGCAGTGGCTGGTACTTCGGCAGCGACGCGGTCCGCAGTCCGCTGGACCGGTATCGCTCGCCGGGCGATCCGCCGTACCTCGGCTGAGGTGGCGACTGGACTAGCCATTCGCTGCGGCGCGCAGGTCACCGATCGGCGGGTCGGCGCACCACGGTATGCGGGGGAAACGGTTGGCCCGAGTCGTGCAGTAGGCGTGCCTCGTCAGGAACCACAGGGTCGCTCCATGAAGAACATTGTCCGCTCCGCGCTTCTCGTCAGCCTCACGATGTTGGGATGCTCCAACGCCGATCCGGGTCCCGGTCCGATCGGTTCGACGTGCGACGGCCCGAAGTGCGACGCGTTCGCCCCGCCGGAGCTGGTCGCGACGCCGGGGGACTTCGGCCGCTGTACGGTCGTGCCGGATACCGAAGCCGCAGACCTCTTCTTCGCCCGCGATCTCGTGGACTGCCTGTTCGTCGGCTTCGACGAATCGACTTCGCTCAGCGTCACGACGATCTACGTCAACGGCGAGTACGGCGACGGCCGAATCGGAAACGCGGTGGAGTTCGCCCCCGACGAATTGGGCACCTCGAAGACCGCAGTCAACGCCCGGGCCGAGAGCTACCCTCTGACCGTGCACGTGCGCCCGATTCTACAGTACCTGAGCCGCGACAGCGGCAAGCTCGGCGCGGAGCCCACGCGACAACTCAGCTACCTGAGCCCCAAGCTCAGCTTCGAGGTCGCGACCCGTCCGACGGAGCCCGTCGACACCAACATCGTGCTGCCCCTCGAGGTCTGGCCGGTCGTGGTGTGGCCCACTCAGGCGTTCGCCGATCGCTGGGAGACCGATGAACTCCGGTTCCTCAATCTCACGATCACCGACACGGTCGAGTTCGAGCCAGGTCGTGAGCAGCGCACCTACTTCAGTCGACACGCCTCGAGCGGGGACTCCCTCGAGTCGCTGCCGGGGACCGTGTTCGCGCTTTCCGTCGACG
>JBFIHF010000443.1:0-5085 GCA_041601915.1 Bradymonadaceae bacterium
ATCGCCGTGGGGTCCTTCTTCACGCTGACCACGGTCAGCATGATCACGCCCACCGCCACGGCCGTGGTGGTGGAGGTCGACATCACGATGAATTCGGGACGATCGTCGGTCGCAATGAACTGCGCCGACGCCCATCGAGGAGTCAGCGCACCGACGAGGATCGTAAGACCGATGAGTAGATAGCGCATCAGCAGGCTGCGTTAGGCAAAGACCCAGTAACTCAGCACCAATAGCACGCAGCCCACGATCACGAATATCGAGAATACGCCCGCGATGACGAGCCATGCAGGCAGATTCCGATCGTGCGCCGTCTGCATCGCGGACTGTGCGGCGAGGTCGATGCGCTCCAAGATGCTCGAGCCCGGGCGTGACGGTCCGGGGCGCACGGCACGGTCCTCCGGACGGGTCGATGGACGACGCTCTGAGGACTGAAGTTGGCGAAGCTGTTCGAACGGGTTGTCATCGTCGCTCGATTTCGACGTCTCGAAGTTGGGCAGCTTCGTCCGAAAATTCGGCTTCTCGAACGTCTTGTCTTCGGTGTCCGCCGGGTTGTAGCCGAGCACGACCTTCGGGCCGGAGGGCCGCGGCAGCGGCAACGGCTTCTGGAACTCCCGGTCCCGCATCTTGGGGACCGTCATGTCGCGGCTATCCGCGTCATGGTCAAGCACCACCACCCGTCCCGCGTCGAGGCTCACGCGACGACTCATCGAGTTGGTTTCGATCGACTCCGAGACCAGCGATTCCGTCCCGGGAAGCCCATACACGGGGCCTGAGGGTCGGGTGACGCGATCTTGGGGGGCCGCACGTCGCGTCAACACGTCGGTGCGAGCCTGCGAACTGGGATTCCGCGCGGCGTCGTTGTCGTTGTCGGTCCGGTCGCTGTCGATCGTGGCGAGGCGCACAATGTCGGACGCCGTCAGCTCGACGGTCGACTCCTGGGACGTCTCGTCGACATTCCACGTCGGCCCGGTGTTGGGTTTCATCGCCGCTTGCATCTCGATGGTCGGTTCCATCAAGTCTTCGGTCGAGCTGAGCAAGGACTGCCGGATCACGTCGACGCTCATCTCCGCGGTACGATCCTGTGCCACCTCGTTGGCCGCCATCGCGAAGTCGAGCAGCTCCTTTGAGATCGTCTCCGTGATCGTGTCGCGCACGGTGCGGTCCGCGCCGCGCCGCATTTCGAGCAACGCCGTCGTGAACTGCCGAATCGTTTGAAATCGCTCGAGGGGCTTCTTCGCCATCGCCCGCAGAATCAAGTCCTCGAGCTGCGGTGAGAGGTCCGGGCGGAGCTTCGAAGGCGGCAGCGGCGGGGCCTCGACCTGCGCCATCATCAACGCGAACTCCGTCGGGGCGTTGAAGGGCACCTCGCCGGTCGCGAGCTTGTACAGCGTCACGCCCAGCGAATAGATGTCCGCGCGACCATCGATGTGCTTGGAGCCCACGATCTGCTCGGGGCTCATGTAGTGCAGCGTCCCGACCGTGGTGCCCGTCGCGGTGAGGTTGTGTTTGGCGTCTTTGACCTTCGCGACACCGAAATCCATGACCTTGGGCTGAAACCCTTTTCGCAAGCGGGCCAGCAGGATGTTCGACGGCTTCAGGTCACGGTGGATGATCCCTTTGGAGTGCGCCAGGCCCAGTGCGCTCATCACGGGGATGATGATGTCGAGGATCTCGTCCTCGGGCAGCTGCCCGCGTTCGGCGAGATAGTCGTCGAGGGTTGGGCCTTCGACATGCTCCATGATGATCGCGAGCGGATCGAGCACCACGTCGTTGACGAGCACCACGTTCGGGTGTCCCAGCGACTTCTGAATGTTGCCTTCTTCGACGAAACGCTGCCGAATAATCTCGTTTTCGCTGTAGTACGGATACAGGACCTTGACCGCAACGTACCTGCCCGACTGCTCATCCTGAGCGCGGTAGATGGATGCCATCCCACCTTCGGCGATCAGCCCCTCGATCAGGTATCGACCTGCGAAGAGTTCGCCCGATTTGAGGACACCGGACATGGGTGTACTTGGTCCTAAGGATGATGGATTGTTCCGCCTACACTCTAGAGCATCGGGTCCGTGGCGCAAACAATCGGCGGGCAGCACCGGCGCATTGCAACCGGTTCAGAACGCGCCGTCGTAGAAGAACGGCGCCTGGATCTCGATCGGGTCGCCGTCCGGGCCACGGAACGCTTGGCCCGCAAGACCGTCGAGCACGCAGGCCTCGAACTGCGGCTCCGAAAGCTTGTAGTTCACCGCGATCCTTGGGTTTCGGATCACGCCGCGCCCGCCAGACGCCCCCGCCGTCCAGCCCACGATGAGCCGGCCCTGTATGCCGGGGTGGCGGTCCGCCAGCGCGCCGAAGCACCGATCGATGACCTGCCGCGCGGCCTCGATGCTCGCCGCACGACTTCGATCGGGCAGTCGCGGATCGTGACGCGCGGCGCGCGCCGCCTCGAAGACCCGCTCGATCCGCAGGGCCTCGGCGTCCTCCACCGGAGCCATCCACTGCTTCTGACCCAGCACTTCGGCGTTGGTGGGGTCCTCCCACTGCTGCGCGGCCGTCGAGGGCACCGAGGGCACCGCCGAGCCGGCGTCCGCCGGCGCTGAAGCGCGGCCCGCGGCGTTTGTATTTGGGGCCAAGGCCGCCGTGCGTGGCGAGTCGGGCTGGTCCTCTGCCGGATCGACGGATCGATCCGCCGCGGCAGCGCGAGGGAAAGGCGCTCTCGAAGCGGTGGGGCGCGGGCGCGTCCAGCCGGCCGGGTCGACCGCGGGGTCGTCGTGTTCCACGGGCGCCGGCGCCGGCGAGAACGCCCACACCGCCGCGGCGACCAGCGCCGCGAGGCCCAGTAACGCCAAGATCGTCGATCGTTCCTTCACGTCGTGAGACTAGCAGAAACTGTGTCGCTGTCAGGTTGCCGAGGAGCCCCGGTTCGGCTCCCAGAGCACTTCTTCTTTGCCCGCCAGAACCAGCGCCGCGCGCCCCCACACGAAGAACGCATCCGACAGTCGGTTCAGGTACGCAATCGCGTCCGCGTCGACCTCGGATTCCGCAGCGAGCGCGATGACGAGCCGTTCGGCTCGTCGGCAGACCGTGCGACAGCGGTGCAGCTCCACCGCGAGCAATGAGCCCCCCGGGAGCACGAACGACCTCAGCGGGGGCAGCGATTCATTGTACTCGTCGATGCTCGCCTCGAGGGCCTCGATATCGGCGGGGCCCACGCGCGGCATCTGCGGCATCACGTCTTCGGGCAAACAAGCGAGGACCGACCCGAGGTTGAACAGCTCGTGCTGCACGCGCTCGAACGTCTCGATAAGGCCGTGCCGCGCCTCGAACTGCTCGCCGATCGCCGCGACCATCGCCGCGCCGACGTTCGCGTTGAGCTCGTCGACGGTTCCGTAGGTCTCGATGCGAAGGTCGGCTTTCGACACCTTCTGCCCCCCCACGAGCCGCGTGGTGCCGGTGTCGCCTTTGCGTGTGTATACGCGGTTGATCGCGAGTTCCGGGGACTTAAACTTCGGTTCGTCGGTCATCGGGGATCTCCAAAATCCAGGTCGACGCGACCCACCTCGTGGGCCAGGTCCAGTACAAAGTATGCGGCGTCGCCGATCGGAATGACACCGTGAGGCCCCGCGAGCAGACTCGACGGCTCGAGTTCGATCGCGTCGAGCACCTCGTCACAGGCGGTATCGACGAGGTAGAGCGTGTCCTCGTTGTACGCCGTCACGAACAGAATCCCGTCGTCGCGCAGCGCCGCGTGATGTAGCGCGTTGCCTTTCGACTCGTACAGTCGAATCGGATTGTCCGAACCACGCACCCAGCTCACCGTCGCCACGTCGAAGCTAAAAACCACCGGAGCCGTGGCGCTCGGCAGGTAGATCACCGTCGAATCGCGGCGTTGGGCGGGCCTGCCCGGCACCCCGATCGCGGCGTCGCTGACCTGGGGCAGTGTGGCGATGCTGCGCTCCGGCAACAGCGCGTCCGCGGTCGGCGTCCAGACCTCGACCGCCGCCTCGGACCCCGCGACGAAGGCGCCGTCGTTGGCGAAAGTCCCCGAGTCGACCACCACGAGGCGGCCCGCCACGACGTCGAGCGCCTGCGGGTTCTGGCGGCGCGTTGTGATGGCGCCATGGACCTCGTGGGTCTGGGCGTTGATGACCGTCACGGAGCCCGGACCATAGCTGTCGCCACGGTACTGGACATTGCCGACGTAGACGCGCCCGTCGAGCATCGCGATGCCGGACGGGCCCTCGAACGACGGATGCTCGATCTCGTCGAGAACCTCGCCGGTGCGTCGGTCCGCGACGGTCACCGAGTTGCCGATGTAGTTCGTGATCCAGAGCTCTTCGTCGGCGACCCAGACGTCCCAGGGCCCGCGCTCGTTGCCGACGTCGACCAGCACCGCGTAGGCGCCTGTGCTCGGGTCGAAGCGAGACACCGTGTTGTCACCGCTCTCCACGAGGTAGATCTCGTCGTCGCCGAGGCGCATCGCGCTGACCAGCGGGCCGGTGACCGCGACCGTACGCTCCACCGTTGCCGAGGGGCTCCGAGCTCCGTCCTCGCAGACCGCGGGCCCCGCAGGGTGGCGGGCCGACGGCGGGGCCGGACATCCGCACAACAACGACACGAGCATCGGGAGCAGGCGTTTCATCAGCGATCCTGCCAGTGCATACGGATCGACGCCCACAGAGTGCGGCCCGGCATCGGTTGTTGGGTCGCATCGACGGCGCCGTCGTCGTCGAGCACGTTTCGCACCGTCAGCGCCATCCGGACCGGGCGCTTGCCCACGACCAGGCCGACGTCCCAGAACGCGTGCGCGCCGTCGCGCGTGTTGCCAAACACGTCGAGTGTCGTCGGACCGCGCAGGTGCGCGCCGGTCCACATTTCGATCGCGCGCAGCACGGTCACGCCAACGCGTGCGTCCGCCGCGTGCGTGGGCTGCAGCGGCACGGGCGTGTTGGTCTCTTGGAAGCGGGCCACCGTCAGCGTGTACGCGAACTGGGCGCGGAACGGTCGTGCATCGAGCGTGAGCTCCGTCTCGACGCCGCTGGCCCACGTGCCTTCGATGTTCTGGGCTTCGACGAGGTACGCGGTGAC
>JBFIHF010000444.1:0-5083 GCA_041601915.1 Bradymonadaceae bacterium
CGAATCCGCGCGCAACACACCGACCATCTCGCCCATCGCCTCTTTGTGGCGATTCTGCCGAATCAGGACGTGGGCCAGAGCGACGCGCAGCTCACTCGCCGTCACCTTGCGCACCGCGATCCGCAAGATCGACTCCGCTTGGAGCTCCTCGCCGCCCTCTGCCAACGCTACTGCGGCGCGCGCGAGTTCGGAGACGCTGCCCGGTAGGGTCGCGATGAGGTGCTCAAAATCGGCTTTTTGGTTGTTGGGTGCCATTCGCAACGGTTTGACGGGGCACCAATCCCCCAACGGGGGCGGGGTAGGGCCGTTCGACCCGCTGGGGATCGACCCTCCCCACCGGAGCCAAGAAGTTAGCACGCTCGAGCGCGGCGGGTAAAGGTAGACCCGACCAACGACCCGCAGAACAAGCTCAGCAGAGGCGCTCGCGCTCGAGGCCCGAATTCTTGACGGCCAGCACGTTGGATCTACGCTGGCGATCGCATGGATGTGCCCGCCGACCAGGAGGTCTCATGGCGTCTCGAATCCCCGCAATCTCGGTCCTGTTGCTCATCGCTGGCTGTGCAGACGTCGATCCGATCGGCGCGGGCAGCGTGTTGCTGAACTGGCAGGTGAGCCCCAGCGGTTGTGCGGACGCGGGCGTTCAAGTCGTCGAGGCGAGGTTGATCGGCCCGACTACGACCATCGAGCGCTTCGCGTGTACCTCGTCCGAGGCGATGTTCACCGACCTCGACCCGGGGACGTACCGCGTGGAGTTGCTCGGCTTTGACGCCGACGGGGAGGCCATCTTTACGAGTACGCCGGACACCATCGAGGTGGAAGCCGACGCCACGACGGCCACCCCGACGCAGCGCCTGCTCGCTGCGCCAGCGCAGGTGGACGTGCGTTGGACGTTCGCGAACGGACGCGTGTGTGGGGCGAATTCGGCGCGCTGGATCTCGGTCGGAGTGTTTGACGACTTCGACTACGAAGTCGAGAGCGCTCAGTTTAGCTGTGACACGGGCGCCGGCCGCATGCCGCCGCTGCGGGCCGGGAACTACCTGCTCGAGGTCAACGCACTCGACGTCAACACGTCGATTGTGTGGCGCGGGACCGCGCCGCTCAAGGTCGCGCGCGCGGAGAAACTCGTCCTCGATGTCGCGCTGGACTCCGTCCAATAGCCGCTGGCGCGCACTGCCAAAGCTCGCTATCCTCGCCGAAATTGCGGACCGGAGTTTTTGGACCCGGACCGCATGGACACACGGCGACGAGGCGATCATGGGTCGGCACGAATCGATTCCCGAAGCACTCACATTCGATGATGTCCTACTGCAGCCCGCGGCCAGTGAGGTCTTGCCCAGTGATGTGCAGCTGCAGGCGCGTCTGACCACCGACATCACGCTCAACATTCCGCTGCTCAGCGCCGCGATGGATTCGGTGACCGAGGCTCAGACCGCGATGACGATGGCGCGGGAAGGGGGCATCGGGGTGGTGCACAAGAACATGACCGCCGAGCGCCAGGCGTTGGAAGTGACCCGGGTTAAGAAGAGCGAGAGCGGCCTCATCGTCGATCCGATTACCGTGCGAGCGGAGCAGCCGTTGGCCGAGGCGCTGGAATTGATGCGCCAGCATCACATCAGCGGCCTGCCCGTCGTGGAGGGCAAGCGACCCGTCGGTATCTTGACCAACCGCGACGTTCGTTTCGCCGAAGACCCTTCACAGCCGGTCGCGAATCTGATGACCACGCGCCTGATCACCGCGCCCGAGGGGATCGAGCACGACGACGCCAAGCGGCTGATGCACGAGAATCGCATCGAGAAGCTCATCGTGGTCGACGCCAAGGGCAATCTGCGCGGCCTCGTCACGATCAAGGACATCGAGAAGCGCGAACGTCACCCGAATGCCGCCAAGGATCAGTACGAGCGCCTGCTCGTCGCTGCGGCGGTGGGCGTCGGATCCGATCGCGACGAGCGGACCGAGGCACTGGTCGACGCAGGCGTCGACGTGTTGATCGTCGATACCGCCCACGGCCACTCGTCACGCGTCATCGACGCGGTGCGCGTGCTGCGCCAGCGCTATCCCAACTTGCAAATCATTGCCGGTAACGTCGCGACGGCGGACGCCTGTCAAGCACTCGTGGACGCGGGCGCCAATGCGGTGAAGGTCGGTATCGGGCCCGGCAGCATCTGCACGACGCGCGTCATCGCGGGCGTCGGTGTGCCCCAACTCACGGCGATCATCGAGTGTGCGCGCGTGGCCGAGCGGACCGGCGTTCCGATCGTCGCCGATGGCGGCATCAAGTTCAGCGGCGACGTCGTCAAGGCCCTCGCGGCCGGAGCGCACACCGTGATGATCGGGAGCCTCTTCGCCGGCACCGATGAGGCGCCCGGCGAACAGGTGCTCTACCAGGGCCGGACCTACAAGATGTACCGAGGGATGGGCAGCATCGGCGCGATGCGGGACGGCTCGTCGGACCGCTATTTCCAAGAGGACGGCGCCTCGGACAAGCTCGTCCCCGAGGGCATCGAAGGACGGGTGCCGTATCGAGGTCCGCTCGCCGCGAACATCTTTCAGCTCATGGGCGGGTTGCGCAGTGGGATGGGGTACCTCGGCGCACCCGACATCGAGACGCTCCGGCGCACCGCACAGTTCGTGCGGATCACGTCAGCTGGACTGCGCGAGAGTCACGTCCATGACGTGATCGTGACGCAGGAAGCCCCCAACTACAAGACGGTCTGAGGTCGTACTTTGTCTGAACCGCACGCCACCACACACCTCGGTCGAGGGATCTTGATCCTCGACTATGGCAGCCAATACACGCTGCTGATCGCGCGACGGATCCGGGAACTCGGAGTCTACAGCGAGGTTTGGCCGTGTAACGACCCCCGCCTCGCCGACATCGTCAGCGCCGGGGAGCCCCCCGCACGGGGCGTGATCCTGTCCGGAGGTCCGTCGAGCGTCGGCGTGAACGGCGCGCCGTCATTGGCCGGCGGACTGCTCGAACTCGGCATCCCGGTGCTCGGCGTGTGCTACGGAATGCAACTCCTCGCCCACGAACTGGGTGGGCGGGTCGAACCGGCCGCCGTGGCCGAGTACGGGCGCACGAGCGTGGTCACCGAACACGCGTTGGGACCGTTCTCGTCGTTCGAGCGGGGTTCCGATGTCGACGTCTGGATGAGCCATGGCGACGAAGTCATCGCGCTGCCTCCGGGGTTCGTTCGAACCGCCGCCACCGCCAATGGCGCGATCGCCGCGATGGCCAACGTCGAACGCCAATGGTTCGGACTGCAGTTCCACCCCGAAGTCTCGCACACCGAGCGCGGCCGAGAGTTCATCTCCAACTTCGTGTTCGGCGTCTGCGCCTGCGCGGACGACTGGTCGATGGCCAGCTTCGTCGACACCGCGATCGCCCACGTCCGGGCCACGGTCGGCGAGCACGAACGCGTGATCTGTGGACTCAGCGGGGGCGTCGACTCGTCGGTCGTCGCTGCGTTGCTGTACCGCGCGCTCGGCGATCGCCTCGTCTGCGTCTGCGTCGACAACGGATTGATGCGACACAACGAGGTCGAGCGCGTCCGTGAGGTCTTCGAGCGTCACTTTGGCGCCGATCTGCGCGTCGTCGACGCCGCGACCCAGTTCCTCGACCGCCTGCGCGGCGTCGAAGATCCCGAGGAAAAGCGCAAGATCATCGGCGACGTCTTCGTGCGCGCATTCGAGGGCGTCGCGCGAGACGTCGACGACGCCAAATGGCTCGCCCAGGGCACCTTGTATCCCGACGTCATCGAGTCGATCAGCGTCCGCGGTCCGTCGGCGACGATCAAATCGCACCACAACGTCGGGGGGTTGCCCGCGGATCTGGGCTTCGAGCTCATCGAACCGCTTCGTGAGCTCTTCAAGGACGAGGTTCGCGAACTCGGGCGCGAACTCGGACTTCCGGCAGACATGGTCGATCGCCATCCGTTCCCAGGTCCCGGCCTCGCGGTGAGGATTCTCGGCGAGGTCACCGCGGCGCGCGCCGAAATCGTGCGCCGCGCCGACCACATTTTCATCACGGCGCTGCGCAACGAAGGCCACTACCACGACGTCTGGCAAGCGTTTGCGGTCCTGTTGCCCGTGCGCACCGTGGGCGTGATGGGTGATCAGCGCACCTACGACGAGGTGATCGCGCTGCGCGCCGTGACCAGCCAGGATGGGATGACCGCGGACCGCGCCGCACTGCCGATCGACTTTCTCGGGCGCGTGTCGGACGCGATCATCAACCAGGTCGACGGGGTGAACCGCGTGGTCTACGACGTCTCCAGCAAGCCGCCCGCGACGATCGAGTGGGAATGATCGCCGATGCGGTTTACTTGCCGCTGGGCCGTGGATGGAGACACTGGCTGCAATGATGACCTCGACACAACACTCGCGACGCTGGATCGCGTGCTTGATTGGGCTGGCCGCGATGGCGATCTCGCCGCTCGCGGCGGCCGACGATGGCCTGTTGGTGCTCGTCACCGAAGAGACCGCCGACGACACCGGCGTGGAGCAGTCGTACTGGTGGGCATCGGGCGCCACGCCGGCGTGGTCGCCGACCGATGTCGCCCTGCGTGATGCGCTGCGCGGCTCGGGCGCCGGGTTCTCCGAACCGGGCGACATCAGCACGCTGAGCAAGATCTACCGCCGGCCGACGCCCACCGACGTGAACGCGACCGCGATGGCGACGGTGTTCGGGCGCACGAAAGTGCTCGTCGGAACCGTGCGGTATCGCGCGACCGCGCTGCGGCCGCTGGGACTCGTCGGGTGGACGGCCGAGGTTGCCGTTCGGCTCGTGGACAAAGGATCGTCGGGGGCGCAAGTGCTGCGCAGCGTCACTCTGGACCGTTCGCGTTGGGCCGGCAGCGATGACGAGGCTCGAACCGCGCTGCGCGCCGACGTCGCGACCGCGATCGCGGCGGCGGTTTCGGGCGGTCTGCGCCGAAACACGGCGCCCGTCGGACTCGATGCGCAGGAACTGATGATCGGGATCGTCGCGCCATCGAGCCGCGCCGCGATCGACGGTGTGCGCCAGAAGCTCCAAAGCCTCGCGGGTGTTACGGGCGTCCAGGAGAGTTGGGCCGCCGAGGGA
>JBFIHF010000445.1:0-5076 GCA_041601915.1 Bradymonadaceae bacterium
GATGGGACGATCGCGTGCTTCATGGCGGCGGGTCGCGACTACGACGTGCCGAGCCCGAGCGGCAGCAACTTTGCGGCGGTGACGTCCGGCGACTTCCACGCCTGCGGTCTGGCATCGACCGGCGCCGTCTCGTGCTGGGGTTCCGATCGTGACGGCGAGAGTGGCGCGCCGAGCGGCACGAGCTTCGTGCAGATCGACGCGGGCGCTCGCCACAGCTGCGCCGTCGCTGGCGATGGTTCGGTGCAGTGCTGGGGTTCGGAGATCAGCGGCATCAAACGAGTCCCCGCGACGACCGCCGGACGGCGGTTCGTCCAGGTCTCCGTCGGTGTCTTCGGCGCTTGCGCCCTCACCGAGGTCGGCGGCGTGGTCTGTTGGGGCGCCGACTACGACGTCGTGACCGGAACGCCGAGCGAAGTCGGCTTCACGAAAGTGATCGCGAGACACCGCCACGCGTGTGCCGTAGCAGCCGACGGCACCATGGAATGCTGGGGTCAGGACATTCAGGGCTCGCTGGCCCCGCCGGCGGGCTGCGGCATGCCGATCCCCGATGTCCCCGTCGAGTGCGAGCCAGGGTACCAGGCGTCTGGAGCGGGCTGCGTGGACATCGACGAATGCGTGAACATGACCGCGGCGTGCGGGATGAACGCCAGCTGCGTCAACGTCCCCGGCAGCTTCGACTGCGCGTGCGATGCGGGCTTCACGGGCGATGGAATGGTCTGCACCGACGTGGACGAGTGCGCGGCCGGTACGGACAATTGCGCCGTCAACGCGGCGTGCACGAACAACGTCGGTAGTTTCGATTGCGCCTGCGATGCGGGCTACGCGGGTGACGGAGTCACGTGTGCTGACGTCGACGAGTGCACCGCGGGCACCGACAACTGCGACGTCAATGCGACGTGCAGCAACGTGCCAGGCAGCTTCACCTGCGCCTGCGATCCGCCGTTCACCGGTGACGGCGTCACGTGTACCGACAGCGACGAATGCGCGCTCGGGACGGACAACTGCGACGTCAACGCGACGTGCACGGACACCGTCGCCGGCTTCGACTGCGCCTGCGACGCGGGCTACTCCGGCGATGGCGTGGTCTGTAACGACGTCGACGAGTGCACCGCGGCCACGGACAACTGCGACGTCAACGCGACCTGCACCAACAACGTGGGCAGCTTCGACTGTGCGTGTGATGCCGGCTACATGGGCGATGGCGTCGTCTGCATGGACGTCGACGAGTGCCTGACTGCGACCGACAACTGCGACATCAACGCGACCTGCACGAACAACGTCGGCAGTTTCAGCTGCGCCTGCGATGCGGGCTACAGCGGCACCGGTGTCGTGTGCATGGACGTCGACGAGTGCCTCGCCGCCACGGACAACTGCGACATCAACGCGACGTGCACGAACGACCCCGGCAGCTTCAGCTGCGCCTGCGATGCGGGCTTCATGGGTAACGGCGTCGTCTGCACGCCGATCAGCGTGCCCGTCGACGGCCTCGCCGCCGGCGTCGTGCACACCTGCGCCCTTCGCGCCGGCGAGATCCGGTGCTGGGGCGACAATCTGTTCGGGCAGCTCGGCGATGGCTCCAACACGGCCAGCGCCGCATCGGTCCAGGTCGGTGTGGCGACGGACTGGGTCGCGGTCGCCGGTGGCGCCGACCACAACTGCGCCATCAACGCGGGCGGCGAGCTGTGGTGCTGGGGATCGAACTTCAGCGGCAAGCTCGGCGACGGCACGACCAGCGACTCCTCGGTACCGGTGCGCGAGAGCACCAACGCCACCAACTGGTCGCAGGTCAGCGCGGGCGTGGGCCACACCTGCGCGTTGAACACCGGCGGCGAAGTGTACTGCTGGGGCGATGGCTTCGGCGGGCAGCTCGGAAACGGGGGCACCGCACAGCAGCCGAGCCCGACGCGCGAGAGCACCAGCGCCACGAACTGGACCGCCGTGATGGCGGGCGGCGATCACACCTGCGCACTGAACAACGTCGGCACCCTGTCGTGCTGGGGCGCCAACTTCGCCGGCCAGCTCGGCAACGGGATGACGGGCGTGGACAGCCCGAACCCGATCGTGATCGGCGTCGGGCCGTGGGACGAAGTGGCGCTCGGCGGCGCGCACACGTGCGCGACCAAGGCCGGAGAGATCCACTGCTGGGGCGCAAACATCGGCGGACAGCTCGGCGTGGGCGGCACCGGCGACCTCGCCGTGCCGACGCGCGTCGGCACGGATACGGACTGGGGCGTCCCCGAAGCCGGCGGAGACAACACCTGTGCGCTGAAGAGCAACGGCACGCTGTGGTGCTGGGGCGTCAACATCGAAGGCCAGGTCGGCGTCGGTGACACGAACGACCGCGACGTCCCGGCGCGGGTCGGCGTCGACACGGATTGGACCGCCGTCGAAATCCCGGTCGCTGGCGCGCACACCTGCGGCATCCAGGGCGGCAATCTCGTCTGTTGGGGCGCCAACATCGCCGGGCAACTCGGCGTACCCTCGTCGCGCCTCGCTCCGGCCGGGGACATCGACCCGGGGTCCAGCTGGACGTCGGTCTCGGCGTTCGGCGGCGAAGACGTCGAGTTCATGCTCGGGCCGTCGAGCTACGGCTGCGGCATCAAGGACGGCGCGCCGTGGTGCTGGGGCTGGGCGTCGTATGACGCCGCGCTGATCGACGCGGCCACGCAGGTCGTGGGTACCGGCGGAAACACGGATTGGACCGCGGTCTCCAGCGGCTCCACCCACAGTTGCGGCCTGCGCAACGGGGCGCCGCGCTGCTGGGGCGCCAACGCCGACGGTGGGCTGGGCGACGCGTCGAACACCTCTTCCGTGGGCCCCGTCGTCGCGTCGGGGACCGATGTCGATACGGACTGGTCGGCGGTCAGCGTCGGCAGCGGCTTCAGCTGCGGCATCAAGTCCGGGACGCTGTGGTGCTGGGGACGGGGCCTGGAGGGCCAGCTGGGCGACGGCCTGTTGTCGCCGACCAACACGCCCACCGAGTCCGGCGCGAGCACCGGAGCGATGTGGACGGCGGTCTCGACAGGGCACACGCACACCTGCGGCATCGAAACCGGGTCACTGTTCTGTTGGGGCGACAACGGATTCGGGCAGCTCGGAAACGGGTCGAACACCCCCGAATCCGCAATCGGGGCGATGCCCACGGTGATGGGCACGAGCTTCTCCACCGTCGCCGCCGGACACGAGCACTCCTGCGCCATCGACGTGGCCGGCAACTTGCTGTGCACCGGCGACAATCAGTTCGGCGAGCTGGGCGACGGCAGCCTGAGCCCGAGCCTGAACTTCATCCCCGTCGGCGCAACCCAGGCTCCATGGAGTGACGTCGCGGTTGGCCGCGACAACACGTGCGGCGTCGCGGGCGGCAGCATCTACTGCTGGGGCTCGAACCAGCAGGGGCAGCTCGGCGACGGAACGCTCAACGATGCCCAGGCGCCGGTCGCGGTCTCCACGGCCTTCACGGACTGGGTCGAGGTCTCCGTCGGCGACTTGTTCACCTGCGGTCGGCGCACCGGCGGCCAGGTCCACTGCTGGGGCGACAACGGCTTCGGACAGCTGGGCGACGGCTCCTTGCGCTTCCTTACCCCTCGCCCGGTCACGTTGCCCTAACGGATGGAGTTCGGCATGAACCTCAGGAGTTGGACGGTCTTCGCAACCCTCGCCGCGATTGCAGCCTGCAGCGGCGAGCCGGCGAGCAAGACGCCCAACGCCACGCCGAACAACGGTACGAACACGGGGTCGAACAACACGACGACGCCGTCGAACGACGGCACCTGCGGCGGACGCCTCTGTCCAGGCGCCTGCATCGACAACGGCGATGGCTGGTGCGTCGTCGACAACTTCGTGAGCGCGTTCCACATCGCGATGTGGGTGCACTCGCCGGACGAGATCTGGCTCGCGGAGCAGTCGGGCAACGTCAGGGTCGGCTCCGGCACGAGCTGGGAGGAGCACCCCGTGCCCGGGGTCAATCAGATCAACGACATTCTGGGGACCGCAAGCGGCCAGGTCTGGGTGACCACCCATCCAACGGGCGTGTACCGCTGGGATGGCGGCGGTTGGGTCGAAGAGACGATCGTCGATCCTCCGGCGGACACCGGACTCGGGCGGCTCGCGTACGACGAGGCGACCGACACGCTGTTTGTCGGCGGGCAGCATGACATCTACCAACGGGTCGGCGAACGCTGGGAGAAGTTCGCCGCGGTCGAAGGCGGCGAGTTGCAGAACGTGGTGACTTGCGGCGGGACGCGGTGGTTCGCGTCGGGCTACCCCGTCACCGTCGACGCATCCGGCTTCGCGGCGCGCTGGGGCCTCGTCGACTTCAACCGCGTGGCGACCGCGGGGCTGTTGGCGAGCGGCGAGGTCGTCGCCGGTGGCGACCAGGTCGTGTTCTACGACGGCGCGTACAAGAGCATCGCTGCGACGTTCCTGAACCGTGCGACGAGCCTCGGCGGCACGTCTCTCCAAGACATCTGGAGTGTCGTCGACCGGTTCAACGCGACGGAGATCTGGCACTACGACGGGCGTCACTGGTCGTTGATCAAGGAGTACGACACCCTCCGCGACGTCGGCTCCGTGTTCACCGATACGCCGGGTCAGGTGCGCGTCACCTTCGTCCACGGGGCATCCGAGGTCATCGATCTCAGCGGGGCAGTCCTCTCCACCGTGCCGGTGCCGGCCGGCGCGAACAGCTCCGAAAAACTGCCCGCGCACCACCTATCGATGAACGAGTACTGGATCGGCCGTAGCGGGATGTCGCGCTGGACTGCCGCCGGCGGATGGGAGACGACGCGGCCGGGGCCGAGCTCGCCGATTTCCTTGTGGGGCGCCAGCGTGGACGACGTCTGGTTCCTCACGGATCGCGCCGAAATCTACCGCGCGGACGCCGCGGACGAGCAACTGGTGAGCACAGGGTTCGCGAACAGCACCACGCTGGAGGTCATCCGCGGCACCGATGCGGGCCACGTCTGGGTGGCCGGCAACGATCAGGTCCTGCAGTGGGATGGTTCGCGGTGGATCGAGCACGTCGGCTTCGACGCCGGCGGAGCGGAAGGGGAGGATTCCGTCGCCCTCGCCGCGCGC
>JBFIHF010000446.1:0-5044 GCA_041601915.1 Bradymonadaceae bacterium
CGCCGGCATCCTGCCGCATCACGACAAGTGGGCGCACTTCTTCCGCAACTTGCGCTACGTCGTCGTCGACGAGCTCCATACCTACCGGGGCGTGTTCGGGAGCCAGGTCGCGAACGTCCTGCGCCGCCTCGTGCGCGTCTGCGCCCACTACGGGTGCCAACCCACGTTCGTGGCCACGAGCGCGACGATCGCCAACCCGCAGGAGCTCGCCGAAGCCCTGACCGGGCGGCCGTTCGAACTGGTCAACGAGAACGGAGCGCCCGCCTCCGAACGCTATGTGTGCTTCTACAACCCGCCGATCGTCGACCCGCTGCAGATGCGCCGGCAGTCCATTCTTTCGGCGGCCCGCAAGGTCGCGCGGGTCGTGCTGAAGGAAGAGTGCGGAACGATCATCTTCGCCCGCAGCCGGCAGTCCGTGGAAGTGCTCGTCAATCGACTCAAGGACAAGCTCAAGAACGACCGCGACGCGACGGGGCTCGATCGGCGCGTCGCCAGCTATCGCGGAGGTTATCTGCCCAACCTGCGCCGCTCCATCGAGCGCGGCCTGCGCGATGGTTCGATCCTCGGGGTCGTGACGACCAACGCGCTGGAACTCGGCATCGACATCGGCTCGCTCGACGTGTGTATTCTCGCCGGCTACCCGGGCACCGTCGCCTCGACGTGGCAGCAGGTGGGGCGCGCCGGGCGTTCGGGCGGGACCAGCGTGTCGATCGTCATCGCGTCCGACCAGCCGCTGGACCAGTTCATCATCCACCATCCGGAGTACTTCCTCGAGCAGTCCCCGGAGGCGGCGCGCATCGACCCCGACAATCTGCGGGTCGTCGTCGAACACCTGAAGTGCGCCTGTTTCGAGCTCCCTTGGACCGAGGGCGAAGCCTACGGGGCGCTGTCGGCCGAGGAGACAGACGAAGTCCTGCGTTTCCTCGAGGCCCGCACGCAGATGGTCCAGCTCGTCGCGGGTCAGTGGAAGTGGGCGTCGCAGACCTATCCCGCCGGCGAAGTGAATCTGCGCAACATCGCCGAAGAGAACTTCGTCGTGATCGACATCACCAACGCCGAGCCCCGGGTGCTCGCCGAGGTCGACTTCGAGTCCGCGCACACGACCATCTACCCGAACGCCGTGTATCAGGTGTCCGGTGAACCGTATCGGGTGGAGCGGCTGGACTATGACGAGCGGCGCGCCTACGTGCGGCGCTCCAACGACGGGTACTATACGACGGCGATGCACTACGCCACGGTGCACGTCCTCGACGTGTTCGACGAGACGGCCGTGCTGCCGGCCAAGATCGGTTTCGGGGAGGTCCGCGTGACGGATCGCTTCGTCGGCTACAAGAAGATCAAGTTCGGGACCGGCGAGAATATCGGCTACGGCGACCTCAACCTGCCGGAGCTGGATCTGCACACGACCGCATACTGGCTCGAGCTG
The DNA here is from genome assembly GCA_041601915.1 of Bradymonadaceae bacterium. Taxonomy (GTDB): domain Bacteria; phylum Myxococcota_A; class Bradymonadia; order Bradymonadales; family Bradymonadaceae; genus JBFIHF01. Next base: position 1,427 of record JBFIHF010000446.1, read on the forward strand.
CCCACCGACGAATTCGCGGACCTCGCCGCCTCCACCGAGACCTGGGCGCGGGTGGTCGCGGGTCTCGGCAGCGTCCTGTCGACGGCGGCGTGCCTTCGCCTCATGTGCGATCCGCGGGACCTGAGCGTCACGATCGGCTCGGTGTCCGAAGACACCTGGCTGACGGTCGGGTTTGACGGTGTCGCGCTGCGCGACACCGCCGGCGAGCTGGTGACGTTGGAACCCGACGACACGCCGGCGGGCCGCGTGGGGCCGGTGCTGTACGACCCCACGATCTTTCTCTACGACCACATCCCCGGCGGCGTTGGGTTCGGCGAGGGGCTGTTCGAGAACCACTTCGAGCTGATGGAGCTCGCGTCACAGCTCGTCTCGCGCTGCGAGTGCGAGTCGGGCTGTCCGTCGTGCGTGGGGCCGATGGACGCCGATCGCGTCGGCGTGCGGCAACTCGTTGCCGAAGTGCTGACGCGGCTGCGTTTTCGCCACTGAGCAGGTGGTCTGAGGATCGGGGATCGACTACGCTGAGCGGATGATTCGTTTCCAGCTTCTGATCGTGTTCTTCGTCCTGATCGGCGCCGCCGAGGCCACCGCGCAGTGTGCCGGGGGCGTTGCCGAAGGCGATGTCGACCCCAACAATCGCTGCCAGCTGTGCAACGGCGGCCTCTTCGAGTCGCTACCCGAGCGCACCGCCTGTGACGCCGAGCGGCGCGTGCAGTGTGACGCCGGCGGCGCGTTTCGCGTCGAATGCGTCCTGCTGGCCGGCGCATCCGAGACCACATGCGAGTCGAACTATCGCTGGGAGGCGTGCCCGAACGGCTTCGCCTGCGGCGACGGATTCTGTCTGCAGTCGTGCGCGACCACCGCGCAGTGCCGCACCGGATTCGAGTGCGTCGGCGAGACCTGTCGGCGGGTCGAGCCGCCCGAGATGGGCGCCGATGCCGGCCCGTCCGGCGACGTCGGCGAGGGACCGCGCGACATGGAGACCGCTGATGTCCGGCCGATCGACATGGACGGCATGGACACTTCGACGTCCCCCGATGAAGGCGGATCGCAGAGCGACTTCGCGATGCGCATCGGCACGAAGCCGCGAGATCGCGGCTGCCAGACGACGACGATAGTGCAGGGCTCCAGCCGATGGCTGTCGCTCGTCGCGCTGGGGATCCTTGGATTGCGGAGACGACGTGCATAAGGCCACCATCATCCTGGTCCTCGGAGTCTGCGCCGCTGGTTGTAAAGAAGACCCCGAACCAACCCCCGACAGCGGGATGGCCACGCCAGACGCTGCCCGGGACATGCCCGCCGATGGCGACGTCGCCGACGTGAACGTTCCGCCAGACGCGGACCCGGGTCCGCTCATGGGTCGCCGCACGTTGCTCCCGATCCAGTCCGGTGTCTCGACCGATGGCGCGGCGGACATCACCGCGGCGCTCAGCGGTGAAGCCCGCGCCGGTCGGTACACCACCAGCGAGACCGGATTCCATGGCATCTGGTCGCATTGCAAGCAGGGCGACTTCAAGCTCTACAACGACCGCATCGAGACCTGCGTCTCCAACGAGATCTCGTCGCGCTACGAGACGTTTGCTGGGGGCGGCCTGCTCGACGTGCGGGTCGTCGGCCAGAACGGGCCGGACATCTTCGACCTCTACGCGGGCAAGATCGGCTTCAACGCGGCGCACCCTGAGACCGTCGAAGTGGTTCGCGACGGCAGCGACGGCGGCCCGGCGGTGATTCGTGCGGTCGGCACCGACATGCCCGCGGCGTACTTCGTGGGCGTCGCCGGCCACCAGCTCTTCAAGCAAATGCAACTCACGGTGTCCGTCGAATATCGGCTCGCGCCGGGCGACGACTTCGTCGAGATCCTGACCTACGTCACCAACGCGACCGATCGACCGGCGATGGTGCAGAAAGGCGACCTCATCGCGTGGGGTGACCGCGCGACCACGTACCGGCAAGGCGTCGGTTTTGGCGACGGGAGCCCCGAGTTTTCATGGATGGCAGCGCACGGTGACGGTCACGCGTTTGCGTGGGCGACGCCCGATGACCCCCTGATTTCGCTGTCTGCGTCGTTTGGCGATCCGCCCTGGGAGATCACCCAGGCGCCCGCCTTCGTGCTGCAGCCCGGCGAGTCGTTCGCCCACTTCGGCCGCATGTTCATTGGCGAATCGCTGGACCCCGTGGTCCGACAGGCGCGCGAGTTTCTGGGGGAGACGGTGCCGATGCAGCGCACCGCGCACGTCGTCGACGCATCCGGGGCCGACGTCAGCGGCCGACGAATCGAGGTTTTCGACGCCGATGGTACCTCAATCGCGGGCGGCACCACCGATGCTGCGGGGCGCGCGCTGGTGTCTGTCCCCGATGGGTCCCACCGGGTGGAGATTTCCGGTGTGACCGGCGGCGGCGGTGGACCCCAGGACGTGGTGTTCGGTGGTCCGGGCGCGACGATCACCGTGCCCACGGTCGCGGTCCTCGAACTCGAGGCGACCGTCGATGGCGCGCCGTCTCCGGCGTCCGTGACGATCACGGGCCCCTTGGGCGACTACGAAGGCGTCGCGTGGGCGGGCCACAATCGGGTCGAGCTCATGCCGGGCACCTGGACCGTCACATTTGCTCGAGGGCCCGAGTACGACTGGACCAGCCAGGAAGTCACCGTCGCCGCTGGCGAAGTCGCGCAGGTGACGGGGTCGCTGGTTCGACTGATGGACACCGCGAACTGGATCGCGGCCGATTTTCACCAACACATGGAGCCCAGCAGCGATTCGAGGGTCTGGCTCGAAGATCGCGTGCTCGACAACGCCGGCCAGGGTGTCGAGCTCGTCGTGCCGACCGACCACGATGTCGTCACCGACCTCGTCCCCTTTATTGAGTCCGCCGCGTTGGGCGGCTTCATGTCGACGTTCCCCGGGGCCGAGCTGAGTCCCGCGATCGCCCATACCAACGTCTATCCGCTGGTGCGCGTGCCATCCGCGCCCGGGCGCGGCACCGTCCCGATCTCGGTGCTCGAAGCTGAGGGTCCTCGCCGGCGCTCGGTTCCGGAGCTCATCGCCGAGGTCCGCGCGATGCCCGGGAACCCCGTCGTGCAGATCAACCACGCCCGTGGCAGTTCCGGCTTGTTTGATCTCGTGGGGTTCGACCCCGAGGTCGGCCCCGCGGCCGTGACGCACGCGTGGTTCACGACCGACTTCGACGCCATGGAAGTCTCCAACGGCGACGATTGCCAGCAGTTCAAGGACTGGGCCGGACTGTGGAACGCCGGCGTCGAACCGACCCCGATCGGCTCGTCGGACTCCCACGGCATCTGGGGCGACGTCGGCAGTCGCCGCACCTATCTGTACGCGCCCGGAACCACCGCCAGTGCGGTGAGCGGCGAGTTGACGCGCGACGTCGTCAAAGCCGGGCAGGTCACCATCGGCACCTCGGTCATCCTCGACTTTACCGACGGTTTGCTGCCCGGGGCGACCGTCGATGGGTCCTCAGGAACCGTCGACTTTGCCGTGCGGGTTCAGTCCGCGGCTTGGGTCGCCGTGGATTCGATCCGCGTGATCGTCAACGGTGTGGAGGTCGAGCAGATCGCCGTCGCCTCGGCGGATACCACGACCGACTACGAGGCGACGATTTCGGTGC
>JBFIHF010000447.1:0-5006 GCA_041601915.1 Bradymonadaceae bacterium
CTCTGCCGGTTGGGCTACGGGGGCGTGGGTGCCCTTATACCGACTTCGGGGTTGCGGATACAGAAACGAAACGGAACGAAGTAGGGTGGCATCGAATCGGCGGCACAACCGGAGGTTGATCATGACGGACGACGTACGGCATTACGAGGGAACGGAAGTTGATGTGACGTGGGACAAGCGCCTGTGCATCCACGTCGGCGAATGTGGCCGCGCAGACAATGCGTTGTTCGAAGGCGGTCGCAAGCCGTGGTGCTCCCCGGATCTTGTGGACGCGGCGACGGCGCAGGACGTGGTGGAGCGCTGCCCCTCGGGTTCGCTGGCGCACGAGGCCGAAGTGGCGCTGGACGTGAACACCGTCGTGGTGTCGAACAACGGTCCGCTGTATGTGCGGGGGGAACTCAACATCGACGGCGCGGCCGACGATATGCCGGGCGTGAAGTTCCGCGCGGCGTTGTGTCGGTGCGGGCTGTCGAACAACAAGCCGTTCTGCGACAACTCGCATGAGACGGGTGGATTCAGAGATCGGGGCGCGGTGGGTCGGACGACGACGGAGCCGCCGGAGGCTCACGGTGGCCCGCTGACGATCGGGCGGGCGAAGAATGGTCCGCTGCTGCTCAAAGGCAACGTCCGGATCATCGCCGCGAGCGGTCGCGTGGCGTGGGAGGGCACGAAATGCGCGCTGTGCCGGTGCGGGCAGTCGAAGAACAAGCCGTTTTGCGACGCCAGCCACCGCGCCTGTGGCTTCGAAGCGGAGTGATTCGAGAAAGTTCGATCCAAAGGCGGTTCGTCGCGTTGTAGGGTTTCTACCTGTCCGCGCGATGAGGCACCTGTGACTCGAATCCTCCTACTTCTGCTCGTATTGCTTGCTCCCGCGCAGGCGTCCGCGTTCTGCGGTTTCTACGTCGCGGGTTCCGACGCATCATTGACCGCCGACGCGACCCAGGTTGTGTTGATGCGCTACGGCACCACGACGGCGGTCTCGATGCAGAACAGCTACGAGGGCCCGCCCGAAGACTTCGCGCTGGTGGTGCCGGTGCCGCAGGTCCTGCGTGAGGCCAACGTCAAGACGCTTCCGACGGACGTGTTTCAACGCATCGATACGCTGACCGCGCCGCGCCTCGTGGAGTACTGGGAGCAGAATCCGTGTCCGGTGGAACGGGACTACGACTTCGCGGACGAAGACATCTCCATGGCGATGCCCGAGGGCGTGGAGCTGAGGCGGTCGAGCCGCAAGTCGAAGCGCCCGGCGGTGAAGATCGAGGCCAAGTTCAGCGTCGCCGAGTACGACATCGTCGTGCTGAGCGCCACGGAGTCCACGGCGCTGGAGACCTGGCTGCAGCAGAACGACTACAAGATCCCGGCCGGCGCGGAGCCGTACCTGCGGCCGTACGTCGAATCGGGGATGTACTTCTTCGTGGCTCGCGTCGACGTCTCCAAGATCGCCCGAGATGCAGGCGGGCGAGCAGTGCTCTCCCCCCTGAGATTCAACTACGAGAACGCCGACTTCTTCCTGCCGGTGCGCCTGGGAATGATCAATTCGTCGGGGCAGCAAGACCTCGTGGTTTACACGATCGGGTACGAGCGCCGTTTCGAAGTCGCGAACCGTCCCAATCTGTTCATCGCGACGAACCTCGAGGTCAAGAACGAGGTCCGCGACAACTTCCCCGCGTTCTACGAGGCGGTGTTCGCGCGCACGTTGGAGCAGAAGCCGGGCGCCGTGGTCACGGAGTACTCGTGGGGCACCACGAAATGCGACCCGTGTCCGGGTCCCACGCTGAGCCAGGAGGACGTGCTGACGCTGGGCGCCGACCTGATGCCGAACAGCCTGAACGCGTGGAGTTGGGTCGTCACGCGGATGCACGCGCGATACGGCGCTGACGAGGTGGGCGAGGATCTCGTCTTCACCAACGCGCCTCCGATCGTTGGCGGCCGCGAGCTCCGCGACGCTGATGGCGCCCTCGAACGAGGCGCTCGGCAGGACCGCGAAAACACGTTTCAGGGGCGCTACGTCATCCGGCACGAGTGGTCGGGCGCGGTGGAGTGCGAGGCGCCGCGATTCGGCGTCTGGGGCGGTCCCCCAAACGGCGGTGCTCACGGCGTGACCGGCGCCCCGAGCGCCAACACTCGCGGGGTCGCTCCGCCCAGTGAGATCTCCGTGAACGTCGACGAGGCCGTCAAAGGTGAGTTCCCGTTGAGTCGGGTGATCCCGTCGCGAAAGGTGCGAATGCCGCGCCCGCGCCCTGCCGGATCGATGTGCGCCGGGTGCGCCACGACCAGCTCGCGGCTGGAGGGCGCGCTGGTTGCGCTGCTGCTCGGTCTGTTCGTGGCGCGTCGCCGCCTGAGCTGATCACACGCGGACGCGCGTTGCTGCCGTGGAGATGCGAGGTTAGGATCGCGTCACCCAAGGAGGCAGCGATGACGACACTCACGTTTCATGAGGATCAGCTTGTCCACCTCGCCAGCTTGCTGGCTGGCGTGGCGAGCGCCGATGGTGACTTCGACGTCTTCGAGGCCGACGAGATCGGCGAGATCCTCGCCGATCTCTGCGAGGACGATGAGATTCCTCTGGAAGTGAGTCGGCTGATCGCGGCGTTCGACCCCGACGAATTCTCCGAGGAGGACGCCTGCGAAGGGCTCGGTCTGAAGACGCAGCAAGAGAAGGACGCGGTGCTCGCACTGATCATGCGGGTCGCTCACTCCGATGACCTCGCCGACGCCCAGGAGAACGCGTACATCGTGCGCGTGGCGGAGTATCTCGGGGCGAGTTTCGAAGAGATCGACCTCAACGACATGATCGAGATCGTCCCGCCCCCGATGCCGCCGAAGCTGCGTTAGCTGCGCAGCTTGCGGATCGCGAGCGGCAGCAACAGCAGCGGCGCGATGAGTGCGAGCAAGGGGGCGAGCCAGACCGGAGCGGCCTGTTCCGCCTTGTCCATGCTGGGAAACTTGCCCACGGGCACCCGCGCGGTCGTCTTGATGCCCTGTCCACCGGAAGCCTCCGGGAAACTGACTTCGAACTCGCAGACGCCGAACTTCTTGGCCTTCAACCGTACGAGGCCGGCGCGATTCTCGTCATCGGGCTCATCCTCGTTGAGGTTGCCGGTCGCGTCGCAGATCGCCGGTGTGAGCGACTTTGCACGCGTGATGACGCGGGCCTGGCAGAAGGCGACGCCTCCGACGGAGGGGACGAACCCCGTGAACGCCTGATCGCCCTCGATCAGCCACGGCAGGCCGAACACATCGGGTGCAATCCCGTCGACCTCATCATTGGTGGCCAGCGCGAGGCCGAGGATCGCGTCGTCGATCGTGGAGCGGATCGCGACTCGGTGGCGCGCGCCCGAGGAGTGAAAGTGCAGGGCGCCCTGGTCACGGCTGGAGCGGTCGAGGACCAGTGCTTTGGACGGGGTGACCTTGATCGGCCAAAACCCGTAGCCCGCGACGGCCTGCCCTTCGGCGCGGCTGAGTCCAAACGGGATCGCGACGTTGGCGTCGGCGGGGTACACGGCGAAGGCGTCGTCGGTGCACGCGTGCGACATCGTGACTTCGGTGGGCGTCTCCACGTGCAGGTCCACGGTGTCGGAGAGGCCGTCCACGGTGCGGATCGTGAGCTGTGCGAAGCCGACGGCGGCGCCTTGAAGCACGACGTGGGCCCCGCGTTGTTCCACGACGCGGATCACGTCGGGGTTCGACGAGACCGCGCTCTCGATGCCGAGCTCTTCGTCGCCGCTCAGCGGCTGAACGAACACATCGAGCCGCGCGCCGGGCGCGATCGGCTTGTTGAAGTCCAAGACATTCGCCGACGCGGGGTACGCGAAGGTGAATCGGCCGTGGTTGCCGGTGAGGCGCGAGTAGCAACTGCTGCTGACCAGCACGACGAGTGCAATGGGAATCCAGTGTTTCATCGGTCGATGATACCGCCATTGTTTTTCCACGTCACATCCTGGTCTGATGACCGCGGTCAAAGAGTCTGTGACCGGGGTCAGTTAAGCGCGGGGGTGATGCTCGCTGTGCAGGATACGGAGTCGTTCCTGGGCGACGTGCGTGTAGATTTGCGTCGTGGAGATGTCGGAGTGGCCGAGCAATGCTTGAACGATGCGGAGGTCGGCGCCGCGCTCCAGCAGGTGCGTCGCGAAGCTGTGGCGCAACTTGTGGGGACTGATGTCGCCGGTCACCTCGGCGATCTCGGCGTAGCGTTTCAGGTTCTTCCAGAACCCCTGGCGAGTCAGTCCGCGTCCCCATCGCGAGACGAAGAGGGTGGGCGTGGACCCGGGACCGCCCTTCTTGGCGAGGAGCCCCGGGCGGCCCTCGCTGATGTAGGCGTTGACCGCGTCGCGGGCGTGGTCGCCGATCGGCACGACGCGCTGCTTGCCGCCTTTCCCGGCGTCGACGCGCACCCAGCCAGCGCGCAGGTCGACTTCGCGGACATTCAGCGCGCAGAGTTCGGAGACCCGCAACCCCGTTGCGTAGAGCAGTTCGATCATCGCGTGGTCGCGCTGCCCTTCGGGTGTCGTTCGATCGGGGGCAGCGATCAGGCGTTCGACTTCGTCGAGGGAGACGATCTTGGGGACTCGGCGCCCGTAGCGGGGCAGATCGACGTTGGCGGTAGGGTTTGCCGCGGCGATGCGGTGCGCGGTCAGGTATTTGTAGAGCCCGCGGAGGGCGGTGATCTTTCGCGCCAGGGAGCGTGGCTTCAGACCGCGTTCGAGGTCGAAGACGAGCCAGCCGGTGACGTCCGCGGGCTGGGGTGCATCGACGTGGATGCCGGCACCGTCCGGGCACATGTGTTCGGCGAACTGCCCGAGGTCGCGGGCGTAGGACTGGATCGTGTTCTGTGCGAGGTTGCGCTCAATCTTGAGATGGGCAAGATAGGCGGCGAGGGCTGAATCGAGCGTCATGCCTACATCGTCACACATCGAGGTGGGCGCGTCAAAAAACGACCCGCCGAGCGGGGGCCGATTCGGGCTGGTCGTCCGTGGCGATTTGGACCTCACCCTGGGGCAACTCGC
>JBFIHF010000448.1:0-4992 GCA_041601915.1 Bradymonadaceae bacterium
CGCGCGCCCCGGCGACAAGATCCTCGAGATCCCGGACCTCACCTCGTACGTCGCCGAAGTCTACATTCGGCCGCGCGACGCGACGCTCGTCAACGAAGGCGACGTGGCGCGCGTGTTCCCGACGATCATGCCGCAACGCGCCATCACCGCCAAAGTCACCAAGAAGGAGGACTTTGCGACGACGCGCAACGAGCGGCTGGGCTCGGAGGACCCCGCCGGCAATCTGAAGGAGCACGCCGTGCGGCTGGAGCTCGACGAGGCGCCACCGGAGTTACGACCTGGCAACACCGCGCGCGTCGAGCTGGCAAGCGTTGTGGCGAAAGACGTCCTGATCGTCCCGCTCATCGCCGTGCAGCAGAGCGACGACGAATCCACGCACGTCACGCTCGCCAGTGGGACGCGCAAGGCGGTCAAACTTGGGCGGTCGACCCTGACTCACGCCGAAGTGCTCGAAGGCCTCAAAGCGGGTGATCGGGTCCAGATCGGCGGCACACCCCGGTTTGAGGGCGCCACGAACGGAGCCAACGCCGAAGCCGAGTAATCGCTTTCAGGATGTTTTAGTGGGGATCGGTTCGCGACTTCTGTAGGTATGTGGCCGTGCAATGGATTTGGAGGAATGAAATGAAACGTTTTGCCCTACTTTTCACGCTGTTCATCGTCGCCTGTGGCCCCCAGGTACGCGACAAGAGCAAGCCGAGCCACAACTCGTCCGCCAACAACACCGCGAACAACACGACGGTGAACAATACGTCGCCGACGGACACGAACGGTGACACGAACAACATCATCGTGACGCCGAACAACGTCACGCCGACGAACAACGTCACGCCGACGAACAACGCGACGAACAACACCACCCCGACGAACAACACGACGCCGCCGGACAACAACATGGTGCCGCCAGTGATCGCGCAGAAGTGTGCGACGGCGTGCGAACTGTTGTGGGGCAATTGCACCGACACCCGCTGCACGCTGACCCCTGAGGTGCTAACCGCACTCGACGAGCTCGAAGCCGGCTGCAAAGGCACGGGCGGAGACCCCGGGGAACTGTGTTCGATGCGCTACCAGAGCGAACCCGGCTACCGCACGCTGGTGGACGACATCGTCGCCAACGGCAGCTGCGACGGGGACATCGTGAGGGACAACCGGTGCTTCACCTTCGGCACCGATGTTTGCAGCGGCTGCCCGACGCCCAACCTCGGTGGGGCGTGCACGGCGGACTCCCAGTGCGACGGCGGGCTGCTCCAAGGCTACTGCCTGCAACAGGACACCGATGGCAGCACACCGGGCGGGCAGTGCCTCGCCGGCGGGTGTCAGTTCACGGCGGGCGCCGAGCCCGGAACGCTGTTCGTCGGGCCGACGACCGGCTGTGGCGATGACACCTGTTACGTGATCGACGCCGGCAACTCGCTTTGTCTGCCGCGCTGCTTCCGCAACTCGGACTGCTCGCGCGGAGTCACCGGTCCCAACCAGTCCGGCTACTCCTGCCTCGCGGTGGGCTCGATTGCCGGTGCCGCGGGCGGCACGGAGCTGCTCGGGATCTGCCAGTCCGCATGCACGGATAGCCGACCGTGCGACAGCGGCTACGTCTGCGGAACGACGCAGGCCTGCGAAATTGAGTGTTTCCAGAACGCCGATTGCCCCGCACAGTTCAGCTGCACCGGCGCAACCACCGGTGGCCAGATGTACTGTAAATATTCGGGCTGACAGACATGAGCGACGTTTGGCTCCAGAAGGCGACGATCGTCACGATGAACGACGCCTTCGACGTGATCGAAGGCGACGTGCTGATCCGCGATTCGAAGATCGTCGCGATCGGTGCGATCCCCCCTGAGAGTGCCGCGAACGCGACGGTCGTTGACGCCGAAGGCCAGCTCGTGGTCCCCGGCTTCGTGCAGACGCACATTCACTTGTGTCAGACGTTGATGCGCAACTGCGCCGACGACCTGGTGCTCATCGACTGGCTGAAGCGCCGCATCTGGCCCTACGAGGCGGCGCTGGGCTTCGACGAGCTGCGCACGAGCGCCGAGATCGGGCTCGCCGAATTGCTGCTGGGCGGGACGACGACGATCCTCGACATGGGCACCGTGAACCACACCGACGCGATCGGCGAGGCGGTGCGCGACAGCGGCATCCGCGCGTTCATCGGCAAGTGCATGATGGACTACGGCGATGACGTACCCGCCGGCCTGATGGAGGTGACCGCGGCGAGCATCGCGGAGTCGTTGGCGCTGCAGCAACGCTGGCATGGCGCGGCGGATGGGCGGATCCAGTACGCGTTCGCCCCGCGCTTCGCCGTGTCATGCACGGAGGCGCTGTTGCGCGGCGTCGTAGAAGCAGCGAACGACCTCGGGTGCTTGATCCACACGCACGCCGCGGAGACGTCCTACGAAAACGAGTTCTGTGACGCGCTGTACGGCTGCACGAACATGGAGTTCCTCGAGCGCGTCGGCATGCTGCGCGACGGCAGCGTGCTCGCGCACGGCGTGCACGTCACGGACGGCGAGTGCGAGACGCTGGCGCGCACGCGCACCGCGGTGTCGCACTGTCCGAGCTCGAACCTCAAGTTGGCGAGCGGTATTGCGGACATCCCGCGCTACGACCGACACGGCGTGCGGGTCTCGCTCGGCGCCGACGGCGCACCGTGCAACAACAACCTCGATGCGTTCGTGGAGATGCGCCTCGCGGCGCTGATCCAGAAGCCGATCCATGGCCCGACGGCGATGCCGGCGCGACGCGTCCTCCAGCTCGCGACCATCGATGGTGCGCGCGCACTCGGGATCGGCGAAGAGACGGGCAGTATCGAGGTCGGCAAGTCCGCGGACCTCGTCGTGATCGACCTACGCGACGATCCGGGCGCGGGCCCGGGCGGTGATCCGTACAGCCGCATCGTCTACGCTGCCCACCGCGCCAACGTGCGGCACGTGTTCGCGTCCGGCCGCCAGGTCGTGGCGGATGGTCAGTTAGTGGGCGTCGACCTGCGCGCACTCATGCAGCGCGGCCGCGCGGCCCTCACGTCGGTTCAGGCTCGGATGTAGCTGCGGGCTGCGGCGACTTCGACTCGAGCTCATCCAGCGCGATCGCCAACGCGGTCCCGCCGACCACCGCGACGGGCATGCACAGGAAGTTGACGAGCGGCACGATCAGCAACAAGTTCGCGCCGATCCCGAATCCGAGCGCCATGCGCTTGTGTTTCCACAGCGTCCCCAGCTTGCGCTTCAACGAGTACCGACGGCGCTCGAAGGGGTAGTCGGTGTAGCCCACCGCGATGAAGAATGCGCCCACGATCGCGGCGAGGATCGGGCCGATCCCCGGGATCAAGCCCAGCATCACGACGACGATTGCGCGCGGGATGCCGGTCGCCGCCGAGCTCGCGATCCCGCGCAGCCCGCCGACGATCATCGCCTTCCAGCCCTCCTCGCCCTGCACCACGCGGCCCATCATCAATTCCTCCGCGCGCTCCGACAGCGTCTCGTTGAACGGGCTCGCCACGATGCCGGCGAGGATCATGGTCAGGAAGTACGAGAGCGCGAGCAGCAGCGGGTAGAGCAAGATCTTGTAGAGCCACCACAGCACGAAGAGCACGTAGTAGCCGATGCCGCTGCCGGTGGGCTCGGGCAGGACGAACCAGTCGTAGTTCCAGAACAGCAGCGCCACGATGACGAAGAACGTGCCGATGTTGATGAGCGCCGGCATCGCCACGCTGGGCCACAGCGACCGGTTCTTCGCCATGAACTTCACCGACGAGAACGTCGTCTGCAGCCCGCCGAAGAACTGTTGGAACGGACCGCCTTGCTCGAGTTTGAGCAGTCGGTCGACGAGGGGGTGCGGAGCTTCGGTCGTCAATGGCCGGTCCTCGATGGGTTGGTGCGTCGCCAATGTAGCGCCCTCGCCCGATGTGGCAAACGTTGAGGGGCAACCGGTGCCGTGATAGCCTCGCACCCACGGATAGATAGTCTGGCAAGAGGGTGTCGTGAGTGTTTGGCGAGCCGTAGCTTCGACCGCGTTGTTCATGCTGGTGGGTGTCCCCGCGTTCGCTCAAAACATCGGGCCTCCCGAGTGTGTGGTCCTCGACCCGTACGTAGCCGTCGCCGATCCCGTCAATGATCCGGTGTTCCAGACGTTCACCGCGACTTCGACCTCCTTGTTCAGCATTCGGCTGACGTCCGTTCGCCAACTCCTCGACAACACGCCTCGCGATGCCACGCTGCGCGTGCGTTTGCGCGAGGGAGTCGGGACGGGGCCCAACGTCGCCGTGCGGATGGCGCCGCTCGTCATCACCCGAACCGAGCCCGGGGTCTACGTCCAAGGCACCGTCACGTTCGACTTCACGACGGTCACGCTGACGGTGGGGCAAACGTATTCGTTGGTGTTCGAGGAGACCGACGACCGCTGGCTCGTTCAGCAGTCATCGAAGGACTGGTACGCCGACGGCACCGAGTTCATCGGTGTGGCGAGCACCCCGGTCGATCAGGACGTCGATCTGTGTTTTGCCGTCGATGTGCTCGACGCAGACGCAGACGGGATCCCCGATCTCGTCGACAACTGCCCGATCGCGTTCAACCCCAACCAGGCGGACCTCGACCGGGATGGGCGCGGTGACATCTGCGACGCCTGCCCCGTCGACCCGCAGAACGATACCGACGGCGACGGGGTGTGTGGAAACGTGGACAACTGCCCGTTCGTCGCCAATCCGTTCCAGCAGAACTCCGACTCCGACGTACCCGGCGACGCCTGCGACATCTGTCCATTCGACACGCAGAACGACATCGACGGCGACGGCATCTGCGGCGATGTGGACAACTGTCGAACCGTGAGCAACGCGTCCCAGTCCGACCTCGATCTCGATGGGATGGGCGACGCGTGCGACGTCTGCCCGAACACCGCGCAAAATGACGCGGACGGCGACGGTTTCTGCGCCGATGTCGACAACTGCCCCCTGGTCGCGAACCCGACGCAGGCTGACGCCGATGGCGACGGAATCGGCGACGC
>JBFIHF010000449.1:0-4976 GCA_041601915.1 Bradymonadaceae bacterium
CTCGGTGACCGCGGTCACCGAGCGCCGGCGGACGAACAGAACTCTAGTTCACGCAAGCGGCAGTTGGGACTTCTTGGGCGTGCGGGCAATGCGTGTCCGGGTTCGTGACGCCCGTGGGGTCAGCGGCCGCGAACGTGTGGTAGCTGCGGCACGCCGTCGTGTCACCGACCATGTCGCCATCGGCGCCAGCTGCGAATCCGGCACATGTCGTCATGCAGTCGGCGTCGTCGTCGTACGGCGTGACGATGTCGTCGCGCCAGTTGCAGGCGGCCATAAAGCCCATGCAGTAGACCTCACAAGCGTCGGCGTCGGCGCCCACCGTCGCGCTGTAGCTGGTGGAGTCGATCGAGGACTGGTTGACCCCGTTCGTCCCGTCGAACTCGTACTCCCACTCCTCGTCCACGCGAATGTAGCTGTCGTCGGCTTGACGCTCCAGGAAGGACACTGTGACGACGCCGTCTCGGACTTCGGTCAGGATTCCGTTGAAGCGCGCCGCGACGGGCCCTGTGATGTTGCACAGACAATCCGCCGTGTTTTCGATCACGCAGGTTGTCGCCGAGTTCCCAATCGAACCGTCGAGCGTCGCCGCCATCCCGGCGCAAGTTCCGCCACCCAGCGCGGTGACGCACATCGCGGGCACGAACGTCTCAATGTCGTAGTCGGCCGTGATGTGGTTCACCAACTTTCCGTCATCCAGAATGGTCATTCTCCCGCTCCAGTTCGCAAACGTGGAGTCGGTCACGACCGCGCCCGTACACAGCGCGAGAAGCCTCTCGAAAGGATTGACGCCGACACATCCGCCGTTGATGTCGAATGTGTTCCCGACCAGATCCGCGAAGGCTCCCGTGGGCTGTGCGAGGTCGCCGCACGCCCAGTCGAACGGGGTGTACGTGTTGGTATTGTTGGTGACCGTCGTGTTGTTCACGGTCGTGTTGTTCACGGTCGTGTTGTTGACGGTCGTGTTGTTCACAGTCGTGTTGTTCACGGTCGTGTTGTTCACGGTCGTGTTGTTGACGGTCGTGTTGTTCGCCGTCGTGTTGTTGGCGGTGGAATTTGCGTCGTTGTTCTTCCCGCAGCCCGTAGCGATCCCGCCGGCAAGCAGTACCAATATTGCAACTCGTGTCGTTTTCAACTGTCCCTCCTTACAGTGTCGGCGCCACGCAAGTGTGGCGCTCGTCTAACTAGTTGTATTGATTGAGCATGGGTCATACCTCTGGGGGGATCTGCTGTCGAGGGTCAGTGTTCACGTTTGCCCGTCGCTCATTTGGCCCACGGTTCTCGGGCGCTTCCCCGCGTCGACCATCCACGGTCGCTCCATATTGTCTAGAACAAGGACCAGAATGGGCCTTCGATGTTGATGTACTGGTCCGAGCCGATCTCGTAGTGCACGGCGCCGACGACAAACAGGCGGCTGCCGTCCTCGAACGCCACCAAATCGTTGTCGCGATACGTGATGGCGGGGTGGTCGTGGACGTAGGGAGACTCGCAGACCGTCAGTTCGTCATCACTCACTCGGAATGGCTGCGCCGTCCAACGATCCTCGGTGTCCGCCGACGCGGACGTCCCGTGCTCGGCATACCAGAGCGCGAATCCGCCGCGGAACGTCGCCAGCGCAATCCCGTCCGGCCGCGTCAATCCCGAGATTCGATACCACTCGCCGTCCAATGTCACGCTGGCAGAGCCGGGCAGGGCCCTGTAACGCTCGATGAGCAGGTCCGTCCCGACGGTTCGCGCCACGACGTACTGGTGGGGGTCGAGGGCGACGACATCGAAACTGCCGGCACCCGCAAAGCCGATCTCGGTGTCCACAGGCGCTTCCGGATCGTTCTCGCCGTTGATTCGTGCTTGAGCGTGGTTCCACGCGTACAAGGTCGCGTCACTCCCAAAGAAGGTCAGCTCGCTTCGGGTCGCGAACGTGAACGTCTGCTCGATTCTCCCGCGCGGGTAGCTGCCGAACGTCGTCTCGTCGGCAGAGAACTCGCCGCCCGCCGCGACGATCCGGCCGGGCTCGTGCCAGATGATCCGTCGACTGGTGTCCCCGCGACCCGTGTACGGGTTGAAGCCCCCCGCGACTTCCATCGCGAACCGTTGCGTCGCGGCTGCGCTACAAGGTGTCGACGTGACGGCGGCGCCGGAGTAACCCCACCAGAACGCCTCCACGCACGGTGGAGCGCTGGTCGCCGCCCAAACCCAGCCACCAAAGCTGTCGGCTGGTCCAATCGTGACGTCCGTGATGACCGCGGGCTCCTCGGGGATCTCGCTCGGTACTTCAATCGCTATCCCGAAGTCGCCGATGTCCACGCCGGCGCGATACCCGGTCTCGTCGCGAACCCACGCGAGCTGTCCTCCGAACCCCGGACGCTCGGCTTCCACAAAGCCGATCGAGGCCGCGAGAGCGCCGGTCGGGCGGTCCATCAACGACAACTCGGGATGGGTGTCTGGCCGCCCGCAGTCCACGACCCTCCACGTGAGGTCGGACCGACGTGACGTGTCGCTTGAGTCACCGTCGTTGGCCACGCCGAGGTCGTCGACGCCCAGATCGCTGTTCTGACGGGCCACCGGATCGAGGTCGCGAAACGTCCAACAGCCGGACAGCGCGATCACACACGTGAGGAGAACTCGAAACATGCCGAATCGTACGGTCGGCCCCCGCGTGGAGCAACCCCGAGTTGCGCGCCGTCAGAAGTCGCCGCGGGCCTGATCGTCGTCACATCGCGGAATGCGGCTGCGTATTCCTGTGGAGCGGACGTCTTCGTCTTTGCACGTCAGGTTGAGGTCGTCCGGGGGTCAGGTCGCTTCAGATCTCCGCGCGGCGTGCCAGATTCGGTCGTCCCCGATACCATGAAGACATGATTCACATCCTCTTAGTGATCCTCTCGCTCGGGCTGCTGAGCTGTGACCGGTCCACGGTCGAGCCGGACGCGCGGCCCGTCGCCCAAGCCACACAGTCGTCAGATCCAGATCCTACTGCGCCGGCTGCGCCAGCACCGTCGGTCCCGGCACCGGCCGCGACGTGGACAAGACTGCTCGCCGAGCATGGCGCAGGACTCGCCGGCGTGACCCTGGCCGAGACCAAGAGCGCCGTATTCAATGCCACGAACGGCGACCTGGTCGTGATGTTCGACTGGCCGCACCACATGGGCAAGGACCGCGTGATGCGCCCCTCGAAGGGGATCGATTATCGGGCACTGTCCGCAAAGCTTGACGCGGAGTCAGTCGGAGGTGTCCCGCGCGAATTCATGATGCTGTGTGGTGAA
Source organism: Bradymonadaceae bacterium (assembly GCA_041601915.1). Taxonomy (GTDB): domain Bacteria; phylum Myxococcota_A; class Bradymonadia; order Bradymonadales; family Bradymonadaceae; genus JBFIHF01. The sequence goes on from JBFIHF010000449.1 coordinate 3,258, forward strand.
AACCACGGCGGCGACTTCGAGGTAGGGGGCGCTCGATTTGGCATCTATGTCAGCGGCGGCTGCCACCACGTCCGCATCTTCGGCGCCACGCCCGACGCCGTGCGACTGCTGCTGGGCGAAGAATTCGTGTCGATGCTCGACGACTGCAAGGCGCGCGTGATCCAGGCGTGTCGCACGTCGGACGTGTTGCGCATCCAGTTCGACCAGCCGCTTTCAGCGGCGAGCGCGAGGTTGAAGGATGCGGGCGGCACGAAGCTCGCGCCGGACGGTGAGGACGGATGGATGCGCGGGGAGCCGTCGAGCTACGCGGCGGACAAGGAGTTCGAACGCGTGGCCTACGCCGGACAAGTCGTCGCGTGCGTCGCCGAGATGCCGGAACTCAGCGCCCCTGCGCAGTGCGGCTTGAGTGGCGTGACACACCGCGTCGATGACCCATGCCGCGACTCCGGTTCCTGCAAGGAGAAGGGCCTGTGCGCGATGGTCGACGAGGATTGCCAGGCGACGGCACAGGTTCACTGCGACAAGAGCCGGGGGTGCTTCCAACAGGGGCGGTGCACGCTCATCGACGGTGCATGCGCTGCCAGCGCGCAGGGGTGCGAGGCGTGGCAGATGTGTGCAATGCAGGGGCGCTGCACGCTGGCCAAAGACCGCTGCGTGGCCGCCGACGATGACTGCCGCGACCTCGAGATGTGTCGGAGGAGTGGGGCATGCACCGCGATCGACGGCAAGTGCAACGCCGGCAGCGACGCCGATTGCGCGCAGAGCGAGGCATGTACCGAGCGGGGGGCCTGCGGCTTCCGAAAAGGGCGCTGCACACAGGTCACCGAAGCGAACTGCCGCCTGGCCCCCGGATGCGAGCAACACGGCAGCTGCCTGCTCGCCAAGGGCGGCGCCGGCTGCGCGCACTGCTGGGTCTCCGACCCCAAATGGCCGAAAGACCAGTGGACATGGAAGGGTGGGCGCTGCAAAAAGGTCCGCTGAACGGCGCGACACGCTTCGCGCGCAAGGGAGAGGAATCGCTCAATCGCTGACTCGGCTTACGTGACGAGGTCTTCCGGTTCCGGTTCCGGCGGGCAACGGCGACGTCTTCATGGGGAGATCGAAACACGAGAGTGGCAATGCGACACCGATCAAGACTACTTTCGATCCGTGGGTTCGAGGGCTTGTGAACCCGGTGACACATGGAGACGGGATGAAACTCGGCTGTGCGATGATCTGCGGTGCGCTCTCGATGGCGATCGGTTGCGCTGCCGCAACCGGAGACGGTCCGATCGTCATCGAGCAACAGTGCACCGACTGCGGACCCGGTGGGAAGTCCGATGACGTCCGTCCGGCTGAGACGGTCCCGGCGCCGACCGTCGTCTGCGGAATTCGCAAAGGCACCGACGCTGATGAGTTTCAGCGCCAAGATTCGATCCAATGTCTCGTCTCGGCTGAACCGGGGTTCGGGCTGAGCTGGGCATCGGTGCTGGCGTCGAGTCCACAGCAGCTCGAGGAGGCCCGAATCGAGCAGGTCGATGAGCCCGTCGACGTGGCGGCCTTCGTCGGAGACAAGTATCCGATGGACATCACGATCATGCTGCAGTTCGTGGCCGATGCCGTGACGCCGTCCAACGGGAGCGTCATTGTGCGGTCTGACTCCGTCAGTTGCTCCGCTCAACTCACATCCCCCGACGGTACGGTGGAGTGCGGCAAGAGCTTCGAACGATGGCAGGTCGA
>JBFIHF010000450.1:0-4964 GCA_041601915.1 Bradymonadaceae bacterium
CTTCGTTTCAGACGGCGCATTTTGAGTGCCCGGGCAACTCGCACCACGCGATCGCCCCATCCCACTCTTGACCAGCCGGCTTGCTCGAATCGAGCACGCCGGATCCCGCGCAGTCGAAGTCGGCGGCTCGATCGAGAAGCTACCCCCAAGTTCGACCCCACGTTATCGATGGTCCGAGCAGTTTGTTGCGGAAAATCGACAGTGAAGGGTCGAAGGGCGTGTGTTCATGCGGGGGCGGTGGGTGGTTCGTGTCGGCGCGGATGAGTGTGTCGTGCCGGGCTCCCGACGAATCAGCCCGTGAAGAAGTCGAGGACCTTGCGGCGGTGCGAGGCGCGTCGGGCGCGGCCATCGGCCCACTCGCGCAGGCCTTTGATCTGCTCTTCGTAGGTCCGGTAGAGCGGGATCGTTTCCTGGACGGCGTAGTCGAGATCGTCGGGATCGACTTCGCGGTCGTCGGCGAACGCGGTGTACATGGCGCTGACGACGACCTGTTCGAGCTCGGCGCCCGAGAAGTACTCGGTCTTCACGGCGACGCGTTCGACGACGTCTTCGTCGAAGGCGCGGCCGCGGCGCGCGATGTGGATGTTGAGGATGTCGCGCCGTTCGTGGAGCTCGGGCAGGTCGACGAAGAAGATCTCGTCGAAGCGGCCCTTGCGCAGCAGTTCGGGGGGCAGTTTGTGGACGGCGTTAGCGGTGGCGACCAGGAACACGGGGGTCGTCTTTTCCTGCTGCCACGTGAGTAGTGAGCCGAGGACTCGCGACGAGCGGCCGTCGTCCTCGAAGCCCTTCTCGATCTCGTCGAGCCATAGCACGCAGGGGGCGATGGCGTCGCAGGTGCGCAGCGCCGTGCGCAGCGACTCCTCGGGGGAGCGGCGGCCCTCGAACACGGCGCCGAGGTCGAGGCGCAGCAGCGGCAGCCCCCAGTGGCGCCCGATCACTTTGGCGGTGAGGCTCTTGCCGCAGCCCTGCACGCCGACGAGCAGCAGGCCCTTGGGGGTCGGCAAACCATAGCGTTTAGCGTCTTCGCCGAACGCGCGTTTGCGCTCGCCGAGCCAGCGTTTCAGCTCGTCGAGTCCGCCGACGTCGCCCAGACCCTGGTCGAGGGGATGAAACTCCAGCGCGTCGGTGGAGCCCACGAGCCGCTGCTTTTCGTCGAGGATCGCGCGCGGGATATCGAAGGGCTGATTGCGCTTCGTCGCCTCGTCGAGCAGCACGCGGACGCGATGAAACGCGCGATGGGCTTCCTTGGCGGTCAGTCCCATCGCGCCGCTCACGAGGCCTTCGCGCTCGACCGTCGTGTAGACATCGGCGGCGAAGACTTGATCGCACTCGCGCTGGATCGCGACGCGGTCGGGCAGTGGGAGCGAGATGCGCGTGACTTCCTTGGCGAGCTCGGGGGCGTCGATCGGGGTGGGACCGAGCAGGATCACGGTCTTTCCGAACGCGGCACATGGCCCTTCGATCTCGCGCATTCGGCGCTCCGCAAGGGCGTCGGCGTTGATCAGCGGCGCGCCATCTTTGAGCACGAACACGGCGTTGACCTGCGAACTCTCGATGACTTTCAACGCGTCGATCACGGCGCCGGAGGACGCGCTGCCGGTGAAGCCCGTCACCGAGCTCCACTCCCGCAACTCGCGCCCGTCGGCGTCGGCGAGCCCGCGCAGGATCTCGACGGCACGGTCCTCTTCGTGGGTTTCGATGTGGATGAACGCATACGGAGCGCGCAACAACGATCGCAGCTCGCGCAGGAAATGTGCATGGGTCGACATGGTCTCAGCCTACACGGGCGCGCGGTGAGCGGCCAATTCGTTACGGGCCCAAGGGATCGAGCACCGGCGTGCCGTCCTCGACGAGTGCCCAGCGGTGGCCGGCGTCGAGCGTGAACGTTTGCTCGGTGAGCGCTTCGTTTGGCCAGCGCACTGTGACCGTCGCTTCGCACGCGGTGCCGAGGCCGAAGTGCAAGGCGAGCTCGTGTTGGATGCCCAAACGCCCGTGTCCGCCGCCGACCTCCTGGACCTGCATGACGTCGCCGTTGTCGACGGTGACGCGCGCGCCGATCGCCGATCGGTTCGTGCCCGCGCCGCCTTCCAGCCTCAGCTGCACCCAGTTGTTGCCGTTGCCGACGACGTTGTCGAAGTAGCGTGCGTGGAAGTCGACGCACTCCACAGGGTCGTCGCATCGCACGTCGGAGCGGCTCGCCACGACGTCGAGGTCGCCATCGCGATCGAAGTCGGCGATGCCAATGCCCTTGGCGCGGGTGAGGTCGACGAAGTCGCCCAGCGCGACCTCCTGGTACTGGCCGGCGGAGACCTGGCGGTACAGATGCGCCCGTGTGCCCGCGTAATCGCTGGAGTTGATCCAGATGTCGGGTCGTCCGTCGTTGTCGAAATCGAACACGGCGGCGTCGAGGTCGCCCTCGTCCCAGTACGTCGCCTCTTGCACGCGTTCGAGGCCCATCGCGGCGCGTCCGGGTCGGCTGAAGGAGGGCCGAAGCGCCCCGTCGTTGACGAGGATCTCCGTGGGGTCGCTGGCCGAGCCGACGTCCCAGTGGCGGAGCTCCGTGTTCAGCAGATCCATGTCGCCGTCCCCGTCGAGGTCCGCGCAGATCGTCGTTGCGCTGTTGCCTCCGAGTGATGACGGTTCGCGACTCGTGAAGTGATTCCAGCGCAAGGCGTCGGCGTCGACGCTGCACGGGAAGACGTCTGGAGGCGGGACGCCGGCGCAGTCTTCATCGTCGGGATGCAGCATGCACCAACAGCGCGCGGACTCGTCGTCGCTCCAATCGGTGCGGTCATCGAACGCGTAGCCGGACTCCACAGACACGTTTTCGTAGGTCGGTACCCCGTCGGCCAGTCCGGCGAGCCAGAGGTGGTTCGGGCTGCGCCCGTAGGAGGTGCTCATCAGCTCGGGCTGTCCGTCTCCGTTGAGGTCGCAGGCCGTCGCGCCCCAGCCCGACGTCGGTGCGCGCCCTTCGTTTCGCGCTTCGGGCGTCGAGTCCTCGATGATGCCATACAGCGAGCTTCGATCCGCGAACGTGCCGGCTTCTTGTTGCTCGTAGAGGACGTCCGACACGTTCGCGAAGTAGGCGACCCAGAGGTCGATGCGACCGTCGCGGTTGTGATCGACGAAGGACGCGCCGTAGGCCGGCCACGGCAGCCCCGCCTTGTGGATCTGGAAGCCGACGTCGCCAAACGTGAAGCCGCCCGCGCCGTCATTGAGCATGACCTCCGCGCCGTCGGGTCGCGACCCCGTGCTGCGGTACGCGGTGAACGCATCGAGGTCGCCGTCGTTGTCGACGTCGGCGAACACCGCGATTTCGGAGGGACGGCCGAGGTTCGGGTCCTCTCGGGACTCCACGATCCCGGACTCGCGGGTGCGATCGACGAACGTGCCATCACCCTGGTTCTCGAGCAGCCAGAATGCGCGCGTGCCCGCCGCCCAGTCGTCCCAGGTCAGCCCCGTCGTGCTGTCGCGACGCAGGACCAGGTCGGCGAGCCCGTCGCCGTTCCAGTCGACGGCGCCGATGTGTTGGGCCTCAGCGTTCAACTCCAGGAGTCCGGAGGCCTCGGTTTGCTCAGAAAAGATCGGTGTTCCGGCCGCCCACGGGGTCGGGGCGGCGATGCACCGCGACGGCAGGGCTGTGTCCTCGGCGTCCGCGGCATCCGCGTCATCGGCCCCCTCGTCGTCGGCGCCCATGTCGTCGACGCCCCCCATGTCCGCGGGGTCCTGCGGATCCGCCGCCTGCGAACAACCTGCACCGGCGACGATCGTCGCGAGCAGCAACATCTTCAGGATCAACATGGGCCCAGTGTATCAGGGGTCCTACGCCGAGCCCACCGGTGACGCGGGCCAAACTTCCTGCTAGGTTTTCCCGATGAATTGGAAATTACTGTTGGGCGCCTTGATCGCCGTTGCTGGCTGCGCGGAAACGCGGCCTGATGCCGCCACGAGTCGGCAGCCACTGACCACCGTCACGCCGGCCGTGTCACCGGCGACGGCCGCAGCGAATGCGGCCGAGCGAGCAAGCAAGGCTGCGGGGATCGATCGGTCGCCGCAGGGTCCGGTGGCGCAGGCGGTGGACTGGGACGAAGCGCGCGGCTTCAAGCAGCTCGATCGCGCGCTGCTGCCGGTCGACCAGCAGCCGAAACTCGACGACGTCACGGTGCCGGTGTTGGCGTTCGATGACGCGACGCTGCTGGCGTCCGCGCTGCTGACGCACCACCACAACTGGTACGTCGTCGCCGTCGAGTATCCCGACGGGCTGAACATGAATGTGCGCGGTACGCGCAATGCGTGGACGGCGCCGAACATGGAGATCCCCGAGGCGGCCCGCCTCGCCGCCGAGAACTACACCCTGAGCCGCACGCACGGCGTCGTCACGGTGAGTTGGCGAGCGTTTGGGGCCTCCTACAGCCTCAACGTCGACTGCACGACACCGGTCGGTGACGTGCGGTGCACCGAAGACGAGTTTGCGCTCGGAGTGGTCGAACAACTCGGCGTGATCGGAGGTCGGCCATGAACGCGCTTCGGACCTTCCTGATCCTGATGCTTGTGCCCGCGACCCTGTCCGCGCAGGACTTCACGTACAACCCGTCCGGCATGTTGACGCCCGGCAGCGGGACAGGCCGCGCCGACGACATGGTCTACGTGCCGGACATGCGGTTCCCGATCGAGGTCGCCCCGGCGTATCCGAACTCGCAGGTCTGGGGCCGCGGCGGCTCCCAGGGCGGGGGCGGCGGTCAATGCGATGCGCAGAATTACAGCTACCCGTGGTGGGACAACTACTGCGAGAGCCGTAGTTGGGACATGCCGTTGTGCCCGTCGGGCACCGGCCACCAGGGCCAGGATATCCGGCCCAGCACCTGCGACAAGAGCATTCACTGGGTCGTCGCCGCCGAGGGCGGTCAGGTCGTCGATATCGGCACGTGGACCGTCTATGTCGTGTCCGACACCGGGACCCAGCA
>JBFIHF010000451.1:0-4951 GCA_041601915.1 Bradymonadaceae bacterium
CGCGTCCGGGTGCTCGAGGGTGGTGTAGGCGGCTGGACGGCGCTGGGCAACGACCCGATGCCCTCGATGCCGAATTTCGACACCCAGCGCTACTCGAGCCACCTCGCGATCGGCGCGGCGAATGAACCGTACGGCCTGATGGCCACTCGTGATCGCCTCATGGTCGCCGAGTTCACGGCGAACGGGCCTCAGTGGATGGCGCCGGTCGCGGCCAGCCTGCCCACCGCGGTCGCATTCAGCTCGCCGAGATTGTACGTCGACTCCACCGGCGCGCCGGTCGTCATCTTCAGTCAAAGCCCCAACATCCAAGTCTGGCGCGCAAACCAGTAAACGCCTCGCCGGCCGAGGTGCCTGATGTAGACGGCCCCTGCGCGCCAGGGGCCGTTTTGCGTTGGGGTCGCGGTCAAGCGAACGCGACTATGTAGCATCGCCACACAATGGTGCACAGATAACACCTATTCTCAGGGTTAATCGGGTCGCTATCGTCAAGGAGTCACTCGCCTCGGAGACGGTATGGAACGCATGTGGATGTTGAGCTTGTTTGGGTTGGCGCTGTCGTGCGGAGACATCGCCAAACAGTCGCCGACGGAACTGTCGACACCGTGGGCCGTCGACGAACCGACCGCCGCGACGGCCAAGCTCGTGCCGATCGCGCTGCCGACCACCGACGACTGCGTCGAACCCTCGATCATCGGAGCCGCGAACCTCGAGAATACGCGGCGCACGAATCCAGTCGTGACGGAAACTTTCGGTGCCGACGGATGTCTGGACGAGCGTTGGATCCACGAGTGGGACGGCGAGCGGATGACGCTCGAGACCTACGACTTCTTCGACCCCGACCTCGCGCTGTACGTCTACGTCGCACCGATCGCCTACACCCACGTGTGGGAGCACGACGCCGAGGGACGCGTCGTCTACCAGCACAAGACGCAGGCGGGCTCCCAGACACCGTTCTACGTCGAGAGCAAGAGCTTCGACGATCGCGGACGCCTGGTCGGGCGGACGTGGCGAAACTCGCCGTTCGACGCGTTCTCGCTGGACGTCACGTACACGGAGTTGTGGACGTTCGACGGCGCCAACACCGAGTTCACGACGTTCACGACGCTGGAGGACGACCTCGCCGTCGCCCATGTGCGACGCGAGTTCGCGTACGGGCAGATCGCCCGCGAGTTCGAGGCGCAGGGGACCGCGGACGAGCAGCTCTCGTTGAGCCGGCGGTTCGATACGGCGGGCGGGATCATCGAGGAAGAGATCTGGCAGCGCGGCGTGCCCGTCATCCACGCCTGGATCGACCGGCGCGCCGACGGAACGATGCTGCGTCGAACGCAGAAGAACCTCCAGCTCGGCTGGCTGGACGTATGGCAGTACGATGGCGCCGAGCGCATCACCGAGTACACCCAGGACGAGACCGAGGACGGACGCGTGGACTACCGAGCCGTGAATCGCTACGACGCGGCGGGCAATCCGACGTTCGAGAGCACCGAGTATGGCTTCGACGACCCGACGACGAGGTACGCACAGATCGTGCGCACGTTCGACGGCCAGAACCGCCTCATCGAGAGTGTGGACACGCGGACGTGGCTGCGCGGCGAGTCCCAACGGGTGCGGGTCGCGTACGATGTCAGTGGGTCGGGCGCGCTGACGACCGTCGAGCGTCTCAGCCCGCAGGGCGCCGTCGTCGCGACGACTTCTGTCACGCGCACGCTCGCACCTGATCAGGTGGAGTGGCAGCGCACAGACACGGACCGCGACGGGCAGCCAGATGCGCTGGAGACGCGGCTGTGGGACGGGGACAAGCCGCTGGAACGCCTCTTCGATCTCGACGCCGATGGGGTGGTCGACAGCACGATGCAGTGGCGCTACGACGCGGCCGGCCAGCTCGTCGAGGCCGTGACCGACTCCGACGCCGACGGCGTCGCGGACGCGCGGACGCTCTACCAGCGTTAGCCGCGAAGTCGTCGTGTCGTGCGCTTCGAGGATCGGGCGGCTATACTCCCGCCGCTATGACCGCACGAATTCTTATCGACGCCCGCTACGTGGACGGCTCCCCGAGCGGCATTGGGCGCTACACCGAGCAAGTCGCACTGCGACTCGCGCAGACGCCCGACGTCGAGGTCACCGCGATCGTGCGCGACGCCGCCTCGGCAGACGTCGTGGGTGCGCGAGACCGGGTGGTGTGGGACGTGGAGCCCAACGGCCCGCGCACGCGCTACATGCTGCAGCGCCACGTCGACGGCAGCGCCTACGACGCGTTCTGGTCACCGTTCAACATCCTGCCCGAAGGCATCGCGGCCCCGAGTTACTTCACCCTGCACGACGTGATGTGGCTCATCGATCCGGGGTTCTGCACCCAGAGCCGCTGGCGGCGCGTCGTGACCGGTGGGTTCTACCGCAGCGCGATCCCGCGGTCCGTGGCGTTGAGCGAGGCGATCTTCACCGTGTCCCACGCCTCGCGACTCGACATCGAAGAGCTGTTCCCGGACGCGCGGGGCCGCGTCCACGTGACCTACAATGCCGTGGACCCGTCGTTTCACCCGCTGGCGGCCGCCGACGGGTGGGGCGTGCTCAGCCACTTGTTCGCCCGCGACACGCCGTTCGTACTCTGCGTCGGCCAGGGCTCGCCGTACAAGAACCACGGTCGGGCCCTCGCCGCGTTCTGGTCGGCGTTCGCGGGGATCCCCGAGGCACGGTTCGTGCTGATCCGCCGCTTCGAGCGCGGTCCCGACCCGATCCTCGAAGAGTGGCTCGCGCGCCCGGAAGTCGCGACGCGAGTGGTGCGGCTGGACCACGTCGACGAGCGCGTCCTGCGCGCGCTGCTCGCCAAAGCGATGCTGTTCGCGTTCCCCTCGCTCTACGAAGGGTTCGGCCTCCCCGCGCTGGAGGCGATGGCGAGCGGGACGCCGGTCGTGACGACGGACTACGGGGCGATGGCCGAGGTCAGCGGCGGAGCTGGCGTTGAGATCGACCCGCTCGACGTCCCCTCGATCGCGGCGGCGATGCGCCGAATCCACGACGACAGCGCGTTCGCCGCAGGCCTGCGCGAACGAGGGCTGGCGCGCGCGCAGGAGTTCAGCTGGGACCGTCCGGCAGACGTCGTTCGCCGCGTGTGCTTGGGGGCCGACGCGTGACCACCGTGCTCGTCGACGCCCGAAACATCACTGCGGACCCCACCGGAGTCGGCCGTTACGCGCGCGCGTTGTTGCCGCGCATGATCGCCGAGCGCCCCGACTGGCAGTGGGTCGTTCTGCGTCATCAGTCCAATCGCGAGCCGCTGTTCGACGCGCGGGAGGTGTTCGTCGCATCACCGATCGACGGCCTGCAGAACTATCTGCGCGGCGGCGCGGTCTTTCGCGACGCGTTGGGCGGTCATTCTGCCGACGTCGTACACAGCCTCTTTCACATCCTGCCGCGCAAGTTTGCTCGTCCGGCTCGAACGGTGGTGACCGCGCACGACTTCATCTGGATCGACCACCCCGAGATCTCCCAGCGCACGGCGCTCGGAGCCTTCACGACCGCGCGGTTCGCGCGCCGCGCGATCCCCGACGCGCTGCGCGCCGCCGACGTGGTCATCGCGGTGAGCGAGGCCACGGCCACGCGCGCCACGCGGTGGATCGATCGCTCGAAGATCCGAACGAGTCCGCACGGCGTGGAGCCGCGCTACTTCGAAGCGCTGCCGCCCGACGACGCGATCGTCGAGCATTTGCGCCGCGACCACGGGCGCTACATCGTCGCCGTCGGGAACGACAAGCAGTACAAGAACCTGCAGACCCTGGTGCGCGCGTTCGCCCAACTGCGGGATCGCTCGTGTCGCCTCGTGCTCGTCGGGCGCTGCGACGGCGTGGTCGCGCTCGCCGGGGAGCTCGGCGTGGCCGACCGCGTGATCGCGGCCGGCCGGCTGGACGATGTCGACCTGCGACGGGTGGTGGGCAACGCGACATGTTTCGTGTTTCCGTCGCTCGTGGAGGGCTTCGGCCTGCCGCCCCTCGAGGCGATGGCGCTGGGCGTCCCCACCATCGTCTCCGATCTGGAACCGATGCGCTCCGTGGCCGGTGAGGCCGCCCTGCGGTTCGAGCCCACGGACGCCGGGGCGCTCGCGGTGCTGATCGGCGCAGTGCTCGATGACCGCATCCTGCGCGAGCGACTCGCCGAGGACGGGCGCGCACGAGCGCGCGAGTTCGATTGGGACGTGACGGCCCGCGAAACACTGCGCGCCTACGAGGTCTCGTGAGCATCGACCCGCCAGAAACTCCCGAGATCCGACTGCTTAGCGGGCCGCGCCCTCGACGCGTGGAGCTCGTGCTCGCGATTCGCATCTTCGTGGAGTTCATCCGCGGCTTCCGAAAGCTCCACTTCGTGGGCCCGTGCGTGAGCGTGTTCGGCTCGGCGCGCTTCGGCCCCGAGCACCACTACTACGAGCTCGCAGAGGCAGTGGGCGAACGCCTCGCTCAGATCGGGTTCACCGTGCTGACGGGCGGTGGGCCGGGCGTGATGGAAGGTGCGAACAAGGGCGCCAAAGAGGCCGGCGGCCGCTCGCTGGGGTGCTCGATCGCGCTGCGGACCGAACGCGGCGTCAACCCGTGGTGCGACGACTGGATCATGTTCCGGTACTTCTTCGTGCGCAAGGTGATGCTGGTCAAGTACTCGTACGCGTTCGTTGTGCTGCCGGGCGGCTTTGGCACCCTCGACGAAGTCTTCGAGACCTTGACGTTGCGCCAGACCGGCAAGATCCGACACTTTCCGATCGTGCTGATGGGCACCGACTACTGGGCACCGATGCTCGAGTTCATCGAACGCATGGTCGACCAAGGCACGATCGACGATGACGACTACTCGATGCTGTTGGTGACCGACGACGTCGGCGAGATGGAGCGCCACATCGTGTCCAACGCGATCGGCAAGTTTGGACTGGTGCGTGCGAGGCGCGAAGAGTGAGTTTTTCGTTCTACATCCG